>CANIJN010000248.1 GCA_947467625.1 Opitutia bacterium | reverse complement strand
ACTCACCCTGCAATCACCTCAGTTAAAAGGAAGAAAAACCACCCACGGAAGAAGTGCTTTTCGCTTTTTCCGGAGAAGAATATCCGCCGAAACCACAGGCGCATTCCTAACCGCCAGAATTAGACGACTTCACGCTCGCCGGTTAGAACTCGGCTTCCGGCAGATCGATCGGTCGCAAATCGGCCTCCTGCCCCAGCACCCGTTTTTCCGTCTATAACCTCAGCGGATCGGCGTCCACCGTTGTGATTATCGATCGCGCTTTTCACCCCACGAGAGCTTATTTTTTCTTGTAGACGGTCGCGGGGTCGAAGAAGGGCTGGCTCGTGAACTGGAGCTTGAATGAGGATGCGTCCGCGGGATTTACGTCGTCGGCGAGTTTCCGGTAGAAGCAGGATTTGTAGCCGTTGTGGCAGCTGGCGTTGGCGGCGCCGGTTTGCTCGACCTTAATGAGCAGCACGTCTTGGTCGCAGTCGGTGCGGACTTCGCGGAGGTGTTGCACGTTGCCGGACTCTTCGCCTTTCAACCAGAGTTTTTTGCGCGAGCGGCTCCAGTAGGTGGCTTTTTTTGTCGTGAGCGTGTGGCTGAGCGACTCGGCATTCATGAACGCAAACATCAGCACTTCGCCCGTGTGGATATCTTGAGTGATACAGGGAATTAGGCCGTCGGGGCCGAATTTTGGCTGGAGCGTCGCGCCGAGTTCGATGTCGGCGGTGGTTGTGCGGGTTGGGAAGACGTAGGTGCTCATGGTGAAATGACTGGAGGTAGGAGCCTGCTGGCAGGGGATGGGAAAATGAAAGGTAGGCGAATCGCCTGCAAGCGGGCTCCTGCCTCGGACTCGTGCAGGGCCTCGGTGATCGACTCACGTGGCCGCGAGTCGCCGTAAATAGTCGTAGCTATAGAGGCCGGTGTTGTGACCATCGCTGAAATCGAAACGGACGGCGTAGTTGCCGACGATGGCCCAGCCGACGACGTGCACGCCGGGAAATGTCTTCGGTCCGTCGCCGCCGTATTTGTTGCCGAGGATATCGGTCTCGCCGATGTTGGCGGCGCTGGGCGACGCCGCGCGGAGTTTTTCAAAGGTCACATAACTTTCCGCACCGTCGTACCAGGCGATGGCGACTTCACTGCCGATGAGCTGGATATTGGTGGGTGCGTGCATGGGTGTGGGTAAGGAAGGATTTTTCCGACGCGGAAGGACAGTAAATTGTCCGGTGGCTGGTTTCCGACGGCCGGGCGGACGATGATGAATTCTGGTACAACCTGAGCCCGATCAGACGGATGCGGTGGCCGGATAACGGGCTAGCGCGCCGTGGACGTTCAGTTGCGTGGAGGAGACCGCGCTGGCTCCGCCGATTTCCGGATGGGCGGCGCAGAACGCCGCGATTTGCTCCTCGGAAAAAATAAAAAACGCTGTGGAAAGCGCGTCCGATAGTGCGGCGGTCGGGGCGAGGGCCCAGGTGCGGGTGGCGCGCGGCGAGGGTGCACCGGTGCGGGGATCGATGAGGTGGGCGCCTTGCACGGCGATGCCAGAACCACTGAGCGCGATGTCCGTGAGCGTGAGCATCCGGTGCGTCACGTCTTCCCCGATACCGATGGGCCAGCCAGCATGTCCGGCGGGAGCTGCCAGCGTGAGGGCGGTGCTGCCGCCACTTTGCAGGCAGGCGGTGGTGATGGCCCACTCGCGAAGTTGCGCGGCCATGCGGTCGAGAGCGTAGCCTTTGCCGACGGCGCCGAGGTCGAGGTGCAGTCGAGCGGTGTGCGACGTGAGCGTGTGGGCGGCCGGGTCGAGGGTGAAGAGGGGGGCGTCCGCGGGTTGATGGGGGAGGCGCTCCGAGGCGTAGGCGGCATCGAAGGCGCGATCGGTTGCCAGTGAGGCGTCGGCGGCGATCAGCAGGACGTGGAGCGCGTCTTCACCGATGGAGATGGTTTCGCCGGGGGCGAGCCGGTTGGCGCGGGCGATGTCGCTGGATTCGACATAGCGGCTGAGTTCGCTTTCGAGTCGGTCGAGCTCACGGAAAGCGGCGGCGGCGGCCTGGCGCGCATAGTCGCGGGGGTGGTCGGCGATGACGATGGCGAAGGTGGTGGCCATCGCTTCGTGGTGAAATGTGGGCCAGTTCATGTCGCGGCGCAAAACACCTGCAAAGCTCGGCTGAGAAAAGTGTCACGTATTACGTGACACTTCCTTTGGGAATGAGGGGGAGCGGACGGGAGAATTTTGGGCGAGCGGTTCATGAACGTGCGCGTAGGCGACGACGGAGGCGAAACATCGCGAGGGTGGGGCGTAGCCAGAGTTGGCGGAGGCCGTATTTGGCTTCGCCCCGGGTGCGCGGGTGGTGGCGCACGCGGAATTCACCGAGGCGAAAACCGGCGGCAACGACAATGGCGGGGAGAAACGATTGCAGCAGTTCGAAGGGGAAGAGGCAGGCGACGACCTCGCGGCGCATCGCGCGAAGTTGGCAGCCGCTGTCGTGGAGGTGGTCGCCGAGGACGCGGCCGCGGACAAGATTCGCGAGACGCGACATGCGGCGGCGGAGCCACGAGTCGTGGCGGTCGTGGCGCCAGCCGCAGGCGACATCGAGCGTGCCGGCCTCGACGGGGGCGAGCAGGAGAGGGAAATCGCGCGGGTCGTTCTGGCCGTCGCCGTCCATGGCGAGGAGAATTTCGCCGCGGGCGGAACGGAGTCCGTCAAGGAGCGCGGTGGCTTGCCCGAGGTTGCGCGGTTGGTGGAGTGCGCGGCATTGTGGCCACCGGGTGATGCAGGCGGAGATTTCGGCGGCGGTGGCGTCGGTGCTGCCGTCGTTGACGAGAATGATCTCGTAGTTGTGCCGGAGGGTGTCGAGGACTGCGACCGCGGTGGCGATGAGAGGGAAAATGTTGCCCGCTTCATTGTAGAAGGGAACGACGAGGGAGTAGCGCAGGGTCGGCGTCATGGGACGGTGGTGACAGGCGTGAACACCACGCAGAGGAACCCGGGGCGAAGTCCAAGGTAGGATTCGTCGTAGTCGCCATGGAGGCGGGCGCGAACGGCGACGGCGTGGGTGGCCGAAGCGATGACGAGGGCGCCGTCGCAGTCGGCCGGTGGCGCCGACCAGTAACCGACGGAGGCCGCCGGGACCGCGCGCAGGTACCATGGGAGCGGCCAGTATTCTTCGCTGATGACGCGAATGGTGGCGCTGGGAGTGCGGGTGAGGGCGGACTCGACGAGCGCGCGGATTTTACGGACGTCGGGGGAGCTGTGAACGTAGGCGTAGGGATTGCGAGCGTCGGCGGAGCGGAGGAAAGCAGCGAGGTTGGTTTGGTTGATTTGCAGGAAGAGGGCCCCGCTGGCGACGGCCAGGGCCAGCGGACGGAACGGGAGGGCGGCCAGCGCGCCGGCGGCGAGGAGGGCGAATCCGGGCACGAGGTGCACGGCGTGCCAGGGAGTTTTGTAGGGCGTGAGCGAGAGGGCGACGAAGACGAGCAACGTGTAGAGGGCGGCCCAGCAGAGGAGTTTTTGGCGCGTAGCGAAGGCGACGATAAAGCCGGCGCCGGCGAGGAGTGCGAAGGCGAGCTGTTGCCACAGAAGTCCTCCTTCGCGGTGCCAGCCGAAGAGGCTGAGATAATACCACCACGGCTTTTCATGTCCGCTGGTGCCAGTGGCCGCGCGACCACCGGCGTGGGTGTAGGTGGCGATGGCGTCGTGAAGGCCGGTGAGGTGAGTACCGAAGGAAGAATAGAAGAGTGCGGCGACGACGAGCGCGGCCGACAGCGCGAAGACGAGGTCGCGCGCGAGGCGGGATGAGACCGGGCGTGTGCGGACCACGACGGCGAGGGCGATGAGAGCGGAAAACGCAAAAAGTGGCGCACTCGCCTTGGTCGCTTGCATGAGGCCCGCGCACGCGCCAGCGGTGATGATCCATGACGTTCGCCCGGTGCGCCACCAACGTTGGGCGCAGATGAGCGCGGCGAGGAAAAAGGTGACGAGGAGGGTTTCTTGGACGAAGTAGCGGCTGTAGTAGACCGAAGCGGGCGCGACTGCCATGAGTGCGGCGGCGGCGAGGGCAGGCCAGTGACCGAGGGGCGCGGCGAGGGCGAAGAGCAGCAAGACGCTGAGTGTCCCGGCGAGTGCGGGCACGAGGCGGACGGTGGTTTCGTCGAGCGAGGCGATGGTCGTTTGGCCACGTGCCCACGCGATCGGTAGTGCGGCGTAGTAGAGAGTGGGGCCGTGATGGTCGCGGGGGTCGAAGGCGTAGCGGCCGTGTTCGAGCAGGTCCCCGAATTTGATGGCCTGATTGGCCTCGTCGGCATGCATCGGGCGCCGCGCGAGGTCATGGGTCCGCAGCCAGAGCGCAGCTAACGCGACTAGCGCGAGGGGCAGCCAGCGACTGAAGGGGGCGAACATGGGTAGCATTGAGACGTGCGTCGTGTCCGGGCACAAGAAAGGGCGGACAAATCGTCCGCCCTTTCTGAATGTGATGAACTTTGGGAGAGCTTACTTTGCGACTGAGCCGTGAACTTCGACTTCGCAGTAGTGGTTCAGTTCGTCGGACGTATTGCCGTTGCTATACAAGCGGACGTAGCGACCGACGGCACCCTTGGCTTCGAAGAGGCGGCCTTCGAAATTCTCAATGTAGGCGAGGTCCTTGCCCTTGCCGAGTTTCGAGGAGTTGTCGTCGTCGTTGTTATAAACGGTCGTGACGCCGGTCTTGAAATCCTTGTCGTTCGACACCTGCACCACGACATCGTGGTAGACGCGCGCTTGGGAATGGAAGTGCCAGACGGCGATGGCGGCTACGTTGGCGGAGGCACCGAGGTCGATCTGCACCCATTGAGGGGTTGGCCCGAGCTCCACGTAGGTGCCGTCCGTGCCGGATTTGTCACCGTCGGTGAGGAAGGTGAGTTCGCCGATGACCGGGAGAGGATCACTGCTGGTGACGGTTTTTCCCTTGGAGAGATTGACGGTACCGGCGGGGACCATGAGGTCCGGACGTTTGCCGGAGCGGGGTTTCTCGAGGTTGGGAAGTTGGATGGGGCGGGGAGTGCCGGCGAAGAGTGGCTTGGGCAGCTCCAGTTTGAGCGGAACTTGGTCCGCAGCTTGGGCCGCGCTCGTGAGCGCGATGAGGGCGATGAGGAAAGACAGACGGGAACGTTTCATGGGAAGGGTCGGGAGGAAGAGTTGCGGATCAGGCGATGAAATCGCCGGGCGCAAAGGTCAGGGTCTTTTGCGCGGCGACGGCCTCGTTGATCTTGAGAATGGTGACGGCGGTGGCAAACGCGGATTCCCCGGAGCAGTTGAGCGGAGTGCCCTTGCGGATCGCGTCAAAGAAGTTTTCGAGGTGGGGCTGGTGAATCGCCTTGTCGAGGGTGACCGGAATATCCCACGCGGAGAGTGCGGCGGTCTCGCGGACGTCGACGGTGGCCTTGGACGGGCCGCCGAGTTTCTTGACGCCCACTTTTTCCCATGGCTTGACGGCCGGAGGAGCGCCTTCGCCGGACAGAGGAGCGGCCACGACGCCCTTGGTGGTCCACTCTTCCCACTCGGGCGCGCGGGCTTCGCGGTAGAGTTTGGTCGCTTTCGGGCTCTCCGAAATTTTTAGCGCACCCTCGTCGCCCATGAAATATTCATGATAGCCACCGCCGGCACTGGTGGTGGTAAGCACGTTATAGGTGGCACGAACTATGCCCTCCTTGGTGGGATACTCGAAGATGGCGATCGCGTTGTCGTACCATTCGTGAGTTTTGTAGTAATCGACGCCGCCGCTCGCCATGCAGGAGCGGGGATTGACGCCGAGCATCCAATTGTAGACGTCGATTTGGTGGGCTCCGAGGTCGGACATGGGGCCGCCGGCATATTTCTTAAACCAACGCCAATTGCGAAACTCGTGCATATTGGCGTAGCCGTATTCGGCGAGTTTGGCGTCCGTGAGACCTTTGCCGACGGGGAAGCCGAGGTCGGCGGAGACGGCGCGGTGCCATTCACCGGTGATGTTCGTGATCCGGCCGAGGAGGCGATTGCCAGTGACGATCTTATCCTTCGCGTGTTGATAGCGCGGATTGCTGCGGCGCTGGTGTCCCAGTTGGAGAAGCTTCTTGGTTTCGCGGGAGGCGACCACCATGGAGCGGGCACCTTCCACGGTGTTGGACATGAGTTTCTCGCAGTAAACATGCTTGCCGGCCTTGAGAGCGGCGACGGTGTGTTCGGCGTGCTTGAAGTCGGGCGTCGCGATAATCACGGCGTCGATATCCTTCACGGTGGCGAGCAACTCGCGGTAGTCCTCGAACGGCTTCGGATCGTGACCGAACTTCTTCAGGATGTTCTCTGCGTAGTTGCGGTTGACGGGCCAGATATCGCAGACGGCTTTGAATCGGACGCCGGGGATTTTCAGCGCAGCATTGATCAGAATGCGGCCCTGCTCACCGCAGCCGATGACGGCCACGTTGACTTGATCGGATCCCGTGCCGTCGGCACCGCGGGCGACGTAGGGAGCGGCGGCGATAAAGGCTCCGAGCTTGGCGCTCGTGCTGAGGAAATCGCGGCGGGTGAGAGGAGAGGAGGAGAGGTCGGACATGGCGGGTCGTGGGCGTTTGGGCCGAGCCCGGTTAGTCCCTTACGAGGGCGAAACGGTTGTGCTGCATGAGCAAGAGGCCGCCGATTGCCAAGATGACGTGCATGCCGAGCCAAGCGACGCCTTCGCCTTCCTGGACCACCATGAGGCCGAAAGAAAGTGCGACGTAGAGGAGACCGTGGGCGAGGAGCGTGAGACGCGTTTTGATGCCGAGGAGGAGGGTCACGCCGACGAGGATCAGCAAGTAGCCGATGCTGTGGGCGAAGGGCCTCGTGGTCCAGAGCGGGAGAAATGACGCGCCCGTGATACCGGAGGCCATGCGTCCCATGTTCTCATAATAAGCAGTGAACGAGTAGGCGCCCCCTTTTTCGAATTTTTCGAGGCCGGCGAACAACGCGCGGAGGCCGAGCCAGAGGCGGATGAGAAAAAATGCGTAGGTGTAGGCGCAACGCGTGTCGTTTGAGGAGGATTCGCTCATGATTTTTTGGTTGGGAGGGATAGGAACAGAAGAAAAAAGAGGCTGCGTGTGGTTGGCAGGGGCGGGGCGGGTGGCAGGCAATTCTGATGGTCGTGTTTGGGAATCGAACGAAGCGGGAAGGGAAGGTGAACGACGTGGAAGTCAATTCGTATGGATTTATCGCGGGTGACGTCGAGCCTGAGTTTCGAAAAGACGAAAACAACGCGGCGCGCGTTTCGGGCGCGAGCGCTATTTATTCCCAACAGTTCCACTGCCCCGAAGCAGGCTGCGCCTGGTTCTGAGCGTGAGTGTGCGAGCGTGATCGCGAGGATGGTCGAATGAGCGTGAAGCTGACCGGTGCCCTTTTCCACCCGCCGATCATTCGCGGAGTTTATGTCCTCGTTTTGAGCGTTCGGATGTCGGCTCGAGGTTCGCGGCTCGCTGCGTCCGGTTCGCTGCGTGCGAACGTGATCCGAGGTCGCTGAGGGGCGGGCCGGGCCTTTTTTCGGGCATTTTGAGGGGGAGTTTTCGATTGCGAATAACGTGTGAGAAAAAAACTGCATTTTCATAGGTAAATTCCTTGACGATGGGATAAAATGGGGGGAAATGTTGTGAAATGGGATTCTGAGAATCCCAAGTACCCATGCCGCAGGCCCAACAACCGAGTTATACGAGTCACTTCACGCACTCGTTGGACGACCGGAATCGCATCACGATTCCGTCGGCTTGGAGGTTCGCGCACGATGCCGACGACGTGTTGTT
>CANIJN010000247.1 GCA_947467625.1 Opitutia bacterium | reverse complement strand
GGCGGTGGCGGGGCCGCCATCGCCGGTGTATCCAGTTTGGCCATTACCGGCGACGGTGCGGATGGTGCCGGAGGAGGAAATCGTGCGGATGCGTTGGCCGCCGTATTCGCAAAACCAGAGATTACCGTCGGGGCCGCGGACAACGCCGAAGGGGTTGTTGATTTGCGCAGCGTTGGCGGGACCGCCGTCGCCGGAAAAGCCTTTGACTCCGGTGCCGGCGATGGTGCGGAGGGTCGCCGCCGTCAGCGGAGCGAGCGTGCCGAGGAGGACAGAGGCGAGGACGAGGAGGGGGAGTCGGAGTTGCATGGGGAGGGCGGCGAACGCTCAACGTTCAACGCTGAACGTTTAAGGAGAGGAAAGACGGGACGTGGGCGTTGAGAGTGGAGGATTCAGCGTTGGCCAAGCGTGGGACGGGGAGATCGCGCCGTACTTTATTTCCACTCCTCGTTGAAGAAACCGGCGTCGACGATGGTGCCGGGCCAACGGGGGCCGGGGGGCGTGCGGAGGTCGACGATGGCCCAGTCGGGGAGCTTGGGGGTTTGGAGAGCGTTGTTGGTGTAGCCGTCGGCGCGGAAATCGAGGCCGCTGTTGAGGACGACGTAGCGCGACGGATTGAGTGGATTCGGGAAGATCAAAATCGGGGCGTGGCGCGCGGCGTCGTACGTTTTTCCTCGGAACGTGAGGGTTTTTGCGTCCCACGTGAGCGGGAGTTTTCCGGTGGCGAGGAGCTTTGCGAGGACGCGGTTGGAGGTGGGGTCGCCCCAGAGTATCAGGTGTTTGGTGGCGATGTCGGCGTCGGTGAGTGCGGTGTCGGCGACGACGGGGGTGTCGCCGCGGAAGACGTCGCGCCAGAGGTGGCGGGCGGCGGTGAGTTCGCTTTCGACCCAGGTGCCGAGCTCGGGGCTGAGGGGTTTGCCGGAGGGGCGGACGAAGGTGAAGGCGTCCATGAAGGCGTCGTCGATGGGGCCGGTGAGACCGTGAGATTTTCGGAGATCGGCGGCGGGAGCGGCGGTGGAAGCGAAGGCCCATTTACCTGCGGTTTTTTTGAGGCGCCGGCCCACGCGCGTGGCGGTGTCACTCAGCTCCTGGCCATCGATGGCGATGCGGCCAACGGCAGCCATGACCTGGAGTTCGCTGACATTTTTTGTTTCGATAATGACGCTGGAATCTTGGGCGCGGTTGGCGCGGACATCGGCGCGCTCCCAGTGTTTTTCTAGACCCTCGATGCGGACCCACGAAGATTCTGGGTAACGCAGCGTGTAGGTGCTGAAACGGATTTCGCTGGGCACGGCGTCGCGACCCTTCGCGATGAGGGCTTCGAAACGAGTGGTGAGTTCGGCCTTCGTGGCGTCGTGGTATTTGTGGGCGGTTTGCGGGCCGATGAAGCGTTCGAGCTTCAAACCGGCGGTGGCCATCGCGGCTTCCATGAGATCGGAGGCTTCTTTCTGGCCGTCGAGTTCGCCGGCGTAAGCGAGGGTCGGGACGTTGAAGAGATTTTGGGAAATGCCGGTGGCTTCGTAGTGACGCCAGAGGAGTTGTTCCCAGGCGGGGCGGACTTCTTTGCCGGGAGCGTTGGCTTTGGTGAAGAGGGGCGTCTCGGCGAAACCCGCACCGGGCGAAGCGGCGCACCAGAGGCCAGGGAAATGCGTCGCGAGGTGCCACGTGCTGCCGCCGCCCATCGAGAAACCGGCGACGGCGATGCGGAGTGGGTCGATGGAGTAGTGGGCGCGGACAGCGGCGAGGGCTTCCATGACGTCGACTTCGCCGGCGAATTTGGTCGCGTTGCAGAAGCGACCGTAGGGGACGAGCGTGATGACGCCTTTGGGTGTGAGCTGGGGCGGGCCGGCTTCGCGCTCGGAAAGGAAGGCGAGCTCGGTGCGTTTTTCGCCGCGACCGAGGAGCCAGACCATTGCGGGCGTGGGTTTTGAGAGATCGAGGTCGGCGGGAATGACGAGGCCGTAGGGCTGGACGGAGCCATCGAGTTTTGACCGGTAGCCGCGGACGATGAGACCGCGGGCTCCGAGCCAAGGGGATTTGCGAGCGCGGAGTTGCGCGGCGCGTTCGCGACCTTCGGCGAGCAGGTGTTTCGCGAAGGCGATCTCTTTGGGGGAATAAAACGTGTCGTCGGCGAGGGACCACGCGACGGCTTTGTGAAAAATTTCGACGTCCGGGAGAAGTGCGGTGACGGTGACGGTCCCCTCCCGGGCGAGGTCATCGATCTCGGTGCGGAGGGCGGTGGTGCCGGCGGTGAGTTCGGCGCGGTCGGCGTCGGTGAGCGAGAGGCCTTGGGCGGGGATTTTTTTCGGGACGGGTGCGGTTTGGGCACCGGCCGTGAACGTGAGAGCGAAAGCGAGGGCGAGGGCGAGGGCAGTGGGAGAGCGCATGGAAGAAAGATTTTTAACCACAGAAGGGGCGGATGAAACGGATAGAGGCAGGCGTTGAACCGCTCATCTTCGTCGATTTATCGATCTCGGGAGATTCGCCTGATCGGTGAATCCGGATCGTGGACACGCGGGCGCAAAAAAGGGCGGGTCATGCGCCTGCGTCGGGCTGCGACGAGACGACGCGCTCCGCCCTACTGCGCTCAGAGTTTGGCGAGGATTGCTTTGAGGCGGATCCAAGCGCCTTCGCGGGCTTTTTTGTTTTCGGGGCTGCCGGCGGGATCTTCGCCGGATTTCATGAAGCCGTGGCCGGCGCCTTCGTAGGTGACGGGATCAAATGGTTTACCCGCGGTTTTCATGAGCTCGATGGTTTTTGGGATCGTGGTGTTGATGCGAGCGTCGTTGCTGCCGTAGAAACCGTAGACTGGGCTGGTGATTTTCGCGAGGTCCTCGTCGTTGGGCGGGCTGCCGTAGAACACGAAGGCCGCTTTGACGTTCTGATTGTTCGTGGCGAAGCGGAAGGTTTGGGTGCCGCCCCAGCAGAAACCGCCGACGACGACTTTGCCGTTACACGCGGGAAGCTTGGCAGCGTAGGCGTAGATCGCTTCGAGGTCGGCGGTGACTTGGTTGGCTTTCGCGCCGCCGAGTTCGCTAAAGGCCTTGCCGACGCTGTCGCGATTGCCGGCGAATTCGGCGGTGCCGCCGCCGTTGGGAGCCATGCCGGAGAGGAGGTCGGGGGCGATGGCGATGTAGCCGGCCTCGGCGAGCTGGTCGGTCATGCCGCGCGCCCAGTCGGTGAGGCCCTGATTGTCGTGAATGACGAT
The DNA here is from genome assembly GCA_947467625.1 of Opitutia bacterium. Lineage (GTDB taxonomy): Bacteria > Verrucomicrobiota > Verrucomicrobiia > Opitutales > Opitutaceae > GAS368. Next base: position 4,656 of record CANIJN010000247.1, on the reverse strand, counting down.
GACGGCGGTGGCTTTGGTTTTCACCTCGGGGTAGGTGACGAAGGCGGTGACGACGCGTTGGTTATGGGTAACCTTGACGTATTCGTAGTGGCGGGTGGTTTTTTCGAGGCGGGGTTTTGCCCAGTCTTGAGCGGAAGCCGCAGGGGCGAACGCGCAGAGCGCGGCGAGGAGGAGCGTGCGTAGTTTCATGTGGGTAGAGGGAGGGACGGGAAAGGACGAGAGAGCGTGACGAATGGTTGCTTTCGGGCGATGCAAAATAAGGCTGGCGCCACTATGAAAAAACTTACCCCGGTTTGGCTGGCGTTGTGGGTGGTGCTGGTGGGTGGCTCGTTGCGGGCCGCGGAGCCCCTCGCAACCGAGGTGCGGGCGACGATGGAAAAGGCCACGGCGTTTATGCGGTCGATCGCGACAGACGGCGGCTACTTGTGGCGTTACTCGCCCGACCTGAAGGAGCGCGCCGGCGAGAACAGCGCCACGCCCACGCAAATTTGGGTGCAGCCGCCGGGCACGCCGTCGATGGGCATAGCGTGGTTGCGCGCGTATGAGGTAACTGGTGACGCGCGCTACCTCGATGCGGCGAAGGCGGCGGCGGACGCGCTCGCGGTGGGGCAGCTGGAGTCGGGCGGATGGGATTACGTCGTGGACTTCGATCCGAAGCTCAGTGCTGGCTGGTATCGCCGCACCGACGCAGGGAAAATTTCCGTGGACGATGCGGCCAAGCGGAAAAACACGACGACCTTCGACGATGACAACACCCAGAGTGCCATCCGCTTTCTCCTCGCCGTGGCCGATGCCAGCAAGGGGGCGAGCGAGCCGCGCGACCTGCGCATCCGCACGGCGCTCGACTATGCCCTCACGAAACTCCTCGCCGCCCAACGCCCCAACGGCGGCTGGCCGCAGCGCTGGACCGGCACGCCGGTGGATCCGCGCGAGTACCCCGTGCAGGCGGCGCGATTCCCGCAGGACTACCCGCGGGAATATTCGAAGCACAACTACAATGGCTACTACACGCTCAACGACAACACGCAGCGCGACTGCGTGATGACGCTCCTCGATGCCGCGAAGCGCCTCGGGCGCCCCGAGTTTCGCGCCGCCGCGCTCAAGGGCGGAAATTTTCTTCTGCTGGCCCAGCTCCCCGAGCCCCAGCCCACTTGGGCGCAGCAATACAACCCGCAGCTTGAGCCCGCCTGGGCGCGCGCGTTTGAGCCGCCGAGCGTATGCTCCAACGAAAGTGGCGGCGCGATGCGCCTGCTGATCGATCTTTATCTTGAGACCGGCGACGCGAAATATCTGGAACCGTTGCCGCGCGCCATCGCGTGGTTCAAGCGCTCCGAAATCGCGCCGGGCCTTTGGGCGCGCCTGTATGAGATCGGCACCAACAAACCCATCTATGGCGACCGCGACGGGAAAGTTCACTACACCGTCGAGGAGCTCACGCCCGAGCGGCAGACCGGCTACTCGTGGAAGAGCACCTATGGGCTGCCGGGAATTTTTGCCTATTATGACGAGGTCAAGGCCATCGGCCGCACGGCGATCCTGGCGAAGCGAAAAGCCGCCGAGGACGCCGCCACATCTCCGAAGGGCAAAGCCGCGCGCGCAAAAGCGCTCGAGCCGCGCGTGCGCGACGTAATTGCGGCGCTCGACGCGCAAGGCCGCTGGCTGGCGTCGGCCAGCCGTCGCAGCCCGGCGCCGCAAATCACCACGAGCGCATTCATCGCGAACCTCCAGACGCTGTGTGGATATTTGGAGGCCGTGAAGTAGGGCCCCGTGCTGTGGGCTTGCATTGGAGTGAGGGAGTGGAGTTTGCTCGCGGAATCATGAGCCCTCCCTTGTTACGCACGGTCCTTGGCCAGCCGTCTTGGTCGTTTGAGTCGAGTCACGTCTCCGCGAACCTAACGCAGGTCGGCGGGCATCTCGCGCCGGTGGTGTTTCGGTTGGGGGAAAAAACGGTGTCGCCTTATTCGGTGGCGCCGTGGGCCGAGGAGACGCTCGGACCGGGCTTGCCGCCGTTGTTGCACGCGCTGCGCGGAGATTTTTTCTGCGCGCCGTTTGGTGGCAACGGGACGCCGTGGCGCGGTGAGCGGCATCCGCCGCATGGGGAGACGGCGAATGCGAACTGGTCGTTGGATGCGTTCGAGAAATCCGACTCGCGGGTGACGCTGCACGCGAGTTTGGCGACGACGGTGCGCAAGGGGCGCGTGGATAAATTTCTCTCGCTGGTCGCGGGGCAGACAGCGGTTTATTCGCGGCACGTGTTATCGGGCATGAGCGGACCGATGAGTCTCGGGCACCATGCGATGTTGAAATTTCCCGAGGTGCCGGGGAGCGGGGCGGTGAGCACGAGCCGGTTTGTGCGCGGGCAAGTGTTGCCGATGCGTTTTGAACAGCCGGAGAATTTCGGGTATTCGGCGTTGAAGCCGGGTGCGATGTTTCGCTCGCTCAAAAAGGTGGCGCTGGCGACGGGGGGCGTGACCGATCTGAGCAGCTATCCGGCGCGCAAGGGTTACGACGATCTCGTGATGATGACGGCGGACGCGACGTTGCCGTTTGCGTGGTCGGCGGTGGTGCTGGCCGCGGAGGGCACGGTGTGGTTTGCGCTGCGTGATCCGCGGGTCTTGCGACACACGATTCTGTGGATGTCGAATAGCGGGCGGCACTACGCGCCGTGGAACGGCCGGCATTCGGCGGTGATGGGGATCGAGGAAGTGACGGGTTGTTTTCACCTCGGACTCGCCGAGTCGGTGAAGCCGAACGCGCTGAGCGCTGCGGGACTGCCGACGACGGTGCGGTTGAATCCGAAGAAACCGACGACGGTGAATTACATCATGGCGGTCGCCGCTGTGCCGAAGGGCTTTGATCGCGTCGCGGAGATTCGCTCGGTGAAGAGTACTGCGGGCGGCGCGGCCGGGGTGGAGTTGGTGGCCGAGAGCGGGAAGCGTGCGACGTGCGCGCTCGATGTGGAGTTTCTGCGCGGCGAGAGCTGAATGCGGAAGCCCGGCGGGGGTCCGAGCATGCGGCACGTAGCCCGTTGGGGCAGCACGCTCCGCCTCGGAAGTCCTGCTTCGGAAGTGGGATCAGACTGTCGCGAGGACTTTTTCGAGGAACGTGCGGTTGGCGCGGGCGTTGGCGGTGGTCTCGGCGGCGGTCGCGCCGATCTTACAGCCTTCGACCATAATGGGGCCGTTGAAGCCGCCGGATTTCATTTTTTTGAAGACGGCGGCGAAATCCACTTTGCCCGTGCCGAATTGGATCATCACGTCGGGTTTGGTTTTCCCGTCGGCTCCCGGCTCAACCGAGCAGTCTTTGGCGCAAAACCCGGTGACGAGCGGGAGGATCGGCTCGAGTTCGGCGACAGGATCTTTGCCCGTGTAATAGACGATGTTACCGGCGTCATACCAGATTTTGAAATTGGCGTGGCCGACCTGTTTGATTGCGGCGACAATTTCCGCGGATGACCCGCTGCCGCCGCCGTGGGGTTTCATGACGAGCTTGATGCCGCGTTCTTGCGCGAAGGCGGCGGCGTCGGCCATGATCTTGAAATAGTGGGCGTAGCGCTCGGGTTTATCTTCGCCAAATGTGAGGGCGAACTCCACGCCCATGGTGTGGCCGTTGGCGATTTGCGCACGAGTGTCGGCGAGGGCCTCGGCGAGGGGCAGGGCGGTCTTCACGCGGAGGGCGGTCATGTTTACCTTGAGGCCGCGGGCTGCGATCTTGGCCTTGAGGGCGGCGAGGTATTCGGGCGTGGCGTTGGCGCTGGTGAAGACGTCGTCCTTCGTCGGGGTGAGGAGTCCGGTGTGCGTGTAACCGGCGGCTTTGATCGCATCGAGGGTCTCGTCGAAGGACCATTTGGTCCACGGGCGGTTGAAACATCCGATGGGCCAGCGAGGGGTCGCCGCCGGCTTGGTCGCGGCGATGCTGTTGCGCGGGAGCAGACCCACGGCGAGGCCGGCGGTGGTAGTAGTGAGAAATTGGCGACGAGTGAACGGGGTGATGATCATAGGAAAAGGCAACGCAGAGACCGGAGACTCCACGCGGAAGAGGGCGGACGAGCAATCCCGAAGACCACGCGCACGGTTGAGGTCCGGTGTAACGGGAAGTGAAGTCCGTGCTTGAAGGGGTACGGGCGGTCCCGCCGATGGGTTCGGCAACGACCGAACAAAATGCCCGCTTGCCGAGGCGCGAGATGCCCGCCCCGGAGCGCCCCCCGGCATGGGCATGAGCGATCCATAGAAACGAACTATTCGGGAAACGGTGACGATAACCTGAGCGAAGAACACGGAGGCGGTTCGCGAGGCACTCGGCACGAAAGAAGTCTGGCGCACAGGCACGGCCGCAGGGAACCCGAACAGGCCGCGAGGCGGGCGATGCGGGCGAGGCGGGCGAGGCGGGCGAGGCGGGCGAGGCGCGGCATCCGATCCTGCAACAAGCCTCGAAGAACGCCGCGCGGCAACGCGATGGGTCGATCAAACCGTGGATACGGACACCGACACCGGTACGCCTGTGACCAGTTCCTGTATTCAATCATCGAATGCGTTCAACCGCACCTCCTGGACGGTCACGCGAGTGAGGTGTGGCGCGGCGATGAGCGCTGGCCTAGGGTTGCCGGGCGAAATGGCGGTCCGCGAAGTCGAGATACTGGGCCCAATCGTAGGCGTT
>CANIJN010000246.1 GCA_947467625.1 Opitutia bacterium | reverse complement strand
GCGAGACGCACGGGCTTCCCTTCGGTCGGATCGTGGCCGACCAGAATCAGACGGTCGGCATCGGCTTCGCGGAAGGGGCGCAGGTGGCGCGCGGCACCGTAGTCGGCGGGGATGCCGAGCGAGCGCGCGAGCCGGGCGGCTGGTGCGACGGGGGCGGGGCGGGAGGGGCGAATCGGCATGGTTTAGGCAGTGCCGCCCATCGGCGGGGCACGGCAAGGGGAAAGCGCGGGTCGGCATATCTTGTTGGGCGATCAGGTTTGCGACTTAACCTCGTGCTTCCCGACGGGATCGCGGAACAAGTGGGCCGATTTTTTGTAACAGGCCTCACGGTTGTCGCGTCCGTCCTGCTTGGGCCGGTGGTTGATCGCTGGTTTCGTTTGGTCTGTTCCCCCGCTTCTCTCATGAATCTATTCCGATTGTTTGCATCCACCCGCCCGATTGGCCTCAGCTCGGGTGTGCTCATCGCTCTGCTGCAACGCACGCCGATGCTCCGCGCTGTGCTCACGGTAGAATCGCCACTCGCCGCGCCGGTCGGCAATCTCCTGCGCGCCGTCCTCGCTCCGGCGGCGGCCCTCGGCGCCGTACATACGCTCGCCGGCGCGACCACGCAGCTCGTCGCCAATGCGGCGCTGCCTGCCAAAGCGACCGTCGGCCAGCCGTTTTCTGTGTCGGTGGCGATCACCGGCGTGGGCGTGAGTTTCGCGCAATCCTGGGACGTCACCAATACGCTTCCGCCTGGGGTCAGCCCGGTCGGCGCGGCGCTCTCGGGTGGCCAGTTTGTGATCAATTCGTCCAGTGGCACGTTGACGCTCTCTGGCACGCCGACGGTGACCGGCACGTTTACATTTACGGCGCGCGGCTACCAATTCACCAACCGCAGCGGTCCGGTCACCACGGGTTCGACGTCGATTGTCGTCGCGGCCGCGCCGAATTCCGCGCCCACGATTACGCGGTCTCCGGTCGCTCAAACCCTCACGGTCGGTGGCACACTCGCGCTGAGTGTCACCTACACGGGAACCCCGGCTCCGACTTTTCAATGGTTGCGGGATGGCTTGCCGATAGCCGGAGCGACGGGGCCGACGCTCGTCGTCGCCGGGGTGGGTGCGGCCGACGCGGGCAGCTACACGGTCACGATCACCAACTCGCTCGGTACGATCACGAGTAGCGCCGCGCAGATCGCGGTCAATGCGGCCCCCGCGGCGCCGGTGTTTGCCGCGGCTCCGGCGGCGCAAACAGCCGTGGCCGGCGGCGCGGTGGTGTTTGCCGTCGAGGTGGCCGGCGTGCCGGCGCCGCGGATCCAATGGTTGAAGGATGGCAGGGGGATCGACGGTGCGACGAGCGCCACGCTGATCCTAAATAATATCTCGGCGGCCGACGCCGGTTTTTACGCGGCGCTGGCGGATAACGCTTCCGGCGTCGTCACGAGCCCCGCTGCGCAACTGACCGTCACGCCGGCGGCGGTCTCCCCTGTGCTCGTTGCCCAACCCGCGCCGATCGTCGCGGGGATCGGCAGCACCGTGGTTTTTAGCGCCGCCGCGACCGGGATGCCGGCCCCGACCTACCAATGGCAGCGCGACGGCAAAGCGATCACCGACGCCACCGCTGCTGCGCTGGTGTTTGCCGCGACTGCGGCGGACGCGGGCTCCTATGGTGTGACCGCGACGAACGCGTCGGGCACGGTGGCCAGCACGGCGGCCGCGCTGACCGTCATCGCGGCCGCGACGCCGTCGCGGCTCAGTAACCTCTCGATCCTCACCTCGCTCGCAAGCGGCGAGAGCATGACGTTGGGCACGGTGCTGGGCGGCGTCGGCACGGGCGGCAGCAAGGCGTTGCTCGCGCGCGCCGCCGGTCCCTCGCTCACCCAGCTCGGTGTCGCGGGCGTGCTCGGCGATCCGCAACTCTCGCTCGTGGCCGGCGCGACTAACACAACCGTCGCCGCCAACAACGACTGGCTCGGCTCGGCGGCGCTCAGCAACGCGTTCGTGCAGGTCGGAGCGTTCCCGTATTTATCGGCCGGTTCAAAAGACGCGGCGGTGCTCGCCAGTTCGCTCGCGCCCGGCAGTTACACGGTGCAGGTAGGCGATAACGCGGGGGGCGCTGGCACGGTGATTGCCGAGCTCTACGATTCGACGCCGGCCGGGGCCTTCACCGCGGCTACGCCGCGGCTCGTCAATGTCTCGGTGTTGAAACAAATCTCTGCGGGCGCGACGCTCACCGCCGGCTTCGTCGTCGGAGGCACGACCGCCAAAACGGTACTCGTGCGGGCGATCGGACCCGGCCTCGCGCAGTTCGCGGTCGGGGGCACGATGCCCGATCCGAAGCTGGCGCTCTTCAACGGCGCTTCGGTGAAGATCGGGGAGAACGACAATTGGGGCGGCGCTGCGCAGCTCACGGCGGTGGGAAACTCCGTCGGCGCGTTCGCCATCACGACGCTCGACAGCAAGGATGCGATGCTCCTCGTGACGCTCGCGCCGGGGAGCTATAGCGCGCAAGTCAGCGCCGCGGATGCGGGCGGCGCGGCCCTCGTCGAAGTGTACGAGGTGCCGTAAGTTTGGTCCGCACTTAACCCGCGCTCACTCCGCGTGGTGTTCGGCGAGCCAGCGCTCGGCCTCAATGGCGGCGGCGCAACCCATGCCCGCAGCGGTGATGGCCTGGCGGTAAACGTGGTCGGAGCAATCGCCCGCGACGTAGACTCCGGGGACGTTGGTCTGTACCTGCGAGCCGGGCTGCGGTATGAAGTAACCGCCCTCATCGATGTCGAGTGGGGGGGCGAAGGGAGCGGTGTTGGGGATGTGGCCGATGGCGACGAAGATGCCTTTGACGGGCAGCACAGTCTCGACGCCGGTCTTGACGTTCTTCACGCGGAGGCCGCGGACGGCACCCTCGGGCACGCCGAGGACTTCGACCGGAACGCTGTCCCACACACATTGGATTTTTTCGTGAGCGACCGCGCGGTCGGCCATGATCTTCGAGGCGCGCAGCGTATCGCGACGGTGGACCAGATAGACTTTGCTCGCGAAACGGGTGAGGAAGAGCGCCTCTTCCGCTGCGCTGTCGCCGCCGCCGAGGACGGCGACTTCCATCTTGCGGTAGAATGCGCCGTCACAGGTCGCGCAGGTGGTCACACCCTTGCCGCCGTAGAGTTCCTTTTCGCCGGGGATGCCGGTGAGTCGCGGCGAAGCACCGGTGGCGATGATGACCGTTTTGGCGAGAATCACGCGGTCGCCGCAAAATAATTTGCGCGGCATGGAGGTGAAATCGACCTTGTCCACCAAGGCCGACTCGAAGCGTGTGCCGAAGCGCGTGGCCTGTTCGCGCATGTTTTGCGTCAACTGGAAGCCGTCCACACCATGGGGGAAACCGGGGAAGTTTTCCACCTCGCTGGTGGTCGTGAGTTGGCCCCCAGGGAGGGGACCCTCGAGGACGAGCGGATTGAGGCTGGCACGCGCGGTGTAGATGGCGGCGGTAAGGCCGGCGCAACCGGTGCCGATGATGACGACGTTTTCAACGGGGGAGGACATGGAGGATTCACGAAGAAAGAGCCGTGGAAATTGCGCAGTGCAACCTCGGAGATGTCGTGGGTTGGAAAGAAGCGTTTGCCCGCCGGGCGCCCCGGGTTTTCCTTCACGGGATGATCCCACTCTCCGTCGCGGCTTCGGCTGCGCAGTCGGCCGCCCTGCACGAGCGCCTTTTCACGATCGACACGCATAGCGATACGCCCACGGCGAGCTTCCTGCGCGAAGGTTGGGACTTCGCCGCGCGGCACGATGCCACGACGGACCGCTCGCAATGTGATCTGCCGCGCATGCGGGAGGGCGGGATCGACGCGTTGGTGTTCGCGGTTTACGTGGGGCAACTCGCGCGGACGGCCGAGGGCCTGCGGCGCGCCCACGAGCGGGCGCTGCGCTGTTTTGAGCGTACGCATGCGGTGCTGGCAGCAAACGCCACGGCCTGTGGGTTGGCGCTGACGGCCGATGATGGCCTGCGGTTAAAGGCGGAGGGCAAGCGCGCGATCTATCTGAGCATCGAAAATGCCTACTCCCTGGGGCGCGATCCGGGTAATGTCGCGAAATTTCATGCGCTTGGGGTTCGGATGCTCGGGCTCACGCACATGCTCAACAATGATGTGGCCGACGCGTCGACCGATCCCCGCGGTGCGGAATGGGGCGGATTGAGTCCGGTCGGTCGTGAGATCGTGGCGGAAGCGAACCGGCTCGGGATGGTGCTCGACGCCTCGCATGCGAGTGATGCGACGCTGCGGGATCTGCTCGCGGTATCGCGGGCGCCCGTCGTGCTTTCGCACAGTGGCCCTCGAGCGGTGGCGGATCACCCGCGCAACGTCGGTGACGAATTACTGCGTGCGCTCGCGGCGAAGGGCGGCGTGCTGCACATCAACGCGCTGCCGATCTCACTCGTGAACGCGCCGGGTAATGGACGCACGGCGGGCATCGCGGAGGTGTTGATCCAGTTCAAAGATCACGTGCTCTCACCAGAAACGTTGGCGGCAGAAAACCACGCCTATGCTATCGTGTGTGCGGCGCATCCGAACCCGCCCGTGACGTTCGATGATTTCATTCGGCACATTGAGCATGCCGTGGCCGTGATGGGCATCGACCACGTCGGGATCGGGTGTGATTTCGACGGCGGCGGTGGCGACTTCGAAGGACTGCGCGACGTGACAGACTATCCGAACATCACGCGCGCGTTAGTGGCGCGCGGGTGGGGCGAGGCGGCTTTGGCAAAGCTGTGGGGCGGGAATACGCTGCGCGTGATGCGGGCGGTGGCAGGAAAGCGCGCTTGATTTGGAATCTAATGCTGCCGAGTTTGGATGCATGAAAACGACGATCGACCTTCCTGAAGAAGAATTGGCAGAAGCTATGAAGCATGCAAACACCACGATCAGGACGGAGGCGGTGGCACGTGCGGTGTCGGAATTTAACCGCAGGGCGCGGCTGGCGAAACTGGCAGAAAAACTGGGGACCTTTCGCGACCTAATTACACCGGAAGAACTCCAGAAAATGCGGTCGTTGAATTGACGGATGAAACTGATTGATACGTCGAGTTGGATTCACGCGTTACGCCACAATGGTGACGAAGAGAAACGGCGTCGCGTGCAGGAACTGCTTCGCTCGGGAGCGGCTGCGTGGTGCGACATGGTTCGCGTCGAGTTGTGGCACAGCGTGCGCGGCTTGGCCGAGCGAAGGATGGTGGAGGCTTTGGAAACTGATGTGATTATGTTGCCGACAAACGAAGCGGTTTGGGAGAAGGCGATGGAGCTGGCGCGTCGCAGTCGAGCGAACGGTCTGACTGTGCCGGCGGGCGATCTCATCGTCGCGGGATGCGCGTGGGAGCATGGCGTCGAAATCGAGCACCACGACGCACATCTCACGGCGTTGGCGAAACTATGCGAGTGAGGGTGGGCGAAGTTTCGCCGTAACGGCTTTCACCACCCGTAGCTCCGCTTGATCTTCAATGGCTGGTAGAGATCTGGCGAGAGTTCGGACAGGAAGCGGCTGGGAGTGAGGAGCATTGCGGGGCCGCCTTTCGTATTCACCTTGGGGTAACAGAGGTAGAGCTCGTCGCGGGCGCGCGTCACGGCGACGTAGAAGAGGCGGCGTTCTTCCTCGACATCGCCTGCCTCGATGGAGCGACGGATGGGAAACATGCCGTCGGCGAGGCCGATCAGGAAGACGGCGGCGTATTCGAGTCCCTTGGACTGGTGCACGGTCGTGAGCCGCAAAGCGTCGGCATCGGGGTTGGCGGAGCGGTCGCTCGTCTCGCTGTTGAGGAGCATTACCTCGACGAGGAGTTGGTGCATGTCGTCGTAACGGCTCGCAAAACCAATCATGGATTTCAGGTCATCGAGGCGGGAGATGTAATTCGAGTAGGCACCTTTGAGGTAGTCGCCATACCAGCCGTCGATCGCGATTTCGACGGCGTTGTGCGGTTTCATATTCTTCATGACATCGCCGACCTGCTGGAGCGAGGCGATGAACTGGGGCCACTCTTCCTTGGCGTCTTTCGGAACCTTGGTGGCGACGTCATCGGTGCCGAGTGCTTCGAGGAAATCTTTCTGCATCAGGCGCGCGTGATCCGCGGCGGCGGCATGGATTTTCTGGGCGTTCTTGTCGCCGACTTTCGGGAGGAGGACGGCGACGCGATTCCAAGCGGCGGTGTCGGACGGGTTGTAAACGAAACGCAGTAGCGCGATCAGGTCGCGGATGTGCGCCTGTTCGAAGAAGCGGACGCCGCTCGTGATCTGATACGGAATCTGGAGACGCGAGAGCTCGAGCTGGATGTCGAGGGCGTGAAAGTGCGCGCGGTAGAGGACGGCGATGTCGGCGAGCGCACAGCCCTCGTCGATGAGGCCGCGGATGCGTTGGACGATGAATTGGGCCTGTTCACGTCCGTCGATGGACTGCACGAGGTAGGGTTTTTCGGAGTTGGCGCGGTGGGGACGGAGTTCTTTTTCGAAGGAGCGGCCCTTGGGCTGAGCGAGGAGGACGCCGTTAGCGAGGGCGAGGATCTGGGGCGTCGAGCGGTAGTTGGTCTCGATGCGGTGGATGACGGTGCCGGGGTGGCGGTCGGGAAACGTGAGGATATTTTCGACGTTGGCTCCGCGCCACGTGTAGATGCATTGCGCATCGTCGCCGACGGCCATTACGCGGTGGTGCGAGCCGATGAGATCGACGATCTGGGATTGGACGACGTTGGTATCCTGATACTCGTCGACGAGGACGTGGCGGAAACGGTGGACGAAGTACTCGCGGGTGGCCGCGGATTTTTGCAGGAGTTCGAGCCAGTTTTCGAGCAGGTCGTCGTAGTCGAGGACGTTGGCGGCGCGTTTGGCCTCGGCGTATTTTTTTGCGAAGAGCGGGACGCGTTCGATGATCGCTTCGTGCTGGGGGTAGAAACGCGTGATGGTCTCGGCAAGCGGGAGCTGAGTGTTGCGCGCCATCGAGAGCAGGGAGTGCAGGGGGCCCGCCTTGGGATGGGTCTTGTCCTTGAAAAAAGTGCGGTCGGACGCCTCGACGGCGTCGCGCAGAATGCCTTCGGACTCCTCGGCGTCGAGGATCGTAAACGTGCGCGGGAGGCCGATCGCTTCGCCGTGCATGCGAAGGGAGCGATGGCCGATGCTGTGAAACGTGCCGCCCCAGAAACGGCCCGGCTCGACGCCGGTGAGCTCGTGCACGCGGTGGAGCATTTCCTTGGCGGCCTTGTTGGTGAAGGTGAGCAGGAGGATTTCACCGGGGCGGACGCCTTGCGAGAGGAGGTAGGCGACGCGGTAGGTGAGGGTGCGGGTCTTGCCGGAACCGGCGCCGGCGAGGACGAGGAGCGGGCCGGGCTCGGCGGTGACGGCGTGATACTGTTCGTCGTTGAGGGACGCGCGGAAGTCGATGGGCGGGACACCGGAGAAGGTGTGAGGGAGCGGTGCGTCGAGGGGGAAATCCATGTAGGCGGGACGAGATGGCCGCAAGAAGGCGCGGTAGGCGCAAAGAAAATCGGGTGCGGGTGGTGTGGGGCAGGACGCGACGGATTCTGTGCGCTGCGGGTCAGGGTGCGGCTGAGTGGGTGCCGTTGATGACAGGCAGCTGTGTGTCTGGCCCGTGGGCGTGTGGTTGGGACGGCCCGCTGAACGCGTTGAGAAAATCCTCTGCTCGGTGATTAGACCCCTCCCAAGAATCGGCTTTGGGAAATCCGGCTGGAATCCGTTGGTCGGAGTTGCCGGCCAACCGGCAGGGTTGGCTGATATTGGATCAAAAATGGCACGGGGGATCGGAGGATCGGTCGTCCGCGTTTCCACTGCGTGGTGGTCGTGGTTGCCCATGACCACAAACGCGTGCAGCACCCAACCCGACTTCGCGCAGGCCTCGAAAGACAGGTCTCGAACGCGATCTGCACCCCCGCAGGCCCGAAGACGTGGTGC
>CANIJN010000245.1 GCA_947467625.1 Opitutia bacterium | reverse complement strand
TGACTGCGCCCGGTTGCGGGATGGGGCCCGTAATCGCCGAAGATGCGCGCGAAAAAATCGCGCACTTACCCACGGTGGCTAGCGCCAAGGTGCACATCGTATGGGACCCGCAATGGACGCCGCAGATGATCTCTGCGTCGGGGCGCAAGGCGCTCGGACTGGAGTGAGCGGACGCCGACCCACTCGGCACGAGTGCGCCGGAGCGCGGGCGCTCAAGCGGTGATGGTTGCGAGCGAGCAACCGTCGGCCACAGCGTCGGGCGTCTCGCAATTAGGGCGGGCGATCACCCCGGGGTAGGGTTCGAGCGAAAAATTACGGGTGGGGTCGGTGAGGAGATGTTGGTCGCAGATGCCAAAGAGCCCGCGTTCAGATTCGGCTCGGCGCATATCATAGAGAAACGCGCCGGTCGGGTCCACGCCTTGTCCGACGAAGTTCAGATATTTCTTCATCTTGTTGACGTGATCCCGCTCTGGCAGACCGGGCGAAAGGGTCGCGTGGTAGAGGCGCTGGATGTAGTCATGCACATCGGCGAGCGTGATCCGTGAGACGGGTTGGCCGCTCAATAGCTCGCGGCATTGGCGAAAGATCCAAGGGTTACGGATGGCGTGGCGGCCGATCATCACGCCGGCCGCACGGGTGTCGGTAAGGACGGTGGCCGCTTTGCGGGCAGAGGTAATGTTGCCGTTGGCCAAGACCGGGCAGCGGGCGCGGGCGACGGCGTGGGCGATCGAATCGTAGTGGACCTCGCTGCGATACATTTCTTTCACCGTGCGGCCATGGACGCTCAAGAGGTCGACGCGGTGTTCATTGACGAGTTCGAGGACGCGGTCGAATGGCGTCGTATCATCGAATCCGATGCGCATCTTGACCGTGAAAAGACCGGGGACGATGGCGCGAAGCGTGGCGAGGATTTCTCCGATGCGCTCCGGGTCGCGCAAGAGACCGCCGCCGACGTTTTTCTTGTAAACCTTCGGCGCGGGGCAACCGAGATTGAGATCGATCCCCGCGACATTGTGGCGGAGGAGTTCCTCGGCGGTCCGAGCGAGGTGCCCGAGATCCTCGCCGATCAATTGCGCGAACACGGGGCGGCCAGTGACGTTCTCGTCGATGGAGCGGAGGATGTGTTTCTCTGGACGCGATTGCGCATGGACGCGGAAGAACTCGGTGAAAAAATAGTCTGGAGCGCCGTAGTGGGCGATGACGCCCATGAACGCGAGGTCCGTCACGTCCTGCATCGGGGCCAGCGCGGTGAGAGGCTGACCGACGGTCAGCGGGGCGGGGAGCGGCGTGCTCACTTGTCGTCGTCGGACGATTCGCCCTCTTCGGCTTGCTGTTTCAAGACGCGCTCGAGGATTTCCGTCATGTCCTCGACGGCTTCAAAGACGGCGCGAGCGACGTAGATGGGGCGTTTTTGTTGAAGAGCGAGGACGATCGAGTCGCTGGGGCGGGCATCGAGTTCGATGATTTTTTTACCGAGCTCATTTTCCATCTTGAGCAAAATACGGGCAAAGAAGGTGCCCTCGCGCGCATCGTTGATGACGATGTGCTCGAGACAGGCGCCGAGGCCCAGCAGGACGCTGCCGATGAGGTCGTGGGTGAGTGGGCGGTCTTTCTTGACGCCGTTGAGGGTCATCTGGATCGCGTTGCCGACGGAGTGGTCGACATAGATGACAAACGTCTTGGCTTCGTCTCCGAGGAACACGGCGCAGCCGTTGGCGGTCGGCATGACGCCTTTGATGGTAACGGCGACTACGTCGTTTTTCATGGAGGGGAAATGTGCGGTCCGTCGAGCGGAGTGCAAGCAGGCGAACACGTTGAGCGGAAAGACCCGCGCGGGCCGTCACTCGAAGCCAAAGAGACTGATGCCCCAAGCGCGGGCCTGCGTGAGCACGGCGGGCTTGTCTAACATGAGAACCTTGCCGGCCTCTAAAGCGGCCGCGTTGAGGTGGGCGTCGCGCATGGTCTCGAGCGTGCGCGTCCCGAAGCACGGGACGTCGAAGCGCCAATCTTGCCTCGTCTTGACGGTTTTGACGAAGAGGGCGTCGTCGGTCTTGAACGCGCCGGCGCGCCGGAGCATTTCGTCGGTGCCTTCAAAAGCCTCCACCGCGAGGACCGTGCCCTGGCGAACGACGCAGCCTTGGCCGATGTCGAGGCGAGCGGCTTCGCGGGCGATGTGGATACCGTGATCGAGATACTCGCGTTCGATCGGAAAGGACTTGCCGGTCATGCAACCGGCCGACGCCACATGGGCCTCGAGGAAGGAGCGAGCGTCGAGGAGCGTGATCCCCAGGTCCTCGATCTCCCGGGCAATCGCGCCGAAAATGGTTTCTGCGTTGCGGCGCTTCAGCGAGGCGAGAATGCGAACGGCTTTCAGATCGGGGTGGAGTCCTTTGAAGAGCCGGCGCGGGGTGATTTGGCCCGCCATGATCGCGTAGCCGGCGTCAAACTCTCGGAGCGATTTGAGCATTTTACCGAGTTGACCGACGAGCAGGGTGCGGCGGTCGGCGGGGGCAAAGGAGTCGACGAGGTCTGGGCGAGTTTCCTCGTCAAACGCCACCAACTTCAGGGAAATGCCGGCGGCGCGGGCCGCCGCCGCGACGAGGACAGGATAAATGCCCTGTCCGGCGATGAGCGCAACGGGTCGATGGCGGTCAAAAGGGGCGGGCAGGAAGGTAAACGGCGACGACACGGGAAAAAGGTGGAGGCGAAAAGCGGAAGGCGGAAGGCGGAAATGCAAACGGTCTGAACACGAAAAAGGCCGTGCGGGTGAGGCGCGGCCCGATCGTGCCAAGGAGCGGCATTGTTCAACGACGATCTACGCTGGCGGAGAACCGTCGGCGCGCCGGAAGAGTATTTTTATTCCACGACGAGATTAAGGATTTTCCCGGGCACATAAACGATCCGTTTGATGGTTTTCCCCTCGAGATGGGGTGCCACCCGCGGATGGGCGTGAGCCGTGGCGAGGGCGTCCGCCTCCGAAAGGCCAACGGCGACCATCTGGTCGCCACGATGTTTGCCGTTCACTTGGAAGACGAGTTTGACCTCGCTGGAATGCAATGTCGCGGCGTCGAATTGCGGCCACGGCACATTCATGATGGTAGCGGCACCTGGGGCGCCGCCGAGCCGACCCCAAAGTTCCTCACCGAGATGGGGAGCGAACGGCGCGAGCAGTTGCAAGAACGTCTGCATGGTTCGGCGGCTCACGTGCGGGGCTTTTTGCAGCGCGTTCGTGAAGATCATCATCTGGGAAATGGCCGTGTTGAAGCGCAGGCCCTCGATGTCATCGCCCACTTTCTTGATCGTTTCATGGAGCAATTTAATGAGCTCGGTGGAGTCGGTGACGGTGTCCGCGATCTTAGCGTTGACCTCGCCCTCGCGGCCGACGCATTCGCGCCAGACTTTTTGGAGAAAGCGGTGCACGCCTTCGATCCCGTTGGGATTCCACGGCTTCATGGCGTCGAGCGGTCCGAGGAACATCAGATAGAGACGCAAGGTATCCGTGCCGTGCGATTGGATGATCGTGTCGGGGCTCACGACATTGCCGCGGCTCTTGGACATTTTTTCGCCGTCTTCGCCGAGAATGATGCCTTGGTGGAACAGCTTGGTGAATGGCTCGCTCTGCGGCACGACGCCGAGGTCGAACAGCACCTTGTGCCAGAATCGCGCGTAGAGGAGGTGGAGCACCGCATGCTCGGCACCGCCGACGTAAAGGTCGGGCACGCCCCAGTAGCGGAGCGCCTCCGGTGAGGCGAGAGCCTGGTCGGCGGCGGGGTCAGTAAACCGGAGGTAATACCAACATGAACCCGCCCATTGCGGCATCGTGTTCGTCTCCCGCCGCGCGTGGACCCACTGGTCGCCCAGCGGCCGCACGTGGGTCGCCGGGACGGCGGCGCCGGTGGCAACGTTAAACCAAATCTCAAGCCACTCGGTGACGTTGGCGAGGGGGCTCTCGCCGGTGCCGCTCGGCAGGTAGGACTGCACGTCGGGGAGGTGGAGCGGTAAGGCACTCGCGGGCACCGGCAGCGCATAATGCGCCACGCCGTCCTTGATGAAAGTCACGGGTGATTCCGGCAGGGTGTTGCCGGGCGCGCGCTTGGCCGTCGCATAGTCCGCCGCGTTTACCCACACGATGGGAAACGGCTCGCCCCAGTAGCGCTGGCGCGAGAACAGCCAGTCGCGGAGTTTGTAGTTCACGGTGGGCTTGCCCACACCGCGCGCGGCGAGATCGGCGGTGATCGTCTTCTTCGCGTCGGGCCAGGCCATGCCGTCGTAGCCGGGTGAGTTGATAAGTTTGCCGTCGCCGACATAGGGGAGGGGGGGCTCGCCCGCGCCGCTGGCGATGACCTGCACGATGGGCAGGGCATATTTTATGGCGAATTCGTGATCGCGCTCGTCGTGCGCCGGGACGGCCATAATCGCTCCAGTGCCGTAGCCCATGAGCACATAGTCGGCGATCCAGATGGGCACGCGTTGGCCGTTGACGGGATTGATCGCGTAAGCACCGCTGAACACGCCCGATTTGTCCTTGGCCAGATCGGTCCGCTCGAGATCGCTCTTGCCAGCGGATTTTTTCCGGTAGCTAGCGAGGTCGGCCTTCTGTTCCGTCGTAGTGAGTGCGTCCGTGAGCGGGTGCTCTGGGGCCAGCACCATGTAGGTGCAGCCGAACAGCGTGTCTGGGCGGGTCGTGAAAATCTTCAGCGCGCCGAGCGCCGTGTTCTCCAGCTGGAACAGGATTTCCGCGCCTTCGCTCCGGCCGATCCACGCCTCTTGCATCCGTTTGGTGGAGTCGGGCCAGTCGACATCTTTGAGGTCGGCGAGCAAGCGTTCGGCGTAGGCCGTGATGCGGAGGACCCATTGGCGGAGATTGCGACGCTCCACGGGAAACCCGCCGACCTCGCTCTTGCCGTCGATGACTTCTTCGTTGGCGAGCACGGTGCGCAACTCGGGACACCACCAGACGGGGCGTTCGTCGACGTACGCGAGGCCTTTGGCGAAGAGCTGGAGGAAGATCCACTGGGTCCAGCGGTAATACTGGGAGTCCGTCGTCGCGAGTTCGCGCTCCCAGTCATACGAAAAGCCGAGGGCTTTGATCTGGCGCTTGAAGTTGACGATGTTGGCTGCGGTGTTCGTTGCGGGGTGGGTGCCCGTTTTTACTGCGTGCTGCTCAGCCGGTAGGCCGAACGCGTCCCAGCCGATCGGGTGGAGCACGTTGAAACCTTTGGCACGCTTGTAACGGGCGATGATGTCGGTCGCCGTGTAGCCCTCGGGATGACCAATATGCAGCCCCGCGCCAGAGGGATAGGGAAACATGTCGAGCACGTAGTATTTCGGCTTCGACGAAGCGTTGTCCGCCCGGAACGAGCGATTTTGCTCCCAGAAAGATTGCCAGTGCGGCTCGATCTCTTGGAAATTGTAGTCAATGCACTTGGTAGCCATCGTAGAAAATCAGTCACTGTGAAATCTTTCGTCACTCGGTCAATCTCCGCGCTCGTCCTCATCGTTTTCTTTGCTTCCTCCTTCGTCTTGCCAGCGCGTGCGGACATGAAGCGCGGGTTTAAGCAACTCCTCGAATCCGTCGTGAAGATTGATGTGCGGGAGGTCGCCTTTGAAGCGGGTACTAAACGATTCACCGGCGGGATTGGCTCGGGGGTGATTCTTTCGGCGGACGGTCTCGTGCTCACGAATGCTCATGTGGCCAGTCCCCGGGCGGTTGAAATCAACGTCACCCTCGCGAACCTCGAACGCGTCAGCGCTAAACTCGTCGGTTGGGATCACTGGACCGACCTCGCGCTCCTGCGCATCGATTTGGTCGAAGTGAAGCGCCGCAGCCTGAAGTTTTCCCATGCCGACCTCGGTGAGAGTGGGAAACTTTACCCCGGCCAGGAAGTCTTCGCCGTCGGCACACCCCACGGGCTCACGCGCACCGTCACCCGCGGCATCATTTCAAATAATAACCGCTATTTTGAGGACACGCGCGGCGTGAACGGTTACGAGACGGGCGCGTTTAACACGTGGCTGCAGACTGACGCCGCCATCAATCCGGGCAACTCGGGCGGCCCGCTCGTCACCAATGATGGCAAGGTCATCGGGATTTCGTCCCGCACCTACTTGGGTGCGAATAATCTCGGATTCGCCATTCCCTCGAGCACGGCGCAGCGCGTGGTGGCCGGAATGTTACTCGAGGGCGGCGGAATCACCCGGAGTTACATTGGGATTGTGCCGAAGGAACTGCAGGACTTGGAGAATTTCTATGCTCTCGCGCTGAACACGGGTATGTTGATCAACAGCGTCGAGCCGGGTTCACCGGCGGCCAAGGCCGGGCTGCGCAGCGGCGACATTTTACTCACCCTGAACGGCGCCAGCATCGACGGGCGTTTCCCTGAGCAGCTTCCGCCGATCCAAAACCTGATCGCTAACCAACCGGTCGGCGCGTCACTCAAACTCACGGTGAAGCGCGGCACCGAGACTCGGGACTACACGGTGGTGACCGAGAAGCTCGAGAGCCGCGTGGGCGAGGAATGGGCACTCGAAAAATGGGGCCTCAGTGTGCGTAAAGTTTCCCGGGCGTATGCTCGGGAAAATCAACTCGACGACGCCAGCGGCGTGATCGTCATCGGGGTGCAGCCCGGCTTTCCGGCCGCCGCCGCCGGTGTCTCGCGCGGCGACATCATCACTAAAATCAACGACCAACTCGTCCTCTCCCTCGACGTGATCAAGGCTGCGCAAGCCGCCTATGAGACCAAGCCCGAGCCGACGCTCTTTGAGGTGCAGCGCAACCGCCGCCTCTCACTTTACATTTTGAAACCATGACGTTCCGCCTGCTGTTTTTTGCCGCATTCCTCCTCGCGCCGGTCGCGCTGCGCGCCGCCGCCGATTTGCCCGCGTTGTGGGCCGAACGCGTCAAATGCGTCGTCTCCGTGGAATACGTCACGGAGACGGAGACCGAGCGCCGCCCGACGATTTCGATGGGCACGGTCATCGATAACCACGGTACGATCATTATTCCATCGGGTGCGATCGATCCGCGTGCGGCTACGTGGCAATTGAAAGATTTCAAGGTGTATCTGCCCGGTGAGGCCGCGAGCTCGCCGGCCGAATACCTTGGTCAGGACGCGTTCAGTGGCTGGCACTTCGTCCGCGCCGGCGAGGCGATTCGTGCGAAGCTGACCCCGGTCACGGTCTTCACCGCGCAGGGTGCAGCGCCGGTGCCCGCGCTGGCGGAATTTGTCTGGGGCATCGGCCTGCGGAATAAAGACGAAGATTTTGCGCCCTACATTATGCAGAGCCACGTCGCCCTGATCCAGTCGCTGCCGCAGCGCACGGCGATCGCGCAGCATGAAGTGGCCGGTCCCGGGCTGCCGGTGTTCAATCGCGACGGTGTGCTCATCGGGATTGCCTCGACCTCGTTCGGCCAAAGCTTTCTCCAGTTTTCGCGACGCAACCGCGGCGACCCCGTGCTGTTGGTCAACGTTGAGGAGAGCGGCGCATTTATGCTCGCGGAGGAGATTCTGCCCCACCTCGGCCGCATTCCGAAGCACGTCTCCGGGCGTCCCCTCGCGTGGCTCGGTGCTTATGGCCTCGAGCCGATGGACCGGGATGTGGCGAAATTTCTGAAACTCGAAGCGCAGTCTGGTGCCGTGGTCAGCGAAGTGCTCGAGGGCAGTCCGGCGGAGAAGGCCGGACTCAAGGATCGCGACATTATCCTCGCGCTGGACGGCAAGCCGCTCCCGTCGCTCAAGCCCGAGCGGGTGGTGGTCACGTGGCTCGAGCGCGAGATCGACCGTCGTGTGCCGGGCGATACGTTCGCCCTGACCGTTCTCCGTGGCAGCGCCCGAGTCGAACTCAAGGCCGTGCTCGGCGAGGAACCCAAGCTGCTGCGTGAGGCTGACCGGAAATATTACGACCGGCTCGGTTTCACCGCTCGGGAGTTTGTTTACGGCGATGCGATTGAGCGCCGGGTGAAGGCAGCGGAACCCGCGGGCGTCGTTGCCCATTTTGTCAAACCCAGCAGCCCCGCGGCCATCGC
>CANIJN010000244.1 GCA_947467625.1 Opitutia bacterium | reverse complement strand
TTTATCCAAGACGAGATCGAATACTGGTCGCGCACACACCACGGGAATATGGACGTGTTTGACCGCGTGATCGCCGACGACATGAAGCAGGCGGCGGTGATCATGGCGGCCTTTGTTTACGAGGCGGCGATGAGTGACGGGAAAATCCCTCGCAAGCCTGTGCGGCCAGTGCCGGCCGCTGCTCCTTCGCCGGCGGGCACCCCGACCACAACGGAACCGGCGAGACGCTGACCCTGACTCGAGGCGCGGCAGTTGAGCGCTCATCCCCCCGTCTCGTGATAGCTGGACGATCGTCGAAACACCACTCGCTCACGCTCGCAGCTACCAGCAGTCAAAAACTCAAATGACGTTGGTAGGAGAGATCGATCTTCAGAGCTGAACTACGCGCGATCATCCGCGGGGACCAGATTCAACCGTTTGATTTTGCGCTCTGCTCTTGGCTCTCGACTAACGTTCGACGGCTCAGCCGAGCTTCGCTCGAGTTAGTATTACTCTGTTATTTTCCTCTGAAAAAACGTCTCTTAAAAGTGTCACGTATTACGTGACACTCCCGATGGGAATTCGGTTTTTTTTGGCAATGAACTTAACAGAGGAATATTAGCTCGGATCGTAATCGAGATACGGCCCGAGCCATTTTTCGGCTTCCGCCACGGTCTGACGCTTGCGGGCGGCATAGTCGGTGACTTGGTCTTTGCCGAGTTTGCCGACCCCGAAATATTTTGAGTCGGGATGATTAAAATACCAGCCGCTCACGGAGGACGCGGGCGACATTGCGCAGCTTTCGGTGAGCGTGATGCCGGTGGCGGCTTCCACGCCGAGGAGTTTGAAGAGGATCGGTTTTTCGGTGTGGTCGGGGCAGGCGGGATAACCGGGGGCGGGGCGGACGCCGCGGTATTTTTCGCGGATGAGATCCTCCATCGGGAGGTTTTCGGTTTGGCCGTAGCCGCAGACGTCGCGCGCCTTTTTGTGCATCAGCTCGGCGAGCGCTTCGGCGAGCCGGTCGCCGAGGGCTTGGGCCATGATGGCGTTGTAGTCGTCGTGTTTCGCTCGGAACTCGGCGGCGAACTCCTCGACGCCGTGGCCGGCGGTGACGGCGAAGCCGCCGCAGTAGTCGAGACGGCCGCTGTCGCGCGGCGCGAGGTAGTCGGCGAGGCAGTGGTTAAATTGGTCGGCGGGTTTGTCCATCTGCTGTCGGAGCTGGTGGAAGCGGGTGACGACGGAGGTGCGGGACTCGTCGGCGTAGATCTCGATGTCGTCGCCGACGGCGTTGCCGGGCCAGAAGCCGATGATGGCTTTGGCGGTGAAACGTTTTTCGGCGACGATTTGCGCGAGGAGTTTCTGCGCGTCGGCGAAGAGTTTTTTCGCTTCGACGCCGACGACGACGTCCTCGAGGATTTGCGGAAAGCGGCCGTGGAGTTCCCAGGCGCTGAAGAAGGGCGACCAGTCGATATAAGCGACGATGTCGCCTAAGTTGAGCGTTGAGGGTTCAGCGTTGAGGGACGGAACGGAAGCGGGTGAACCCACGGGTGAGACGCCGGTGCCACTTTCGGAAGAGTAGACGCGGGTGCCGAGGAAGGCGGGGCGGGGGATGTCGATGGTGGCCCAGTCGTAGGTCGGTTTGCGGGCGCGGGCTTGCGCGAGCGGGAGGAGTGGGCGCTTGTTGCGGCGGGCGGCGAATTCTTCGCGCTGGCGCTCTTGTTTTGCGGTATTTTCGGCGATGAAGGCGGGCTTCTGTTCGGGAGAGAGCAGGGAGCTGACGACGTTAACGACGCGCGAGGCGTCGAGGACGTGGACGACACCACCCGGATACTCGGGCGCGATTTTGACGGCAGCGTGGGCGGGGCTGGTGGTGGCGCCACCGATGAGCAGCGGGATGGTGAAACCGCCGCGTTTCATTTCTTTTGCGACGTAAACCATCTCGTCGAGGGAGGGGGTGATGAGGCCGGAGAGACCGATGAGGTCGACGTTGAGCTCTTTGGCCTTCGCGAGAATCTTGTCGCAGGAGACCATGACGCCGAGGTCGGTCACCTCATAGTTGTTACAGGCAAGCACGACGCCGACGATGTTCTTGCCGATGTCGTGGACGTCGCCCTTGACGGTCGCGATGAGGAATTTTCCTTGGGCGCGCGTGGCTTCGCCGGCGGCGAAGGCGCGGGCTTTTTCCGCCTCCATGAAAGGCGTGAGGTAGGCGACGGAGCGCTTCATCACGCGGGCGGATTTCACGACCTGGGGAAGAAACATTTTTCCAGCGCCGAAGAGGTCGCCGACGATCCTCATGCCATCCATGAGCGGGCCTTCGATGATCTCGAGGGGGCGCGCAAATTTTTGGCGGCACTCCTCCGTGTCCTGTTCGACAAACTGGTCGATGCCTTTGACGAGGGCGTGAGCGAGGCGGGCTTCGACGGGGGTGTTGCGCCAGGCGAGGTCTTCTTTGAGTTCGGTTTTAGAGGCGCCGCCTTGGGAGGCTTTGAGCTCGTCGGCGAATTTGACGAGGCGGTCGGTGGCGTCGGGGCGGCGGTTGAGGAGGACATCCTCGACGTGAAGGCGGAGGGTGGGCTCAATCTCGTCGTAGTTGCCCAACATGCCGGCGTTGACGATGCCCATGTCCATGCCCTCGCGAATGGCATGGTAGAGGAACGCGGTGTGAATCGCCTCGCGGACGGGGTTATTGCCGCGGAAGGAGAATGAGACGTTGGAGACGCCGCCGGAGACCTTCGCACCGGGGAGGGTTGCTTTGATGATCCGCGTGGCCTCGAAGAAATCGACGGCGTAGTTGTTATGCTCCTCGATGCCGGTGGCGACGGTGAGGATGTTGGGATCGAAAATAATGTCCTCGGGCGGGAAGCCGAGGGTGTCCACAAGGAGCCGATACGCGCGGGTACAGATGCGGACTTTTTCGTCGCGCGTGGCGGCTTGGCCCTGTTCATCGAAGGCCATGACGACGGCCGCGGCGCCGTAGCGCATAATGAGTTTCGCGCGGCGGAGGAACTCGGCTTCGCCGTCTTTGAGCGAGATGGAGTTGACGATGCCCTTGCCCTGAAGGCACTGGAGCCCCGCCTCGAGGACGGTCCATTTCGAGGAGTCAACCATCACGGGCACGCGGCTGATATCGGGCTCGGCAGCGATGAGGTTGAGGAACTTCACCATCGTGGACTCACCCTCGATGAGCGCCTCGTCGACATTGATGTCGATGATGTTGGCGCCGCTCTCGACCTGCTGTTTCGCGATGGCGAGGCAGGCATCCCAATCGCCGGCTTTGAGGGCCTTGGCGAATTTCGGGGAGCCGGTGATATTGGTGCGTTCGCCGACGACGAGGAAACTGGAGGCGGCGTTGGCCGGAGCGGTGGAGGCGGTGGAGGACACGAGTGGCGAAGGCGGAAGAGCGGGAGAAATTAGTTAATCACAACACACACGAAACACGCGAAAGGGAAGGCGGTGAATTTTTTAACCACGGCTGGACACGGATGAATAAGGATGGCGGGGCGCGGGCGAGACGGACTCAGGCGACGAGGAGCGGTTCGAGGCCGCTGAGGCGGAGGGCTCGCGGTGGGGCGTGGAGGCGACGCGCGGGCAACGAGCGCACGGCTTGCGCGATCGCCGCGATGTGTGGCGGCGTGGAGCCGCAGCAGCCCCCGACCATATTGACGAAGCCGCTCGCCGCGAATTCGCCGAGGACGGCGGCCATGTCGGCGGGCGTCTCGTCGTAGCCGCCAAAGGCGTTGGGCAGACCGGCATTCGGGTAACACGTGACGTAGCACTCGGCGATTTTGGCGAGTTCCTCGACGTAGGGTCGCATGGCTTGGCCACCGAGGGCGCAGTTGATGCCGACGGAGAACGGCTTCGCGTGGCGGATGCTGTGGTAAAACGCGCCGATGGTTTGGCCGGAGAGGGTGCGGCCGGAGGCGTCGGTGATGGTCACGGAAATCATCACGGGCACGCGTGAGGCTTCACCGCGCTCGTCGAAGATACTCTCGATGGCGAAGAGCGCGGCTTTGGAGTTGAGGGTGTCGAAAATGGTCTCGACGAGGAGGGCGTCGACGCCGGCATCGAGGAGAGCGCGGATTTGTTCGGAGTAGGCGGTGACGACGTGGTCCCAAGTGACGGCGCGGTAGTCGGGGCGGTTGACGTCGGGTGACATCGAGAGCGTGCGGTTGAGCGGGCCGATGGCGCCGGCGACGAAACAGTGGCGGCCGGGCGTGGCGGCTTCGGCCGCGAGGGCGGCGCGGCGGGCGCAAGCGACGGCGGCGCGGTTCAGTTCGGTGACGATGGGCTCGAGTTTGTAGTCAGCCTGGCCGATGGACGTGGAACTGAACGTATTGGTCTCAACGATGTCGGCACCGGCCGCAAAATAGTCGGCGTGAATTTTTTCGACGATGTCGGGACGCGTGAGGCAGAGGAGATCGTTGTTGCCCTTGAGGTCGTGAGGGAAGTCAGCGAAGCGGGTGCCACGGAAATCGGCTTCCTCCAAGGTGTAGGTTTGGATCATCGAACCCATCGCGCCATCGAGGATGGCGATGCGCTCGGCAAAGAGCGCGCGAAACGCGGCGGCGCGGGCGGCGTGAGCGGCGGCGGGCGTGGCTGGGGACTGGACGGGAGTGGACATGAAATGAAACCGTAGGAGTCGGCACACAGGCTTAGCAAGGCTACATATCGATACATCGCTATGCGTTGATGCGTTATTATCCCGATTGAGCTTGCGGGTGGGCGGTGGCGGCCGTGAGGTGCGCACGCCTGACGTTCTTTTTCACTTTTGGGAAACAGGAAAGGCCGTGAGAACCGGCCACAGTTGCGCTGCGGTATCGCATCACAGACCCCCACCGCGTTCAGGATAACATGACGGAAATCGCACGGTTTCCGCTACGAAATCCTCGGGCGACGCGGGCAAAGCCAATCTGGGACTTCGGTCGCGGGTGAAGGCGAGGGGCGAGGCGTCGAGACGGAAACGTCGCGGCACACATGCGGAGTCCGAATATCTGCTCCCGAGAGACTCACGCGTCCGGGGGGTATTGCGCCCCCCGGTCGCGAAAACTTCATCGCAAACCATGAAGCGTGAGGGTGGTGACCCGGCCGGCGGCGGCGCGTGGTTCTGCTCTTGCCGCGTCGATCCAGCAGACCAGTCATCTATGAAAATCCTTCACTTCCCTTTCCTCAATGCGCGGGCGCTCGTGGCGCGGGCAGTCACGGAGCCCATGGCGGGTGCAGGTCGATTTTTTTTTAGCGCGACGGCGCGGCGACAAGCGCCGGCCCTGCGCGTCGGGATGTTGGCGATGGCTTTGACGGCGAGGGCGGCGGGGCAGAGTGCGCCTGTTTCCCAGCTCGATCCGGTGTTCTCGACGGCCACCCGCACGCCGACGGCGCCGCAGACTATCGGGTCGGCGGTGGCGGTTATTTCGGCGGCGGACCTCGCGCGACGGCAGGCGACGTCGTTGGCGTCGGCCTTGGGCCTCGCGACCAGTGCGCCGCATTTTTCTTCGGGAGCGAGCGGGGCGAGCAACTCGCTTTTTTTGCGCGGGGCGAATTCGAACCAGACGCTGTTTTTGGTCGATGGCATTCGGCTCAACGATCCCAACACCGATTATCAGGTGTTTCTCGGTGGGGCGTGCGTGAGCGCGTGCGACAGTCTGGAAATCGCGCACGGACCGCAGAGCACGCTCTATGGTGGTGAAGCGGTGGGTGGCGTCGTCTCTCTGCGAGCGCAGCGCGGCACCGGTGCGCCGAGTGCGCGGGTGTCGGCGGAGGCGGGAAGTTTTGGGACGGTGCAGGGCTCGGTCGCCGCGCAAGGTGCGTCGGGAGTGAACAGCTACACGTTTGCAACGGCGGGTGGGCGGACCGACAACGACCGTGCGAACAATGCGTTTGAGTCGGCGACGACGACGCTGCGGCTCGACCGCACGGTGAATCAACGCGTCTCGGTGGGCGGAACCGCGCGCTGGTTTCATGGCATGTATGGTGACCCGGGAGACCGTTACACGAACGATCCGGATAATGAGACGCGGGAGGAAAACGTACTGGTAACGGCGTTTGCCGACGTGACGTTTGCGGACGCGTGGACGGGGCGTGCGGTGGTGGGCGGGCAAGATCGCCGCTTCGTGGCGGAGAGTCCGCGCGCGGGTCGGGCGACGGCGTTTACCGTGGTGAAGAATCGCCGCGCGGTGCTCGACACGCAGACGACCTACGCGGGTTTCGAGCGTCAGCGCATCACGGGCGGCGTAACCGCGGAGGCGAACCACACGCGCAATACGGGCTTCGGCGACATCAATAAAAAGCAAGGGCTGCTGGCGGTGTTTGTGCAGGACCAGTGGTCACCCGTGGATGACGTGTATCTCACCGGCGGTCTGCGTAACGATGATTTCGATACGTTTGGGCGAGCGACGACGGGACGCGCGACAGCGGCGTGGCTGGTGGCGGAGCGCGCGGTGAAACTACGCGCGAGCTACGGCACGGCCTTTCGCGCGCCGAGTTTTTTGGATTTGTATGGGCAGAGCGCGTTCTACGTCGGCAATCCGGCGCTGCAGCCCGAGCAAGCGCGGGGCTGGGACGCGGGGGCAGAGTGGTATTTGGCGAACCAGCGCGGGACGTTGAGTGGGACCTGGTTTGAGACGGGTTTTACTCACTTGATCGCGAGCACGGCAAATTTTCGGAGCGTGGAAAATATTCAACGGGCCCGCACGCGGGGCGTGGAGTTAGCCGCGCAGACCACGCTGCCGGGGGCGGTGGAAGTGCGGGCGAGCTACACCTATTTGGAAGCGCAGAATCTGACGGCCAATATCCGTCTGCTGCGTCGTCCACGGCAGAGTGGCAGTGTGGACGTCTGGCGTGCGTTGGGCGGCGGCGTGAGTGCGGGAGCGGGCGTGGCGTTTGCGGCGCACCGGCGGGACGTGGATGCGAAGACGTTTCGACAGATCGACGCGGAAGACTACACGGTCGTGCGGATTTACGGAGCATGGCAGGTGAATGCGCGGCTCGCGCTGAAGGCTCGCGTGGAGAATCTGCTCAACGAAAACTATGAGGAAGTGAACGGTTACCCGGCGCTGGGCTGGGGGGCGTTTGCGGGAGCGGAGTGGAGGTTCTGACAGCCGGGAAGCTGGGGCTCCTGCAAAAAACCGCTGACCAACGCGATACTCAAGGGCACGCGCAAGCGTTGATCGTTGCGCAGCCATTGCGCTTGATTTGGGCGCTTGGCCGCCAAAACCTCCCAGCACCATGCTTGAACGTTACACTGGGCAGATGACGTACTTCAACCCCTACGCCGGTAACGCCGACCGCTCCCGCGAGCACTGGTTGAATTACCTGAACAAGGCGACGATCGCGAAATACACGGCGGACTCCATCGGCGGCTTCATCGAGCGATCCAGCCGGGCGCAATTGGCGGCGCTCGATCACCTCAACGAAACGCAGAAGGTGGGCTTCGGCCGGATCAACGACGGCCTCGGCGAGGCCAACCGGTGGCTGGAGAGCATGGATGCTCGCCTCGCGCTCGGGCTGGAGGAGCAGCGGATCGGCAACGTGCTGGCTGAAAATATCGCCGAACTCCTCCACATCCCGGAGAGTGAGAAGGAGCGCCACCGCTGGATCACGATGGGGCTGAAGTTTTTTAAGAGCGCCGGCCGCGACCCCGATTTCTACACGGATGCGCTGAAGTATTTCCACCTGGCGGAGGCCGCCATGCCCGAGGACTACTTTGTCTTGCGCCAGATTGGGATGCTCCACCTGTATGCGGCCCCGTTGCTGGATCTCGAGAAGGCGGCGGATTTTCTCACGCGCGCGGGGAAATACGCGGCGGTGGAGAGCCATCCGGACGCCGTGCGGCTCGGCCACGTGCTGGCGAAATCCGTGCTCCAGCGGTTCCGCGATCAGCCCGACGCCACGGCCGGCGAGATCGCCGCTTTTGCCGTGGAATCCTACCGGCACGCCGCCGTCGGCCGCTACGCGCTCGGGAATTTCGCCGAAGCCCTCCGGCTCATCGAAAAAGCGCGCGGCCTTGATGCGGGCTCCAGCGCGTTGCGGTTCCTCCAGGGGAAGTATCTCGCGGCGGCGGGCCAGCAC
>CANIJN010000243.1 GCA_947467625.1 Opitutia bacterium | reverse complement strand
GGTTTGCGAATTAAGCGTGCTGTTCGACGGCTGGCGTAGCGACGCTGCGATTCGAACCAGCGAGGGAAACGCAGGTGGCGCAGGTACCCCTCGCGCCTTTGGCCGAGTAGCGCGAGCGATCACTGCTCGCCTTACGGGAGGGAACGACGTCGGTCCCCTTGATGTTTTTCGCTGTGCAAATCGCACGGCCGTTCGGCTTGGCGCTCAGGGTGGCGTTGCCACGGTCCTTTCGATCAGAGCGCTCCAGTCTTTGAGCGAACCGCCGGTGGCGGCCGCCACCTCTTCGGCGCTGAGTCGAAAGACAAGAATGGAGTAGCCGATGTTTGCGATCGCGGGCTTCACGCGCAAAAAATGGCTGAGCCGAGCAAAACGAAGGACCTCGTAGCGTTTCCAAGCGGTTTTCCATTTCACTTCCGGTGCATCGTGCAGGAGTTCAGCGCGGCGGATCGGGTCGTGTTGGTAGGCCAGCAGCAGCGCCTCCAGCGGGCGGAGTGTTTGATACTCGGCTTCGCGCTCGAGGGTCCAGTTTCCCCGCACTGAACTATAGACGTGCTGCAGCATCGTCGCGCTCACGCAGTAGACGCCGGCTGATAACGGATGCCACGGACGCTCGGGCCCGACTTCGGGCAGCGCTGGCAAACGGGTCGCACGAATGCCCTCGTGGGCCGGATCACCGGTGCCGAAGTAGGCGAGAAAGGCCTGTTCGTTCTTCGCGTGGCGGTTCAGCCATTGGGCTAGTCCTGGGAGATCTTGCCCCCAATCGAGCGAGCTATCGACGAGGTGTCTCCACCCATTCGATGGACCGCCGGCGACGCTATTGAAATACGCCAGATAGTGCGGCCTGATTAAGCAGGACTCCGTCACGTGCCAAACCGTCAGGAAAGATACGAGTAATGCCGCGAATGGTCGGCGAAAATCCAACCACGTGCCGAACGCTCCGGCGGCGATGAAAAGAACGGGATAGGTGGGCAGAATGTGACGGTGCCCGATATTCAGGTGACTGGTGAGGGAGGTCGCCCAATACACTCCGAACAAAATCAGGAGCGGGGTAAACGGTCGGAGACGTGTGAGGATGGTCCGAATATCCGTTGTTTTCACTGATCGGAAACCGACGACTACGCCGGCCAAAATAAGTAGCAGAAAGGGGAGCGTGGTTTTGGCGACAAAGGTATAGGGGAAAAAAGAGATCCATCCCGTGAGGCTGTAGTCGCCGTTGAGGAAAGCGCCCCGTTGTTGTGAGAATTGCAGTACAAACGCCGAGCCATAAAGAAATGCGTCTGGCAGCGCCTGCCATGCGCGGAGCTGAATGAAGAGTGTTCGCGGCCAGCCCATGTCCTGCAATATCCACCCCCAGCCGTGGTTGAAACTTGCGCCGTCGGCGAGCGCGGGCGCGAAGGCATTGAAGCGCAGACCGTAGAATATCCAGATAATCGCCCCCGCCGCGACGACGTGTACGCTCGTCGAGCGGGCAAGCCGGAGGAGGGGTGCCCGCCAGCCGTCCCGCTGCAAGCGGCCGGCAAACCACACGACCGCGATCAACGAGAATATCGGACCGAGTAGGACGGCGGAAAATTTCGCCACACAGGAGAGTCCGAGCACGGTCGCACTCAGGGCGGCTCCGCCGACGCCGGGTTGCTCGAGGTGTCTCCACCATGTGGTGACAGCCGCGAGGAAGAAAAAGGTCATGACTACGTCCGACGTCGCCAAGGCGCCGTGCGCTAGAAACGCCGGACAGAAAGCGAAAAGAGCGAGTGAAAGAAACGCTCCGCGCCAGCCGAAGTGCGTTCGCGAATGGAAAAAAACCAGCAAGCCGGTGGCGGCGCTGAAGAGGGCGATCATGGCTCGTCCGGCGAAGACAAACCTATCCGTGGGGAGGGCCTGATCGTAAAAAAACTGATGACCGTAAGACCACACGTCGGCGGTTTTCCAATCGGGAAGGGCGGTCGGGGGCAACGGGGCGGCGAGACTCAGAGGGAGCGCGGCCCAGCGCTGGGGCAGATTGCCGTTCTCCGGCTGGAGGCGATAGTCATCGAGTGTGTTGTAGGAGTGACCGGCGATCAAGTGGGCGATTTCGTCGGACGTCATCGATTTTTCCGTCGTGGCGGTCACGGCGAGAATCGCATGAGCGAGGGCCAGCAGCACGGCGAGCGTGACGAGAAAACCGGAGGAGAAAGTGACTGCGGGGCGCGGCACGTTTTGAACTTGGAGAACTCCGCGCAGCGAAACAACGTCTTCTCTCACTCGCATGGACGCCGCTGAATATGCCCACATCGCCGCTCTCGAACGTGAGCACTGGTATTATTCCGGCAAGCGTCGGTTCGTGCGCGAATGGATTCGCCGGGCCCGTCCGGCGCACCGAGATGACACTCTGCTCGATTGTGGTGCCGGCACGGGGCTCTTCGCCGAAGAAATGGCGGCAGACTGTCGCGTGTTGGTGCTCGACGACCACGAAGAGGCGCTGCGCATTTTGCGCACCCGGTTCAAGCCGGAGCAGATTCTTAGCCTAGCGGGGGACCGCGTGCCGCTGCCTGAACGTTCGCTCGAATATGTGACGGCGCTCGATGTGCTGGAACACGTGTCCGATGACGCCGCGGTCGTGAACGAATTTTGCCGTTTGCTCAAGCCGGGTGGGCTCGCGGTCGTCACCGTGCCCGCGAGCATGGCGTTGTGGAGCGACTGGGATGGAGCGCTCCACCACTTCCGGCGTTATGATCGGGCGCAGTTGCGCGCGTTGTTTGCGGGCGGGCAATGGGAGTTAGTTTACGTCAATTACACGAACGTTCTGGTGTATCCACTCGTCTGGGCGGTGCGCCGTTGGCGTGCTTTCGGTAAACGGCTCGGCTGGTCTGTAACCGCGTCGCGCGCGGAAGACCGCCAGCCGCCGGCGGCGATCAACGCGCTGCTGCGGGCACAATTCACTGGGCTAGCCAGATGGCGCGTGCCGTTTCCCTTTGGCGTGAGTCTCGTGCTGGTGGCGCGGCGGCGTGGCTAGTTGATAAAGCGTGCCTCGGCGGTGCGGTTGCCTTGGGGGTCGAGCAGGTAGACAGCGCCCTGCCGGTAGGGAAAGCCCGTGGGGAAACGATCGATGAACACATCAAGGCGCACGATGCCGGAGGCGCGGAAGGGAAGGGTGATGCGCTGAGGGGCGCCCATGGTGGCGCCGCTGGTGTTGAGGGACGTGACGAAGAGCCGCACGTCGGAGTTTGTCCACGTGTCCTCAATTTTGCTCCCGCTGAAACTGAGTCGATGCAGTTCGAGAGAGGTGGTCGTGGCGAGGGCGGAGGCGGCGAGTGTGAGGGAAATCTTATAGCGTGATTCTCCGCTGTTTGGCGTGGCTTCGAACATCGTCGCGGTATCGAGCGCGGCGATCGAGCGCCCCTTGCGCACCCATAGTTCGTAGTCCTCTAGCGTGAAGGCTGGTTGGTAGTTTTGGTGGAGCCAGGTGTTGAGCGGGCTCGCGGTGGAGACTCCGGTTCGTTGGAGGAAGTCACACAGGCCCCGTTGCACGATAACGATGGCGCGAGGAGCGTCGGCGAGACGTTGGCGGATGGCTTCCTGCTGGGCGGGTGAGAGCAGGGAGAACCAGTGGGTCGTATTGGCCGGGGTCGGGGGAGGCACATCGGTCCAAAGATTGAAACTGAGCATGCCGGGCAGGCTGAAAAGCATATCGCCATGTGCGGCGATGTTGCGTGAAAGGATGCGCAGCGCGGTCGCCGTGCGCTCTGGCAACCGTAGCTCGCTTGCGCCGGGTAGGCAGAGCGGATCGGCCTGGCGAACGCGCGAGAGGCCGAGCCACGCATACTCGGCGCAGCCCACCGTGACGCCGAGCATGAGCACGCTGCCGGCCGCCGTGACGACGCGCATGCCCGCCGCTCGCCAGGACGCGGTGAAAATGCGCACCACATCGTGGACGCCCAACGCGACCAGCGGTAGCCAGAGAAAAGTGCCCCAACCGACTTGGCTGCCGGCGACGGGGAAAGCGTGGAGTGCCTGCGGGACGAGGAGGAGCCCAAGCCACGCCCGCGCGGGCTGGGTGCGCTCGTCTCCGCTGAGCGGCAGAACGAAGAGCCAAGCCAAGCCGAGACCGAAGCACAGTGCAAACTTGGGGGCGCTCAACGGTCCACCCAGGCCCCAGTAGGCAAAATAGAGGGCCGCTGCGACCAGACGGCCCGTGGCCACGAGCCGGGTGGTCAGCGTCCCGGGCCACGCGATCGCGCAACCGGCGGCGACGGCGAGTCCAACCGCCACGGGCACGGTGCTTGCGGGCCATGCGGTGTAGGCGGAGTAAACGGTGGGATGGCGCAGCGGTCCGAACAGCACGCCTTCCAGCAAACTGTGCAAGGAGGTGCCTTGTACGATCACGGCGAGGCTGGTCAGCGCGATTACGGCCAAACCTGCGATTGAGCCCACTGCGAGATCACGCCACCGGGACAGCGGCCGTGCGCCGCGTGCGGCGGCGAGCGCGACACTCACGCCGGCCGCTGCGGCAATCAGGGCGAAGATCACTGCGCCGCGATTTGAGAACTGGCTGTGCATCAGCGCGAGCGGCAGTGACGCCATCGCCACCACCACTAGCCCTGCTCGGGTGCGCGGTCCGAACTGCGGCGCCTCGAGGTGCAGAAGCCACCATCCGCCGGCCCCGACGACGAGGAAGACGCCGACGTTGATTTTGGTCAACACGAGTGCCGCTCCGATGAGGCCGGTGGCGAGTGCCAGGCGGCGCGGCGCGGTCGTCCACCGCGTGCCGCACCACGCTGCAGCGGCGGTGGCGAGTGTGATCAGGCCGCCGGGGTGCGACGGTTCGTCCGTCATCTGCAAGAGGTGCAGGAAGACGCCGCCAAAGACGACATTCGTCGCAGCCATTGATCGGGTTAGTCGCCAGACGGCTGCTGCGCAGAACCCGGCGGCGCCGATCCAGTAGACCAGCGCCAGGAGCCGTCCGTCGGTGTTCGTAAACTGGAGCCCTGCGAAATGGAGGCCTTGGTTAAGGAGGAAGAAAAACGGACCGTATTGACTGTAGACCCGCTCGTAGAGGTCGCCGCCCTCGGCGAAAGTCTTCAACGAGAAGAGCACGTAGCCCTCATCGTCATAGACCATAAACGTCGAGAACAGCTGCGTGGCACCTGCGACCACGAGGATGGCGCCCAGCAGTGCTAGCGGCGCCCAGCGGAGGCGGCTCATCGCGGACCGCCCGGGCGGCGCTTCACCACATAGAGTGGGCGCTGTTTCACCTCGTCGTAAACCCGCCCTAAGTATTCCCCGATCACCCCGATGCCGATAAGCTGCACCCCACCGAGAAACAGCACGATCGTGACCAGCGTAGTGTAACCCGTGGGGGCTGTCTCGATATTTAGAATACGACGCGCGGCGTAGAACACGGCGGCGGCGAAACCCATGAACGCCACGAACACGCCAGTGTAGGTCAGCATGCGCAGTGGCAGGTGCGAAAAACTAAAAAGCCCGTCGAGTGCGTAGCGCACCAGGCGCCGCAAGGTTTGTTGCGGCTGGCCGGCAGCCCGCTCCTCGCGGTCGTAGAGCACGTCGGTGGTCGGGAAGCCGATCCAAGCGCGCAGGCCGGGGAAAAAACGGTGGCGCTCCGGAAATTGATGAAACGCCTCGATGGCATCATGGCCGATCAAGCCAAACGTACCACTGTTGGGCTCCATCGGGAAGTCGGAGAGCCGGCCGAAGACACCGTGAAACACATTGAAGCCGAGGCGGCGCAGCCCGGTTTCGGTCCGCGTACGACGGGTCGCGCGGACGATTTCGGCCCCGGCGCGCCACGCGGCAATCAGTTGGGGTATGACCTCGGGTGGATCTTGGAGGTCGGCATCCATCGTCACGATCGCGTCCGCTTGGCGTGCATACGCGAGGCCTGCGGCTAGTGCGGCTTGAAACCCAAAGTTGCGTGAAAGCTCGACGAGTTCGAAACGCGGGTCGGCCGCCACCTGATCGCGGATTAGCGCGGCCGAGCGGTCGCGACTGCCATCGTCGACAAGGACCGTGCGCCAAGCGCACAGGGCGGGTTGCGCGCCAAAGATCGCGCTGAGGCGGGCAAAAAGCGTGGGCAGGACGGCCTCCTCGTTGAAGACAGGGATGACGATGGCTATGACTGGGAGGGGCGGCATGGACACGAATCAGGGCGAAGATGAAAGTTAAATCGTGACTGATAATTACTTGCTTGGCGGCGAGCACAAGCGTGCGCTCAGAACGCTCGGATCGCGGCTACAGCCAGCGTTTGCTTGCCCATCCGTAGCACCTGAGTTCAGTCGAGTTCAAAGGGAGCAAGGCCGGTTCGACGGCATCAGGTCGGCGGAAAATCAGCTGCGCTCCCTTCGTGAAATGACGGCCGAGCGATTTGACAGTTTCCTGAGAGCTATTCCATCTGCAGTTCGAGGGCGTCGAGCTGGAGCGCCGGACCGAAAAATGACGAGACATTTTCCGCAGATTAGTGCGAACCGGTCGTAAGCCACAGCTGCAAGAAAAACCTCCGGTTCAGGCGTTAGGTCACGTCATCGCGCGGTTGCTTCCGACCGCGGAGCGCGAGCACGTCGGTTATCGGCTCGTAGAAGAAATGACCTGCGCAGCGCGTGCCTCGGCGGGTGCAGTCTGCGCTACGGCGCGGAATTCAAGGGGGGAGTGGGTCGCGTTGATTTGCCTGAGCGGTGCCCCGCCCCTCACGTGACGGCACCCGAGCACTGGGTAGGCTGGAGCGTGCGCCAGCGAGCTGGGCGACTCGGTTTGGTGTTAAGCCACCCCGAACCGCTGGCTCTCGACCTCAGGGCGGTAATGATGATTGGCTGGGAGCTGGCGATCTTGAATGGCTCGGCGTCGGCGGCAAAACTCTGCGCTACCTCGCGTCGCCACGGCGCCCGGGAATGGGTGGAGCTCATCCCAACCACTCGGACGCCGTCGAAAACCGCTTGCACCACTGGCGCGACAGCACCTTGGACGAAGATGCTTTGCGCACCGCCAAGGCTGTCGGGCGCCTCGGCGCGCACATATTAGCCATGCGAAGCAAGCGGGTGCTCGGCATGTTCGATTAGCGAACGCCGTGTAGAGACGTGCGGCGCTCCGTGCCACGATCGCGGCGCAACATGCGCCACAAACAAGAGGAGTTCGCCGGGTGCGACTGCGCGGGTTTGGATCGCGCGGGTCTCGATCCGGCCGTGGACCTTGGCAATATCGACGCAGTCAGGGGAAAAACCGGCTATTGGTGGACCTGAGCGCACGCCTTGCGGAGGACGGGTTGTTTGGCCTTCACGACCGCGAGGTCGTCCGTACCGCGTTCCTGCTCAAGGTGCCGTGCGGTGTCGTCCTGCGTGTGGAGCGTGTCGCCGGTGACGCGCACGCCGACCAGTGGCACGTCGTGCAGGAGCGCGGCGAGCCGAGGAATCTCGTTGGTTTTCGGGGATCGCTTCTTGCGCGAGGACGCTGTGGTTGTCCCACCCCAAAGAAAGGCGCTCAACAGCTGCCGGTCGCGCGGCGCAGGTCGGGCGCGAGCGCGAAGAGTTCGATCAGGCCCGCGAGCGCGGGCATCGTGAGACGGTTGCGGGGCGGCGGGGTGCGCTCGTGTCCAGCGAGGTCCGCCGGGAGCGTTGTGGCCGCGAGCCCGGTCCGGGCTGCCGAGGCGAGCGCCCGACCCCAAAGCTCTTTCGGGCGGTCGTGTTTTTTCTAGTAATCCGGGCCGGCGCGCGCTTAGCCGGCGGTGCGTCCGAGCTCTTGCCGGTTCGCCGCTTGGTGACCGGTGCCGCAATACAGGGTCGGTTCGCCAAAGGTCTCCACCAGCACGAACGGGTAGACATGCACGCGGGGAAAGTCCTCGCGTAAGCGCTGCGCGGCGAGCTCCAGCACACGGATCGCGAGGTCCGGGCAGGACCGCCCGGACAGCACGAGGAAGCGGCCGTTACGGTTTACAAATTAGCTACAATACTGTTCACTTATAAGAGGGCGCAGCGATGACGGGCGGATAGAACTGAACCTGAGTGGGGGCTCGGGCGTGACGCAGTGGATAGCCGGACATTTTTCGTTTGAGTCCGCGGGGAATCCGGCGGCCCCGGCTGCTGACGGATCGCT
>CANIJN010000242.1 GCA_947467625.1 Opitutia bacterium | reverse complement strand
TCGCCGCGATCGGCCACGCTGCCGATGACGGGTTCGAATCCATCTTCGACGGCCAAACGCTGAAAGGCTGGCATGTCAGCGCAAAGTCCGGCCACAGCCGCGCCAGCAAAAATCAGTCGGGCGGCGACTGGAAAGTGGTGGATGGCGCGCTCACTGGCACGCAGGACATCCCGGGCAATGGCGGCATCATCCTGACGGACGCGAAGTATTCCGAGTTCGAGATCACGCTGGAGATGAACAACGACTACGGCCCGGATAGCGGACTCTTCCTTCGCTGCACCGAGGACGGCAAGTGTTACCAGGGACTCATCGATTTCCATCCCGGTGGCAGCCTCATGGGTCTCTACGGCGAAGGGCTGGGCGGCAAGCCGCACCTCCGTTTCTTCAACTTCGGAAAGACCGAGAGCGAAATCTCACTCACTCCCGACCGCACACCGCAGCCAGTGGCGATGACGCCGGAGCAATGGAAGACCTTCTGGAAGGCGGATGGCTGGAACGAGTTCAAGATGCGCATCACTGGAGGCGACAAGCCTACCATCACGACTTGGATCAACGGTATGCAGATCATGACTTGGACCGAGACGGAGGCACGGCTTCCAGTCGAAGGTCACATCGGTCTCCAGGTGCATGGCGGCGGCAACGAGGTCGGACGGTTTGTGCGCTATCGAAACATCCGCATCAAGAACCTTGCAGCTCCAAGAGCGCAGCCCGCCGAAAGTCCCTCGCCTTTCTCCGCCGGATGTCAGGCCTTCACCTTCAACCGCTTCACGGTCTATGAGGCCATCGAGAAGACGGCAGAGGCGGGCGGGACGGTGATCGAGTTTGTCTCGGGGCAGAAGCTCAACAAGACGGAGCCGGGGAAGATCGGGCCTGAGATGAGCGATGAGCACATGGCGGCCTTGCACGCGCATTTGAAGAAACACGGCGTCGCGCCGGCGAGCATCTTCATTGGCATCCCGAATGACGAAGCGGGGGCGCGGAAGGTATTCGAGTTCGGGAAGCGGCTCGGGGTGAAGTCGTTCAGCATGGGGCTCATTCCCGACCAGCTCGATTTGATCGAAAAGCTCGTGAAGGAGTTCGACATCCGCGTGGGCTTCCACAACCACGGACGGACGCCGCTCAACCGAACTTGGGACCCCGCATTCGTCCTGGGCGTGGTGAAGAATCGCGACGCACGCATCGGCCTCTGCGCCGACACGGGGCACTGGGCGACCTCGGGGCTGAACGCGCTCGATGCGATCAAGCTGGTCGAGGGCCGCATCATCAATCTGCACCTCAAGGACCGGGCCGTCGTCGGTCAGGCGTCCACCGATCTCATCCTCGGCACCGGCGTGACGAACATCGCCGGGATCGTCGCGGAGCTGCGGCGACAGAAGTTCGCGGGCTCCATCTTTGTGGAATACGAGACGAACTGGCTGAACAGCGTGCCGGATGTGAAGCAGTGCATCGAGTTCATCCATCATCCGGTGGCGAAGGCGGCGAGCGCTTCTCCCGCATCGTCTGTCGCTGTGCCGCAGGCTCCTGAGTTCCATCTCGATGTGCCGGGTTTGAAGGCCGTGATCATCGACAGCGACGAGCGCGAGTCCTTCCTCGGCCTGCAACTCGACAGTGCCGGGCGGCTCTTTGCGGGCTGTCGCGAGGCGCTCTTTGTTTATGAGCCGGCGCCGGGCGGACTGTATGCGCCGCGCCAGTTGCTCTTCCGTTTCCCGAAGGACGCGTGGGTGTATGACATCGCAATCCGGGGTGACGATCTCTACGTCTCCACGCACACCGCGATCTATCTGCTGCCGGGCGCGGTGAAGAATCGCACGGGCATCGAGGCGCGGCGTTTCGTGTGGGGCCTGCCTATGATGAAGGGCTGGGATATGCACCAAGGCATCCACGGTCTCGTCATCGGGCCGGAGGGCGATCTCTATTTCGCCAACGGCGATGAGATCATCGGCTACGGCGATAAGGAGCGGATGGATCACTGGTCGCACTGGACGTATCGCCACGGCACAAAAGCGAGTGCGGTGACGGGTTGCGGCGGAGTGTTCCGCGTTAGCCCGGATGGCGAGAAACTATGCGTCGTCGCCGCGGGCACGCGCAACAACTGTGGCATCGCTTTCGACCGCGAGTGGAATCTGTTCACTAGCGACAATGACAACGAAGGCCGTCCTCGGGACTATGTGCCAGGTCGACTTCTGCATCTGACGCCAGGCGCATACTTCTCATGGCCGCGAGGCTGGATGCGCGAGAAGACGCCGTGGCGCGCGGACCTCTTGGACTCGATGCATCCCGATCTTGGCCGCTATGTGCCGACGGGTATGGCATACTATGACGATACCTTTCTTCCCGCCGAATGCCGGAATCGGCTCTACGTCGCTGAGTGGGGTCGGGCGAAGCTGCTGCGCTATCCGCTGCGTCCACGCGGTGCGTCATTTCAGGCAGAGCAGGAGGATTTCTTCCGTGAAGCAGAGCCAACTGCGCGGCCGGTCGGGGTCGCGGTGGGACGCGGCGGGCGCATCTTCACCAGCCTGGCCCACATGAAGGGTAACGAAGCCTCGCCAATGTATCGCAGCGAGATCGTGATGATCACGCGGGCCGATGACGCGGCGAATGCACCCTTTGAGGCTTATGAAGAAACGACCGCGACGGCTGAGAAGCTCTTCGCCGAACTCGCCAGCGACTCGTGGCATCGCCGCTACCGCGCGCACATCGAGCTGGTGCGACGCGGGCCAAGCGTTGCCGATGAAGCATCGCGCCGCTTCCAGCAG
Organism: Opitutia bacterium; assembly: GCA_947467625.1. Classification (GTDB taxonomy): domain Bacteria; phylum Verrucomicrobiota; class Verrucomicrobiia; order Opitutales; family Opitutaceae; genus GAS368. The sequence goes on along the minus strand of CANIJN010000242.1, from coordinate 5,342 downwards.
GCACCCGAGGCGACTGCTTCGACCACGCATCTGCTGTGGCTCGTCGCAGCGTCAGGAAAACTCGACCTCATCGCGCCGCTGGTTTCTTCGGCGCAGCCGACGACCCGCCTGCAAGCGCTGCGTGCGCTGGCGAACTTCGCGGGCTCACCGGATCGCGTCATGTTTGAAAAAGCGCTCGACGACGCAAATCCGCAGGTCGTCCACACGGCGCTCGTCGCTTTGCGTGAGCACTTCACGGAACTCGACGCGCAAGCGCGCGTTATCACGCTCGCGCAGAGTGAAGACCGCCTGCTGCGGCAAGCCGCCGTGCAACTTCTCGCCCGTCGCCTGACGTTGGCCGCGATCCAGAAGCTCTGCGAATCCACCGCGCCTACCGAGCGTCTCGCGGGCATTCTCATCGCCGGAGAGCGCCTCACCGTGCCGGCCTTCAGCGGAGCGCTGCCGGAAAGCTGGCCGCAAACTCCGATGCTCAGCAAGGTCGCCTACGTGAACGAAACGGTGGAACTGCGCACGGGCAATTTCACCATGGCCGATGTGTGGGCCGCTGCTGCGAAGTCGCCGGATGAGCAAAGCCTCTTCGCCCTGCTCGAACGCCGCCTCGACGATCCCGTGACCGATCACGCGAAGCAGGCCGCCTTTTTCCTCCGCCTACTCAAAGACCCGCGCACCGACGCCCGCGCCGCCGCGATCCTCGGCATCAAGGACGCGAAGCTCGCGCAAGCAGCGCCCATCCAAGGTGCGATCAGCACCGGCATCACCGAACTGCCCGCCGCGTTCGCGAGTGTTGATTGGACGAAGGAAATCACGCGTGGTGATGCCGCGCGAGGCGCAAAACTGTTCACCGAGCGCGGCTGCGCCGTCTGCCACGCCGTCAAGCCGGGCGACAACGGCAGCGGCGGTCCATCGCTCATCGGCGCAGGCACGCGCTTCACCGTGCCCTTCCTCGTCGAGTCCGTCATCACGCCGAACAAAACCGTCTCGCCCATCTTCAAATGGACCATGGTCACCAAGACCGACGGAAGCGCCATGGCCGGACTCATCACCAGCGAAACCGCGAGCGAACTCGAACTCCTCCTCCCCGCCGGCATCCGCCAGAGCATCCGCACGAAAGACATCGCCAAGCGCGAACCGCAGGACCGCTCCCCGATGCCCGAAGGCCTCATCCAAACCCCCGACGACCTGCGCGACCTGCTCTCGTTCCTCACCGAGCTGAGGGACAAGTAGGCCCACGCTTCGTGCCACTCCACCCACTCTCGCGCCATGCGCATCCCGCTTCTGATTCTTCTCGCGACCTCGACGCTCAACGCCGCTGAGGCGGACATCCGCGGATATCTGGATACGCACTGTTTCGACTGCCACGACTCGACGACCAAGAAGGGCGGGCTCGATCTGGAGTCGCTGCCGATGAAGTTCGATCAGGTGGAACGATTCAGCGCATGGGCGCATGTCCATGATCGCATCGCCGCCGGTGAAATGCCACCGAAGTCGCGCCGCGAGCGTCCTTCGGAAAAAGAAAACGCCGATGCGCTGAAGCTGCTCGATGACCGGCTGCACGAGGCTGATGCCGCGCACATCGCGAAGACAGGGCGCGCGCTATTCCGCCGCCTCTCCGCGCAGGAATACGAGAACGCGTTGCGCGACCTGCTGCATTTGCCCGGCCTGCGCATCAAGCATCTGCTGCCCGAGGACGAGCGTCGCCACGGCTACAATAAGATCGGCCAGGCGCTCGATCTCTCGAACGTGCATCTGAGCCAGTTCATGGACGCGGCAGACCTCGCGCTTACCAGCGCCATCGCCACCCGCAGCACGCCGCCACCGGTTTTACGCAAGCGCTACGGCGGAACCAGCGGATCGGAAAACTGGAACTGGGTCGCGCGGGGTGACGCGGTGCTGCTGAAGGACAAGGCCTTCGATCCGCTGCTGCCTCTGCCTTCGGCTGATGACAATCTCTGGGGAGCCCCCGGCGATGCCTTGCGGAAACAAAGGAACACCTCGCTGGGAACCAAGCTCCGCGACTACCAGGGGGCCATCGGCTACTTCACCGGTCCCATCGAGCGCACATTCAGCATGACCCTGCAGTTCTCGCCGGTTTACGCGGGGACCTATCGCATCCGCACCTCTGCGTGGGGCTTCTGGTGGGATCGCGGCAACGTGGAGCCGCCGCATCGCAACGAGTCCTTCATGCTTTCCGTGTGGCTTCCGTCGGATGGCCCGCGCTTCGTGCATTCGCCTTCGCGTCGGCTGGGCATGTTCGATGTTCCCTCACTCGAAAGCCGCGTTCACGAATACACCGGCTGGTTCGATGTGAACGAGGAACTGCTCTTCGAGATGGGCACGCCAACCGGCTATGAGAAGAACACCGGACGCTGGGCCTCGCAGTCGCGGGGCTCAAGCGCCGTCCATTCCGGCCCCGGCATCGCGCTCGACTGGTTTGAGGTGGAAGGCCCGATTTTCGAGCAATGGCCGCCGCGCAGCCACACCGCGATCTTTGGCGACCTGCCCATCGGCCCGCTTGCGAACGTCAGCGGCATGATCGCGGCGAAACGCGAGCCGGTGCGCCAGCGCTCCCGCAACGGCGGAACCCGTCCCAGCAATAGCGAACTCGCCAAGGATGAAAAGGAGCCGCCACTGGAGAGCGTGCTCAGCGAGCATCCACCGGAGGACGCCACGCGGCTGCTCGCACAATTCCTTCCGCGTGCCTTTCGTCGTGCCGTGCCTGCGGACGAGGTCCAGGGCTACGTGGAAATCGTCACGCGGGAGATCAAGGGCCACGCATGCTTCGAGGATGCGATGAAGGAGGCCTACAAGGCCGCGCTTTGCTCCCCGGATTTCCTCTTCGTCGGCGACACCGGCGTGGCAAAGAACTACGCGTCGCGCATCCGCCTCAGTGATCGCGCCCTTGCCGAGCGCCTCTCGCTTTGGTTTTGGAACAGCATCCCCGATGCGGAACTCCTCGCGCTCGCCAACGAAGGCCGCCTGCACCTGCCGGAGAACCTCAGAAACCAGACCGACCGCCTCCTGGCCGATCCACGCTCGGATCGCTTCATCGCCGACTTCGCCGACCAATGGCTCGACCTGCGCAAGATCGACGCCACGCAGCCCGACACGAAGCTTTACCCCGAAGCTCGCGAGCATCTGAAGCACAGTATGATCGCGGAAACGCGCGCCTACCTGCGCGAGCTGATCACGAAGGACCTCAGCGTCACGCATCTCGTGAAGTCTGACTTCGCGATGCTCAATCAAAGCCTCGCCGACCACTACGGCATCCCCGGCGTCACAGGTTGCGACATCCGCCGCGTTCCTTTGCCGCAGAACAGCCCTCGCGGTGCATTCCTCACCCAGGCCGCCGTGTTGAAAGTCACCGCCAACGGCACCACGACTTCGCCCGTCACTCGCGGCGTCTGGATCAACGAACGCCTCCTTGGCCTTCACATTCCGCCTCCGCCCTCGGGTGTGCCCGCCATCGATCCCGATACCCGCGGTGCGAAGACCATCCGCGAGCAGTTGGAGAAGCATCGTGCCGACAAGAGCTGTGCCGGGTGCCACGCGAAGATCGATCCACCCGGATTCGCGCTGGAGAGCTTCGATGTCATCGGTGGCTACCGCGACCGCTATCGCTCGCTCACCAGCGGCGACACGCCGGCGACGTTTGATTTCGCCTCCGGCTTTGCGCCGAAGGTGCGTCTCCATCAGCCCGTGGATGCGTCCGGCCAGCTCCCCACCGGCGAGCCCTTCCAAAACCTCGCCGACTTCCAGACGCTCGTCCTCCGGCAGCCAGACGCCCTCGCCACGAACATGGTCCGCCAGCTCCTCATGTATGGCACCGGGTCCGAACCCCGCTACTCCGACCGCCGCGAAGTCACCCGCATCCTCGCGCAAACCAAAGCCAGCAACCACGGCCTCCGCTCCCTCATCGATGCCATCGTGCGGAGCGAGCTGTTCCTGACGAAGTAACTGCCGGACTCACCTCTTTTGCTACGCGCCAAATTCCCCAACCAACCATGAATACGCCTAGGTCACTGCCCCGCCTCCTCCACCTCGCCCTGCTCGGCATTCTTCTTTCACTCGCAACCGCCCACGCGGCGGACGTCGGCACAATTACCGGCACTGTCACGAACAGCGCGACGCGCAACAGCCTCGAAGGCGCTGCCGTCTCCATCCCCTCGCGCAACCTCACCACGCTCACCGATAACGCCGGTCGCTACACGCTCAATGGCGTGCCCGTCGGGACGCATCAGCTCGTCGTCTCCTACCTCGGACTCGACAGCATGCGGGAGACGGTGGTCGTCGCCACAGGCATCAGCGCCACCCGCAACTTCGATCTCACGAGCGGCATCTACAAGCTCGACGCCTTCAAGGTCACCGGCGAGCGCGAGGGCAACGCCGCGCAGATCACCGAAAAGCGCAACGCGGACAACGTGAAGGATGTCATCTCCATGGATTCCTTCGGCTATCTGCCCAACATGAGCGCCGGTGAAGTCGTCATGCGGCTGCCAGGCGTCGCCGGGGGGGCCCGACCGACGAGGGCCTCAACTTCATGTTCAACATCCGCGGCACCAACCCGCAGTTGAACAACGTCACGGTCGACGGCGGATCCCTGACCACTAACGGCCTCACCCGCGCGTTCGAACTGCAGTCGATCACCGGCGCGATGTTCGAGGCTATCGAACTCATCAAGGGCCAGACGCCCGACAAGGGCGCCGACTCTCTCGGGGGCACGATCAACTTCAAGACGCGCTCGACGTTCTCGATGAAGGAGGACCGCCGCACCACCTACAATTTTTCCATGCGCTGGGCTCCGCCGTTCCTGGAGCAGACGCCGATGCGTTCGCAGCACCGCGCGCACCCGATCCTGAACCTCACGCACCAGCAGGTCTTCAGCGTCTTCGGTGGCGAGCGCAACCTCGGCACCTCGCTCAACGTTTTCTATTCGGAAAACGCGGTGGGCGGATTCGAGGCCATCTTCGACCGCACCAACCTGCTCAACGGCCCCGCGCCCATCTGGAATTACCAGACGTGGGACAACTACAACAACCGCAAGCAGCAGTCCGTTAACCTCAAGACCGACTACAAGTGGTCCAACACCACGAAGTTCACCCTCAATATCACGGAGAACCAAAACTTCGAGCGCCACCGCCGCGCCGTGCGCCTGATCGCCCAGACCGGAGGCAACACCACCGTGCCCAACGCTACCACCACGGGCGTCGTCGCCGGCGCCTTCACCGACAAGGTCACCGTCGTCCGCGCCAACACCGTCGCGGCGAATCCGGTGCCGGTCACCGCCAACATCATCGATCTGCAGGCCAGCGGCCCGCTCAACTACAACGTCCGCGCCGGCCGCG
>CANIJN010000241.1 GCA_947467625.1 Opitutia bacterium | reverse complement strand
TGACCAATCCCTGGGGTTCGGTGACCAGCCCAAGCGGATATATTTCGATCAGTTTTCCGCTTCGACCGATCATTTACGAGTCGCCCAAGGCGCAGACGGCGACCATCGGCGACACTGTGTCGCTCTCGGTGCTGGCGGTGGGGTCCGGTGCTCGTCCGTCGGATGGCGAATCAGCGGGCGATCTCACCTATCAGTGGCGGCGGAATGGCACCTCCATTACGGATGCGATCACCCGTAATTATCGCTTCACCGTCACCGCCGCCAGCGGTGCGAGGGACGCTTACACCGTAGTCGTCACCAACCCTCAGGGCGCGGTGCTCTCCGAACCCGCCGTCGTCACCGTACCCGGCCCAGTCGTCCCGGTCGTCGTGGGTGATCCCGCGAGCCAAGTCCTCCGGCAGGGCGAGGAAATTTTACTGACGGTCGATGCCACGGGCACCATCGCACCCACCTACCAGTGGCGAAAGGATGGCGTGGTGATTGCAGGTGCCGTCGGTAGCACTTACTCCAAGCCCAATGCGATCAGCACCGATGCCGGCGTGTACACAGTCGTGGTCAGGACGGGTGCCGGCGCCGACACCAGCGCACCTGCACGCGTCACGGTTTTGCCTGCGCTCGTCCCGGTGATCACCACGCATCCGGCGAGCTCAAGCCTGCCGCCGAGCAATTTTGTGCCTTATCTTTCGGTCAACGTGCGGTCGAGCCTCGGCGTCACCTACCAATGGCGCAAAGACGGCGTGCCGATCATCGGAGCGAATAATAGCCGCACGTTTTCACTCGCGAGCCCTCAACCGGCCAGTCCCGGTGCTTACACGGTCGTGGTCACGAATGCCATCGGCTCCGTGACCAGTTACCCCGGGGTCGTCACCGTCGATGTGACGCCGCCGCTCATCACCTATTCTTCCGGCGGAGAGGTGGTTTCCATCGGCGACTACCTGCGCCTGGATCTCTTGTTGAACGTCGAGACCGCGACGGTCCAATGGCGCAAAGACGGGGTGGCGATTCCCGGTGCCACCGCCAGTTCATGGGTGGTTCCAAGTGTTTCTGCGAACAGCGCCGGTGCCTACCTCGCCATTGTGACGGCGGCGGGTAGCCCCCCAGTTACGAGCCGCCCGATCCCGGTGGAGATCTTGGATCTTGGCGTGGCCCCGCAGATTTTGCGTCACCCGGGTTCCCAAACCCGCGTGCTCGGCACCCGTGCAAATTTCGTTGTGTCCGCCGAAGGCGAACGCCCTTTCACGTATCAGTGGAGCAAGGACGGTGTCGCCATGCTCGGTGCGACGGCGGTGGCTTTGGCGATCATTTCGCCCGTCGCCGCTAGCGCCGGCAGCTACTCGGTCATCGTCACCAACCGCCACGGCTCCGCTCAGAGCGACCGCGTGGCGCTTTCGATACTCGGTGCGCCCGCCCCCGCGCTCCCCATCATCAACACGCAGCCCGCCTCGCTCGTGCTGTTTAGAAACACGGCCGGAGACTCCCTTTCTGTTGGATTGGAATCCACCGTCGGCGTGACCTACCAGTGGCGCAAAGATGGCGCGGTCATTCCGAAAGCCACGTCGTTTACTTATCGCCTGTCGCCCGATCCTGCTACCGCCGGTCGCTATGATGTCACGATAGCCAACGCGGCCGGATCGATTTCGAGTAACGAAGTGTCTGTCGCGGTCGTTGATTTCCCGGCGGTCCCCATGTTCACTTCCCAGCCGTCGAGCCAGTCGGTATTGCTCGGGACGACCGTGACCTTTGCGGCAACCGCGACCGGTTCGAGCTTGGTCCGCTACCAATGGCGCAAGGACGGTGTCGATTTGCCCGGAGCAACGGCCGCTGCGCTCGTTCTGCCGTACGCACCGGCCACTGCGGCCGGCACCTACACGGTCCTCGCCACCACGAAGGAGGGCGTCGCCTCCAGCTCTGCGGCGCTTTTGACGATCACCTCCCCCCCCGCCGGCTTACCCCGCATCACGGCTCAACCGGTCGGTGCCACCGTGATTCCTACCGGCAGCGTGACGCTCACGGCGGGCGTGGCCGCCAATCCCGCGGCGACTTACCAATGGTTCCGCAACGGCCAGTCCCTCGCCGGTGAAACCGCTCTGACGCTCACCCTCACCAACGTCACGAGCGCCGCCACCTACACCATCGTCGCCACCAATTCATTCGGCTCCACCACTCCCACGCCAGTCTCTGTCCGGCTCGGTGCGTCCATCAATTTTGGTCCTTCCACACCGAGCCAGACCGTCGCCGCAGGCTCGCCCGCCACGCTCACCGTAGCGGTGCAGAGTCCTTCCCCCCTGATTTATCAATGGCGGAAAAACGGCGTCGACGTGCCCGGCGCCACGGGGGGCACCCTCTTGTTTGCCGCGACGAAACCCGCTGACGCCGGCGCGTACACGCTCGTCGCCACGCACAGCGAGGGCTCGCTGGTTTCTGCGCCGATAATCCTCGGTGTCAGCGTTTCACCGTTTGCCGGGGTCTACTTCGGTACGCTCGCGAGCGGCGAGCCCTTCGCGCTCTCCGTCGGACCCGATGCCGTCGGCGCATTGATCGGCTTTCGGACCGGTGCTAACCAAGCGGTGATCGCCCGCGGTTTCATCGTTCAACTCGACGGTACCTTCACGGCGACTGGTGAATCCACCACGCGTCAGCTCGCCTCGTTTTATGCGGGCGCCTTGACCGGAGTCATTGGCGCGGGCACCGTCACGGGCAACCTGGTCGCCGGAGACATCGCATTTGTCGGTACTCAAAAACTGGCGACGGGTGGGTCTGGTTCGATCGCCGGTTATTATCAGGGTGTCACCATCGCCGCCCCTCTGGGAGAAATGCATGTCATCGTCGCTGCCGATGGCACGTTGCAGCTCGTCGCACTGGATACCACCGGCGCACGCGCCGCCAGCGGTCAAGTCACCGCCACCGGCGCGTTTTCCGTCGGCCAGCCCCTGTTCACCTACTCCGGAAACCTCGGGGTCAACGGCGCTGCGCTCGCCGGAACGTTTCAGCCCACCGGTGGGACCGCCGTCTCGCTCGCCGCACCCGGCGCGCTGGACGGCGTCGAGCGCCTCGCCAACGTCTCTACGCGTGCTCTCGCCGGCAGCGGCGCGCGCACCCTGATCGCCGGCTTCGCCATTAACGGCACCACCCCGAAGGATGTGCTCGTGCGCGCCTCCGGTCCGGCCCTCACGCTTTTCGGCGTCCCGGGTATCCTTCCCAATCCCCGCCTACGGATTTTTAAAGACGCGACTGCCCTCTTCGAAAACGACGACTGGAGCATCGGCGGATCCGTCCCGCAAATCTCCGCCACCGCCGCGCGTGTGGGTGCATTTCCATTGGGGATCGGTAGCCTCGACGCCACGCTCTTGGTCCGCCTCGATCCCGGCAGCTACACCGCGCAAGTCAGCAGCGCAGCCGTCGCCACTGGCGTAGCGCTGGTCGAAGTCTACGACGCTTCGGTTGGCAGCACCGGAGCGCAGAAACTCATTAACGTCTCCACCCGCGCCGACGTCGGCACCGGTGGCGATATTGTAATCGTGGGTGTCGTCGTGGCGGGCACTGCACCGAAAAAACTGCTCATCCGCGGCATCGGCCCAGCCCTCGCGGCCTTTGACGTCATCGGCACACTCACCAAGCCGCGCCTGCAACTCTATCGCGGCAACCAGCTCCTGGGCGAAAACACCGGCTGGTCCGCCGGCACCGACGCCGCGCTCATCGGCGCCGCCGCGGTCCAAGTCGGCGCCTTCGCCCTCGCGGACGGCAGCAAAGATTGTGCGCTCCTAGTGTATCTTCCGTCCGGCAGCTACACCGCCCAAATCAGCGGCGTGGCTAATACCACCGGCGTCGCCCTCGTCGAAGTTTACGAGGTGCCATGACCCGCGAAACGCTTACCGTGGACCTTGCCGCTATGAGTTTTCGTATTTCCTCTGCCGTCCTCGAATCCACTGCGCTCCATCGCGCCCTCGCTGATGAACGCGCGGGCGCGTGCGTCACATTTGAAGGCTGGGTGCGCAATCGCAACGAAGGCCAGCCCGTCCTCTCGCTCGAATACGAGGCCTACGCCTTGCTCGCCGACAAAGAGGGCGCGCGCATTCTCGCCGAGTCTCGCGAGAAATTTCCGATCCTCTCCGCGCACTGCGTCCATCGCGTCGGCCTTCTCCAACTCGGCGAACTCGCCGTATGGGTCGGCGTGACAGCTGAGCATCGCGGCGCGGCCTTCGACGCGTGCCGCTACATCATCGACGAAACCAAGGCCCGCGTGCCCATTTGGAAAAAAGAGCACTATGCGAGCGGCACGACGGCTTGGATCAATTGCGCCACCCGCGGTGATTTCGCTGGTGATAGCCGCTAGTTTTCCGACCCCGTACGCCGGCGCGCGTCCTTCACCATTCCTTTTTGTCGGCTATTCACGCGAATCGCTCGGCTATTCACGCGCAGTGTTCGACAAAATGGAGTGAGGGAACGCGTTTGAGGTTTCTGTCTTTGACCTCAGCCTAACAGACGTTTCATACTCCTAACCATGGACGCTCACCCCTATGCGTTTCTTGCCCTCTTCGCTACTGTGGCGGTGGCGTTTCCGCTCGTGCTGCTAGCGGTGGCACAGCTGTGGTTCCGCTTCTTCCAACCGCCCAAACCCAGCGTCGACAAAGGTGCCGTTTACGAATGCGGCATCGCCGCGACCGGGGATTCGTGGATTCAGTTCAAGGCCCACTACTATCTCTACGCGATTTTGTTTCTGATTTTCGACGTCGAGGTGCTCTTCCTCCTGCCCTTCGCCGTCACCTTCACTACGCTGCCCGTCGGCGCTCTCGTGGCCATGCTCGTGTTCATCTTGCTGCTCGCGGAGGGGCTTGTGTGGGCTTGGCACCGCGGGCACTTGGAATGGAAATGAAAAACGTTAACCGCCCATTCCAAGGATGAATCCAGCTCAACCCTCTTACTCGCAAGTTTCCATCCGTAGGCATCCCTCGAATCTGTGTTTAAAAGGGATCCGGAGGATGGCACCTTGAGTCAGGACGTCACCCCGCCACCACCCTCCGTCACCGAAACCGAGCGCGACGAACTCCGCCGCCAGGGTATTCTCCTCACCACCCTGCAAGAGCTCTACACCTGGGGCAACAGCCACTCGGTTTGGCCGCTCAACTTCGGCCTCGCCTGTTGCGCGATCGAGATGATCGCCGCGTCGATGGCCAAGTTCGACATCGCCCGCTTCGGCTCCGAGGTCTTTCGCCCGTCCCCGCGCCAAGCCGACCTCCTCATTGTTTCCGGCACCGTTACGAAAAAAATGGCGCCTCAGGTGATCCGCCTTTGGAACCAGATGCCTGAGCCCAAATACTGCATCGCCATGGGTGCCTGCGCGATTTCCGGCGGTCCGTTTAAGCAGGGCTACAACGTCCTCAAAGGCATCGACCGTTTTATTCCTGTCGATATCTACATCCCCGGCTGCCCACCGCGCCCCGAGGCTCTCCTCCACGGCCTCGTCCAGTTGCAGAAAAAAATTCAGGGTTTCAAACTCACCGGCCCCGACGCCCCGCGCCACTTCCGCGACGACCAGCCGTGCAACTGCCCCGTACCCGAATTCGGCGAACACGACCTGGAGCCGCCGGCCAACCCCGCAGTGTGGACCGCCCCGCCCGCCATCGTCCGCAAAGACTAAAGCCCATCGCCCTCCGAATCGTTCTCGTTCTCCCCTTCGCCGCTCCCCCGCACCATGGAATCCCCTGAGCAGATTCGCGACCGCCTCCTCGTCCAGTTTCCCGGTGCGGAGATCTCCGTCGTCACGAATCCCGGCATCGCCGCCCAGCACTCGTTGCTCCTCGGTGCCGCCCACGCCCGCGCCATCGCCGAATTTCTCCGCGACGATCCCACGCTCAGACTCGATCAGTGCTCCAACGTCACCGGCATCGACTGGCCCGAAAAAGAAATCGTCGAAACGACCAACATCTCCACGCCTGATCCGGCGAATCCGGCCGGTCCCCCCACCGTCGTCGAACAAAAGACCAAGCGCCTCCAGCCCGGCTTTCTCGAGGTCGTCTATCATCTCTACTCGATCACTCACCGCCACGGCCCTGTGATTTTCCGTCTGCGCACCGGCAACCGCACCGACCAGGCTACCGTCCCCTCGCTCACGCCCGTTTGGTGCTCCTGCGAATTTCAGGAACGCGAAGTCTTCGACCTCTTCGGCGTCACCTTCGTCGGCCATCCCGATCTCCGTCGTATTTTGATGTGGGACGAGTTCAAAGACCATCCCATGCGGCGCGACTACGTCGAGCCCGACGATTACGAGTGGGAGCCCACGCCGCACGGCGCGGTCCTCGAAAAAACCAAAGCCCATTACCCCACGCCGCCCACCCCCGCTGCCGTCGCACCCGTGAAAGGAGCCGCCCCATGAGTGTTCCCGATTTCTCAGCACTCAACGCGGAGCGCGCAACTCCCGGCGCGCGCGTGCGCGAGGTCCACGACAGTTTCCACGGCGACCTGCTCGAGGTGTCGATGGGCCCGCACCATCCGTCCACTCACGGCGTTTTCCGCATGATCGTCACGCTCGACGGCGAGACCATCGTGAAACTCAAGCCCGTGTTCGGTTATCTCCACCGCAACCACGAAAAACTCGGCGAGACCGTCACCTATCTCGGGTCGATGCCTTACACCGATCGCCTCGACTATCTCTCGTCGATGACGAATAACTGGGCGTACGCCCTCGCCGTCGAAAAACTCGCCGGCCAAGCCGTCCCCGAGCGCGCCGAATACGTTCGCGTCATCCTCGCCGAGCTGACGCGCCTCCTGAATCACACCTGCCTCGTCGGTTTCCTCATGCAGGACTGCGGGTGCTCCGGCACCCCGCTCATGTATGCGTTCCGCGAACGCGAATACATCCTCGATTTGTTCGAATCACTCTCCGGCTCCCGCATGATGTGCAACTACCAGCGCTTCGGCGGTTGTCGTGTCGATCCGTCTGCCGACTGGCTCGCGGGCGCGCAAAAACTCACCGACCGCTACGGCACCTTCCTCGACGAATTCGAGACGCTCCTCACCGGCAACGAGATCATCATGGCCCGCACCCAGGGCGTCGGAAAACTCTCGCCCGAGCTCGCCATCAACGCCGGTGTCACCGGCCCCATGCTCCGTGCCACCGGCGTCAACTACGACCTCCGCAAAGTGGACGCTTACGGGGTATATCCGCGTTTCGATTTCCGCGTCCCGCTCGGCGATCACGGTGATGTCTACGACCGCTACATGATCCGCGTCCTGGAAATGCGCGAGTCGATCAAGATTCTCCAGCAGGCCCTCGCCGGTCTGCCCGCTGGACCGATCATGGACCCGAAGGCAAAGCTCCGCAGTTTTCGCCCGAAAGCCGGCGAAGCCTACGGCCGCATCGAAGGCCCGAAAGGCGAGATCGGTTTCTATCTCCTCAGCGACGGGAGCCCGAATCCCTACCGCTACCGCATCCGTCCGCCTTCCTTTATTAACCTCACCGTCCTCGAGGATATGTGTCTCGGCCACACCGTCGCCGACGCCGTGATCATCCTCGGCTCTGTCGACATCGTCCTCGGTGAAGTGGACCGCTAGATTTTCGCGCGACGCAAAAACCTTATTTGATCCAACCCACTCACTCCATGAACTCCCGATTTCACCGCTCCCATTTTCCGGCTCGACGGAAAACAAACTAGGTTATTGCGGAGCAAAAAACCTCATGCTCGGTACCGGATTACTTCAAGGTCTCGGCGTCACCGCGAAAAACTTCGTGGGCTCTTTCCACGATCCTGCACGGCTGACGACAATCGAGTATCCCGAGGTAAAAACGAAACTCCCCGAGGCCTACCGCAACTTCCCGTTCCTCGTCACCGAAAATGCCACTGATCCCATGGGTACGCTCCGGTGCGTCGCCTGCCAGATTTGCGAGAAAGAGTGCCCGCCGCAGTGCATTTACATCGAGAAATCGAAGGACAAAAAACCCGACGCCACCGGCAAACCCCAGCTTTTCCCCGCGATTTTCGCCATCGATACCTCGGTCTGTATGAGCTGTCAGATCTGCGTCGAAGTGTGCCCGTTTGACGCGATCAAGATGGACCAGGTCTACGAGATCGCGACCACCGACCGTTTCTCCGCGCTCCTGCTCAACCGCGAACAGCTCGCGAAATCGAACGCCTACTACCACGAGATTCACCCGACGGAAGCCGCCGAGGTCGACGCCCGCCTCGC
>CANIJN010000240.1 GCA_947467625.1 Opitutia bacterium | reverse complement strand
CGGAGGGTCCGGCCACGCCCCGGAAGGTCGGGGTCTCCACTCCGCGCCGCCGCCCGTCCGCCTTCGCCGAGCCTCCGGCTCCCGGGACGGCCGTCACTTCGTTCCGACCCCGACCCTCCGGGTTGCAGGGCCGGCGCAGACACCAACCAACAACCAAGCAGCCAAAACAACGATGATCACCCTGACCCTCCAAATCCCCGAAAGCGTCTACGCTGAATTCGCTTCGGCGGCCGACCAATTGAACGGCCGGTTCTCCGGCGCGAATCCGCCAATCGAAACCAAGAGCCTCATGGCGTTCGCGCTGGCGCGGCACGAATCCGCCGACCTCTGCGGGCAGTTCGACCTCGCGTTGCGCCTCGTGCAGGGGCCGACCGAGCCGCCGTTCAACCCTGTGCTCTCCGAACCCTTCGGGCGGGACTCCCGCCCGGTGCCGACACCGCCCGCACATCAAGAGGCGGCCTAAACCAACACGCATATGGCCCTCGACCAAAAAGAAAAAACCGACCTAACGAAACCCAAGCCGCTCGTCTTCCGGGACAATCCCGAAGTGAAGAAGAAGATCGAGGCGCACAAAAAAGCGAACCCCGACGACGTCACGTATTACACGCGGCTCGTGAAGGAGAATCCCGAGCGCGCGATCGAGACGTTTATCTATCGCGACCAACAAAAACACGAAAGCGAGATGCGGCTCATCATGAAGCAACTGCCGCAGGCGAGCGCGTTCTACCAGGCGCAGACCGCCGACGCGAAAGCACGGATCGACCACGATCTGGATGGCGTGAATCCCTACATGAAGGACAAGGCATTTGTCAGCGCCGCCCTTCGTGAAAAGGATCGGCAGGCCAGACGGGAATTCGCGAACCCGGCAACGACCCCGGCGACCCCGCCTCCGGCTGCCGCCGCCAGAGTCGCGGCCTAACCCGATGCCCGTCGACTCGTCCACGCGGTCGCACCTCGACGACCACCTCGGTCAGGCGGAGTTCGCGCTAAAAGTTTCCGCGAACTTCGTTTGTCTCAAAAACACGCCCGCGCACGCAGCCGTGCGCGTGGCGCTGGCCCGGGTGGCGGAGGCGCCGAGCTGGGTGCGCGAGCGACTTGCCGTAGAACGGCCGACGATGAAATCCGCTCAGGCTCCGCTCGGGCAGGGTTTGCCGCTGACCAGCAAGGAACGGCAAGTGTATCGCTGGCCAGGAGTGCAGGAGCCTTGGGCGTCATCGTGATCGTCACCGGCGGGCGACGCCACGTGGCGAGCGTCGAGGCTCTGGCGTTTCTCGAACGCACCCTGCGGACCTTGGGCGCGAAGGAAATCCACACCGCTGGCAGCGACGGTGTCGCCGCGCAGGTCGAAGCCTGGGCGCGAACGCGCGGCATCGCCGTGTGGCGGGTCACGGCGAATTGGATGCACGACGGCCCCGCGATTGCGACCGGGCGCAACACGACGCTCGCCGGACTCGCGCGCACAGTCATCGCGTTTCCCGGCGAGGCCGCAACCGAGGACCTGCTCAACCGAGCGCGGAAACGCCGATTGAGAATTGTCGAAAGTCCGAGCCGGCAGATGGCCCACCGGCCAGCGCTGGATCGGCGGTTCATCACTCTGCAAAGCGGACCGCACCAGCGGCCCGGAATTTCCCCCTAACCTTATGAATTCTCCCTCATCCTCACGTATCATCCGCTCGGAAGACACCGATGCGGTCACTCAATTGCAGGCAAGAATCGCGGCGGCGGAAAAATTGCAGGTGGTGATGAAGGCGGCGAATCAGATCGTCCGCAACCCGCGGCTGACCGACGACGAGAAGGTCGCGCAGATCGTCGCCACCTGCGGACTGCGCGACACGAGCGCCCGCGAATTACTCAAGCCCGACTTCGGCGGGCGCTTCGGATTCCCGGGCTATTCACTCACCAACAACGGCGCGAATATCCGGCGCATGCAGCAACGGCTAAAGGGTCTGGCCAACGAGAGTGGGCGCGCATCGGTGACGTTGTCGTTTTCCGGGAGTAGGGTGGAGGACAACGCAGAGGCGTGTCGCGTGCGCATCTACCACGACGCGAAGCCGCCGGCTGACACCATCGGGAAGCTGCGGACGTATGGATTTCATTGGACGCCTTCCCGCGCGTGTTGGCAGCGTCTGCGTAACGACTCGGCGCGGTATGCGGCCACGCAGATCACCGGTGTAAGTTGGCCGGAGGTCACTCCAGTGGCCTCGTTCGGGCCGAGTATCGCAACGGTCAATACCGTTGCCAGCGGCCACGGAGTTCGCGCCGGCTTCGCCGCATGACGGCGGCGAGCACAGTCGCGCTGGACACTCTGCGGCGGATGGCGCACGGCCATGCGGGCGCATCCTCCGGTGAAGCCGCCGCGTGGGAAATCCTCGGTAGTTTTAGGGCAGGAACCCCGGTGAACTTCGTGGGGAATTTCGTGCGTTTGGATAGCTGCGGCAAGCGGACCGTGGTGCAATTGCTGCTCGACCTCACTACGGGCGGCACCGGCTTGAGCGAGCTGGATTGATTCGGAGGAACGACATGATCGAGACGGACAATCCGCTGGCGGAGGTTGCGACCGGAGAGGCTTCGCCGGAGGCCGTGCTCCGGTTGGCGCGGTGGCTGCGGGCGAACCCGGATGGTTGGGTGCGGCTCTATCACGACACGGCGGCTCACGTGCCGGTGGAAAACCAAGGGCTGTTACCGACCAGCACACGGAGGCTGAATTCGCTGCAATCGCGGAGCGGCTACTTCTCGTTCTCCATCTTTCCGGGCCACGCCGAAATGTTCGCACTGCTCGCGTTCCCACGCCGGTCGGTGACGGTGTATGGCGTCGATCTGCGCGTGGGTGAGCGGGTGCCGGATCTCGAGCAGTTGCGGAACCAGCGGGCTTGGGCCGAGCGCTGTGTGAAGCCCACCTTGGCCCACAGCCTCGCCTACGGGCACGGTGCGCAGGTCAAAGGCGCGGTGAGCGCGGCTCGGCTCCCCGAACCGCACCGAGAGATTTGCGTGCACATTGGCCCAGCCGTCGGCTTGGGCGACGGCCATCGTGAAACCCTCGAAAGCGAGCGACGCGAGTTCCTTCGCTTGCGGGTGGCCGCTCGCCGCGCGAGCCATTGCGAGAGGGCTCCATGCGAGCCGGCCTCTTGCGCTCTCCGGCTCGCCCTCCCGCCGTTCGCTGCGGCGAGCAGCCGCAATTTTCTCAGGCGCTCGGGTAGCATCAGGTACGCGTCGTCGATGATCGGGACGAGCATTTTCCTGGCGCGATGCACGCGAAAGGCCTCCTGCACGAGGAGGCGTTCGCCGTGGTGGTCTCGGCCGTTGAACTCGATCTGGGAGGGCCGCGCAGAGGATGCGGAGCGCGTTGTGGTAAGTGTGGAGCGTGCGGTTGACCAGTTGACTGAGTTGAAGGCGCGTTGGCGCAGGCCGCATTCGGGGAGGGCCAGCGGACACCAAAACGGACACCAAATGGTTAAAACGGGTAGTCGAATAGTACTTACAAATAGTGCTTGGCTACCTCTCAAACCCGCGTATAAAGAAGGAGTAATCGCTTCGATAAACGGCCAATTCCGGCCCGCGCCTCCAAGTCTCCCTGAGGGGAAATAATTTTCCCAGAAAATGTCGAGCGGCTGGTATAATTCCATTATGCCTAGGAAGCTCCCAAAACCCACTGATACGCCACTTAATCGAGCATCCCCAGCGAACGCGTGCTGCGGGAGGACGTTCACGAGGGAAATATCGCGATGCGGCTGTGGGGCCATCCCTGTTCGTGGGCGACCGGTATCGAAAACAAAGTTATCACCAGCGCCCTCCGGCTCGGCCCACACCTGATTCCCCTGCGCGTGCGAGATGAGACGAACACCGGTTTTTTTGTAGGAGCCTGCTTGCCAGCGATTTTACATTTCACCGGCTGACCACGTCCTAGGTCGCCCGCAAGCAGGCTCCTACCTCCGGGCAAATGATTCTCATATTCGGAGAAAATTGGAATGAGTTGGATAGGACTCCCGCGGATTACGCGGATCTATGCAGATTTCATTCGTGCCAATTCGCGTGATTCGCGGGCAACAGCCCGGAGTCAGTTTCGCAGGCCGAGGTCGGTCATCCAGATGCCAAGCAACTCGGGCCATTTCGCCGCGCCGAGTTTTTCCCATTCCGGCGTGCGCCCGGTGGCGCCCACACCGTGGCCGCCACGCCGGAACACGTGGAATTCGGCTGATATCTTGGCCTTGCGCAGGGCGAGATAGTATTCACCGGCCCCGGTTGCGAAGCTGTCGTCGTCGTTCACGAAGATGAAGGTGGGCGGGGCGTCCTTGGCGACCACCGTGCCCGCGCCGATGTACGCCGGATAACCCAACACTGCAAAATCGGGCCGCGTCGCGGCGTCGAAGGTGTTTTCGGCGAGCGTCGCGAGATGGCCGCCTGCTGAAAAGCCCATGACGCCCACGCGGGCCGGATTGACGCCCCATGCGCCGGCGCGCGCCCGCACCACCCGGACGGCCTGCTGCATGTCGGCCAACGACTCGACCTCGACCTTGTAGGTCGATCCCTCGGCGCGGGCGAGACGGCTGCGCAGGACAAAGGCCGCGACGCCCAGTTCGTTCAGCTTTTTGGCAACCAGTTCACCTTCGAGGTCAACCACGAGGTAGCGGTGTCCGCCACCGGGCGCGATGACGATGGCCGCGCCCGTGGCCTTGGCCTTCGGCGGGAGATAGATCGTCAGCGAGGGATTGTGAATATCGGTCACGCGGTGCATGGCGTCGGACCGGCCACCCTCGACCCAGCGCTCCGGTGCGGTCTTACCCTCCGACCCCGGAGCCACGCCCGGCCAGATCTGGACGACCGGCGCGGTGGTGACGAACGGCTCGGGGGCGGCGGACAGCGATGCCCCGACGAAAGCCGTCAGGGAGGAAAACAGTAACCGGGGCATGGTTCTCATGGTGGAAGCGGGATCAGTCTTTCTAGTGCCCGCGCCCGTCGGCGAAGTCGCGCCTAAAATCGGAGCCGCGAACATTCAAGCTGCCCCCAAACTCGGGCTAAACGCCGCGATCCGCAGACGCACGGCCGGCGGGGATTCAGATGATGAGCGCGTGCGAACGGGCAATGCAGAAGCCGTGCAAGACTCCGAGCAAAATAGCGACGGGCATCGAGAGCCAGGCGTGGGCGGCACCCGGTGTCAGCAGGAGCGAGTACTCCGGAGCAATGCCCTGATCGACAACGCGAGGGGGTGTCCACCCCGGGGATAGGCTTGCGGTAGCTCGGCGGCTTTTGCTTCCTGCCATCCGCATGAAGACCGTCACTCTTGGCCAGAGTCAGCTCACCGCCAGTCGCCTCGCCTATGGCTGCTGGCGTATCGCCACCAAGGGCGACGCGGCGGCGGATTACGCGGCGGCCAAGGCGGCCATCTTCGCGGCGGTCGACGCGGGTTACACGCTCTTCGACCATGCGGACATCTATAGCGACGGCGAAGCGGAGCGCGTCTTCGGCCGGATTCTGAAGGAGAACGCGGGCCTCCGTTCCAAGATGACCCTCGCGACCAAGGGAGGCATCCGATTCAAGAACCGCCCCATCGGCGCGCCGGTGCGTTACGACTTCTCCCGCGCCCATCTCATCGCCCAGTGCGAACGCTCGCTCAAGCAGCTCGGCGTCGAGACCATCGACCTGCTGCACTTACATCGTCCCGACTATCTCATGGACGCCGCCGAGGTCGCCGGGGTCTTCACGGAGCTGCGCGCCTCCGGCAAGGTGCGCGAGTTCGGCGTGAGTAATTTCAGTCCCTCGCAGTTCTCGCTCCTCCAGAACGCGCTCTCGTTCCCATTGGTCGTGAATCAAGTCGAGGTCAGCCTGATGCAGCTCTCTGCATTGCATGACGGCACGCTGGACCAGTGCCAGGAGAAGAAGGTCACCCCGCTGGCCTGGAGTCCACTCGGGGCCGGCCTGCTCGGTTCGGGCGGCGTGGATCTCCTGCCTGGGCAGTGTCATTACAATCCGACCGCGGTCCTCCCCGTCCTAGATCGGATCGCCAAGGAGCGCGGGGTCGGCCGTGAGCTCATCGCCTTGGCTTGGATACTCAAGCACCCGGCCAAGATCGTCCCCATCATCGGCACGACCCGGCCTGAGCAGATCAAGCAGCTGGCCGCGGCTGCGGATCTCGAACTGACCCGCGAGGAGTGGTATCACCTCGTCACCGCGGCTCGGGGCGCGGAGATGCCCTGAGCCCGGGTAGTAAGGAAACAAGGTAACAACGGGGTTACGGAGTGTTAGCCCGTGATGGTCGGTATCTTTAGGGACTGGCCGCCTTTCATCGCGGACTGATGGGCGATCATGCCTGGCACTGTGAAGGCCAGGGCTTCATCGATCCCGACGAAAGGCTTGCGGCCCTTAGCGACCGCATCGACGAACTCATGGGTGATGAAGCAATGCGAGCCTTCGTGACCGCTATCGTGGCGCAGCGGTTCCGGCAGGAGGTCTGTCTTCCACCATTTGACCTCCGCGTATTTCTCGAGGATCTGCGAGGACCGTTCGAAGCCGCCGCTATCCTTCTCGGTCTTCGTCTCGGCCCGGACGATCGAAGGGCCGTTCGTGCCGGTGGGGTCGCTGAAATAGAAGCTCATCTTGTCACCGAAGTAGCGGGCGCGCTCGCCGCCCTTTTGGGCGCCGCGCCACCAGATCGCCACGCGCATGCTGTTGCCCCGGTCGGTGCGGAAGAGCGCGGTCTCAGTCCAGAAGGGGTTGTGATAGGCGTTGTCCTTCACGATCGGGTGCTCGTCGCCCCAGCCGTGGCAGACTACGTCCGTCAACCGTTCGCCCGTGACACTGAGCAGGTGTGAGGTGCAGTGCGTGGGGTAATGCATCGGGGGCAGGCCGTGGCGCCAGGTGCGCTGACCGTTCTCGAAGTAGAGCGTCTCGAGACCCGGGTGATGGTATTCCGATTCCGTATAGTAGAGATGTCCGAAGCGGCCTTCGGCGTAGAACGTGCGGGCAGAAATTGTGAGCTGCTGCCAGCAGCTGGTCTCGGCCATCATGTAGGTCAGGCCTGATTGCTTCACCGCTGCGGCGAGCCGGCCACAATCCTCGAGCGTCATTGCGGCGGGCACGGCGCTGAGTACGTGCTTGCCGGCGGCTAAGCACAGCAGGGTATGGCGGACGTGGTCCGGCGCCGGCGTGGCGAGGAAGACTGCTTCGACCTTAGGGTCCTTGAGCATCGCTTCGAGCGAAGGGTATCCCTTGGCGCACTTATAGACCTTCTGCAGCGCCGCGAGGCGTGCGGGCCGGAGTTCGGCCACCGCTTCGACGACACAGTCGGGATGTTCGTGGAATTGGAAGCTGAGGCCGAAGCGTCCGCCGACGATCGCCACGCGGACCTTGCGGGCCAGCGAGGTGAAGCCGACCTGGCCGAACACTGACGTCGACGCGAGGGTGGCGCCGAGCAACATACTTTGGTGGAGGAAGTCGCGACGGGTGCTCATAAGGTATCACCACCCTCGCGACTCGCTCGACAGCTGGCAACCGGGTAAACCCAAGGGACGCTCATTACCCGCAGCGAAATCAAAGGACAGTTGAGATGTGTGTTGCCCGGCCGCTGCCAAGGGAGGCTGGCCGCCGGGACCGTTGACGTGTCGCGGAGCGATCGCCAAGCACTCGCGCGTGACCTCGGAAGAACGCACCAAACGCAGCTACGAACGCCGGCCTTATCCGACGACGAACATCGCAGGCCTCGTCGAGAAAGGAGGATCCCTACCGCCCTTGAAGTGGATGCAGGCGGTGGGGCGGCCCGGGCGCAGCGCGCCGCAGCGGGTGTTGGTGGCGGGATGCGGCACGGGGGTGGAGGCTTTTGTCATGCGGCGGCGGCTACCCACGGCAGAGATCGTGGCCGTGGATTTTAGTCCCCGGTCCATCGTGTGGGCGCAGCGACTCGAGCGCGCGACCGATGGGGTCCGCCCCATCACCTTTCGCGTGGGAGATCTAACTGATCGGAAAATCGCAGACGTGGTGGGCGGAGATTTCGATCTCATTACGTGCCACGGAGTGTTGAGCTATCTGCCAAAACCCTCGGTGGTGTTAGAAAACATGGCCTCCTGCCTGCGCGCTGGTGGAGCGCTCTATCTAGGCGTCAATGGTGAGGCGCACCCCGCGACGCGACTGCGACCGTGGCTCGCGAGTTTCGGCCTCGCGGTGGACGAGTTGCGCGAGGAGCGACGCCTGCGGGAGCTGTTGGGGCTGTGGGATGCGCTCAACGATGACGGCAGCGGGGAGCTCGCGACGATGTCGTCGAGTTATCTCGGCGGTGATGTGTGCGGGCCACACTTCAATAACTGGTCGCTCGCGCGGTGGCGGGCCGAGGCGAATCACAGTGGCTGGGAAGTGGCCGGCACCGACGTGCTGCCGAT
>CANIJN010000239.1 GCA_947467625.1 Opitutia bacterium | reverse complement strand
GTTGCGAGATTGGCGAGCCGGGCTTCTTGGGCCGGGAGGGTGGCGGCGCAAGCGAGGGCGAGGGACCACAGCACGAACGAACGGAGGGACTTCGAATTCATGGGATAAAGATAAAGCGGGCAGAACGTGGGCGAACAAAATGGATCGCCGAGACTTAGGAGTGAATGGTGATGATCAGCCAAAGAGGCTAGACGGAAATTGATTTTCCATGTGACGATTTACCGGGAGAGGCGGGGGGCGGAGGGGCGGATCGGACCACTCGCTGGCGCTCGCGGCTACGGGGGCACTGGTGTGGTGGTGGGGAGACGGGCGCAAAAAAGCACGGGCGGGTGGGCTCGTGCTTTTGGATATAAGGCGGTTGGGCAACCGCCGCTCCCTTTCGGATGGGGGCGTCAGCTGAGGAAACCGAGGTTGGGTTTGGCGAAGCGGCCGATGTTGGGGAGGACGGTCGGAAGATCGGTGGCGCTGACGCCGAACCACGTTGCGAGGGTGGCGGCGTATTCGTCGACGCTGGTCGTGGGAATCCAGCGGCCCTGGCCGGTGTCGTCGGGGCCGTTGACGGTGAGGGTGGGCATTTTGCCGTAGAGGTTGGTGCCGTTGACGGCGCCGCCCACGATGAAGTGGTGGCTGCCCCAGCCGTGGTCGGAGCCGTCTCCATTGGAGCGATACGTGCGGCCGAAGTCGGAGGCGGAGAAGGTGGTGACCTGGTTGGCGACGCGGAGTTCGACGGTGGCGTTGTAGAAGGCGTTCACGGCTTGGCTGATTTGCGCGAGGAGCCCAGCGTGGGTGCCGTTGACGGGATCGGTATTGTCGAGCTGAGCGGCGTGGGTGTCCCACCCGCCGAGTTGCACGAAGAAAACCTGGCGTTTGAGGCCGAGGCTGGGCGAGGCGCCGATGAGCCGGGCGGCCATTTTTAGCTGGTTGCCGGCGGAGGTGTTAGGAAAAACGGTGGTCAGGGCCGGCGAGGCGGCGAGGACGGTGTTGAGGAGGTCGGCGCTGACGATGGCGTCGCCGGTGGCGCTGGCGAAGGCGGTTTCGAAGAGGCTGGACTGGCTCTGGGCGAAAATGTCCTTCTGGGCTTTGAAGCGGATGCCGTCTAGGCTGGTGGCGCTGGAGGTGCTACCGGAGAGGCTGACGGCGCCGCCGGTGCCGATGGCGTATTGGCTGACCTTGGCGCCGACCTGGAAAGTGTTTTTGCCGGCGAGGCTGATCGACATCGAAATTTGGTCGCTGGTGTTGAAGGCGTTGAGCAGATCGGCGGTGCGGCCGCCCCAGCCGGTGGTGGTGGGTTTGTCGGGGACGCTGTGCTGCCACTGGACCTGTTGGTCGCTGTGCGAAAAAAGCTGAGGAGGGAGGGGGACGCTGCGGGCGTTGTAGTGGCTCTTGGTGGTGGGGTAGACGAGGGTACCGGCGTTGGCGAGGAGCGCCATTTTACCGGAGTTGAAGAGGGTGTGGAGCTCTGTAACAGAAGGATGGAGACCCCACGAACGGCCGTCGGTGGTGCGTGGGGTGAAGGGGAGGACGCTGGCTTGGGGAATCGCGAGGTTGGAGCGGGCGGCGTCGTAGGCGGCGTAGCCGGAGCCGAGGGGGATAATGAGATTATTGGCGTCGTTGCCACCGTTGAGGAAAAGGCAGACCAGGGCTTTGTAATCGGAGGCGATCGCGGCGCCGGCGACCGACGGGAGTTGCGGGCCGTTGGCGGGGCTGGCGGCGGCACCCATGAGGCGGAGGCTGCCGAGGGCGGAGAGCAGGCCGGTGGCACCGACGGCGGCGCAGCAAGCGTTGCCGAGGAATTCGCGGCGGGTGACTTCGGGGGCGGACTTTTTGCTCATGGGCGAAGGGAGGGCGGGCGGGATGAGGAGAGGGGGAGACGGGGGAGACGGGGAACGTTCCTCGTTATCTTAATATTTTCGGTCTCGCGGGTCTTGGTTGAGGGAGGAAAAGAAGGGGGAGAACGAGGAGGGCGAGCGATTACTTTTGGATCGCGGCGGAAGGGGAGGTGAGGACGAGGAAAATGGCGGTGTTGACCCGATCGAGCGTGCTCGTGGTCGAGGGGAGCGCGGCCAGTGCGGTAGTAATGCGGGTGCGGGTGGCGGCAGAGAGCGAGTCGGCGGTGAGGACCGTGCTGAGATGATCGAGGAGGGCGGGCGGGTTACTCGCGAGAGCTTGCTCGTAGGTCGTGTTGAGCGTGAGCACGTAGGGCGCGGCGGTGGTGGGCACTCCGCCAGAGGTGGGAATGACTGCGTTGACAAAGTTGCGCAGGAAATTGGGCGTGGTGATGGCGAAATTATCGTCGGTGATTTCAAACTCAGGTGCGACGAGGCCGGCGGCCGCGACCGGGCCGGGGAGGACGTAGTCGGAGTGGTAGAAGTTGAAGACGGTGGGCGAACGGAGAGCGGCTTGGGCGATGTTACTCAGGGCGCTGTAGACGAGGGTGGTGGAGTTGAGCGTAGAGATCTCGCCCTGCGTGGCGGGCTTGGGGGTGGCGCTGGTGATAGGGACTCCGTTTACGGCATGCCGGTAGCCGAGGAAGCGGCCGCTGGTGGACGAGGCGCCGAAGGTGCGGAGGAGGCTGGTGAGGCGGAGGAGGGGCTCCTTGAGTTTGCCGAAGGAGGCGTTGTTGACGACGGACGGGGAGCGGGCCTCGTAGTCGGTGAGGATGGCGCGGACGACGGCGCTGAGGTCACCCCGGGTGCCCGCGCCGTTGTTCACAAATTTCTGGGCCACGCGGTAGACGTAGGCGGGGCTGGGGTTGCTGGTGACGAGGCGCTGGATGAGGAGCTTCGAGATAAACGGCGGGGTGTTGGCGTGATTGAAGAGCGCGTCGAGGGCATCTTTGAGGTCTTTGGTGCCGCCTTGACCTGCGGGGATGGGCGTCGCGGAGACGGGTGCGATGTTCTTGACGGTATCGTCATGGAACGACGGGAACACTTGCATCGCGGTGTAGTAGTTCGTGCCCGCGGTGCGGAACTGGGTGAGGTTAGTCGAGGGATAGCCCCAGCCGGTGAAGACCTTGGCCATTTCGGTGATCGTCGTTTGGTCGTAGGTCGGGAGCGGTAAGCCGTCGGGGCCGAGGGCGAGGGTGCCGTCCGGCTGGAGTTGGACGAGACCGATGGTGAACAGCTGCATGACCTCGCGGGCGTAATTTTCGTCGGGGGTGGTGCCGGTGACGGGGTCGGCTTTGGCGTTGCGCAGCGAACTGAGATACGCGCCCATGAGCGGGCTGAGGGAGACGTTTTCGAGGAGGGTGCGGAAGTTGCCGAAGGCGCCGTTGCCGAGGATATCGTAATAGTTGGCGATCGGTTCGGCATGGCTGTCTTCACCCAAGGCCACATCGGAGATGACGAGGATCTGGCTGAGGGCGTAGGCGACGCGTTGGCGCAGTTGGTCGGGGGCGGTGAGGGAATTCTTGAACCACGCGGACTGGCGATTCTGGAGGTGAATGGCGTTCCAATTTGTGAAGCTCCCGCTCCCGCCGTAGGTGGTGCGATCGTATTGGATGGCGGTCCGGTGTGAGGTGAATGGTCGGGCCAATTGAGACGTAACCCACGTGTCGATACTGCCACCGGTGAGACTGTCGATTTCCGCTTTGGTCGGGCCGAAGGTGGCTTGGGTGAGGAGGCGCGCGGCGTCGGTGGCGGTGACGTTGGTGAGGGCGATGGCGGGCGCGGCGGCTGGCGCGACGAAGGTGCGGGAGCCGGTGCCTTGGATGAACGTGCCCTTCACTTCGCCGGTGGGATATTTGGCGGTGTCGATGCGGACGGAGATGTTGCCGCTCTTGATCGCGGCGACGAGCTCGGCGACGGAGTAGGGGCCGGTGGGGACGAAGTTCCACTGAGCCCCGGTGACCTGACCTGGGGGTAAATTGAACACGTAATCCTCGCTCGCGCCGATGGTGAGGTGGGCGGTGATTTGGGTGGAGCTGAGGTTGGAGAAGGAGACGTTGACTGCGGCGAGCGTGCCGCTGGAGCTGAGGAGAATCGTAGCGGTACCCGAGGCTGTGGATCCGCCGACGGCGGTCGTCGTCGGGCGGACCGATGCGAGGTAGAGCGTGGCCGGGGTGTCGGTGATGGTGACAGTCGCGCTGCTTTGCGCGCCGATGAGGTAGCCGCCGCCGGTGGCGAGGGAGAGGACGACGGTGTCGGTGCCGTCGACTTGGACATCAGGGTTGGGCGAGAGGGGGATTTTCACGCTCGTGGCGCCCGCGGGAATGACGACGGTGCCGAGGAGGGCCGGATAGTCGAAGCCGTTGACGGCGGAACCGCCGACGCCGTAGTTCACCACGAGGGGCAGGCCGTTTTCACCGGTGCGTGTGAGGGTGAACTCGCCGGGATTGGTGCCGGATTCATCGCTGGTGGCTTTGGTGGCGACGATGGTGACCGTGGGCGGATTGGCGGGCGTAAGGTCGTAGGCTTCGATAATGGCGAGGCCGCTGCCGCCTTCGTTGCCGGAGACTTGGATGCCATAGTTACCGGGAGCGAGATCGAGGAGGACGGCCGAGTCTTTGCTGCCGGCCGGGAAGGTGAACGCCCCGGCGATGCCGAAGGCGTTGGTGAGGCCGAGGGTGTCGGCGGCGCGGGTATCGGAGGGGGTGCCCCAATTATCGTTGGAGGCGAGGGTCGTATCGAGGGAGTTGGTGATGCGAATGGTGGGATCGGCGAGGGTGCCGGTGAGGCCGAAGGCACCGAGGGCGGGGCCGGCGGTGCGGATCAGAAGTTTGCGGGTGCCGGTGCCGGGCGCGACGACCATGCCGATGATCGGACTGGACGCGGCGCTAATGGTGAGGCGGGTGGAAGTGTTGAGGAGCTTGGCGCCGGTATTGCCGATCTCGTAGACCTCGGCGAGGGCGACGCCCGTGGACGTGCCGGTGCCAGCGACCTGGGCGGTGTAGTTGCCGGGGGGGAGCGTCACGATCACGGCGGAGTCACGGCTGGTGGCGGTCAGGGCAAAGGCACCGACGCGGGCGAAGGCGGCGGAAAGTTCGGCGGCGGGGACGCCGCTGGTACCGAGCGGGGTGCCCCAGTCGTTATTGGTCGCGATGACGGCGTTGGCGCTGTTGAACACGGTGAGCACCGGGTCGGCGAGGGCACCGGCGACACCGAAGCTGGCAAGGGTCGGGCCGACGGCGCGGATGAGGACCGGTTTGTTGGGGCCGGGCCCGATCACGAAGCCGAGGGTGAGTACGGAAGGGCCGGTGCCACTCAGGGCGCGGGCGGAAATGTTGGCGAGACGCGGCTCTTGGGGGTGGGCCGTGGGAGCCAGAGCGGCGACGGCGGCCACGGCCAAGAAGGAGCGGAGCAGCGAGGTGGCGGAAATGAGCGGGGATTTCATGCGACGCAAAAATCGAGCGGATCGAGCAACCGAGAGGGTCGGGGTGAAATGAGGAGCGTGAAAGGAGAGGCCGGGAACTGCGGACTATAACACCGGCGAGGAGCGCTGATGACGGTTGTGAGTTCGTGGTGCCAACGCTAGCGAAAATTTGCGGAGCTGAGGGTTGGCGCGAAGCGGTCACGCGCGGATCGAAGGAGAGCGCGGGGATCGCCACGGCCGGCGCGGTGCTCGGCAGCGTTCGCTGACGTTCGCAGCTACGGGCGGAGTTTAGCGGACGGTGCGCAGCTGCACGCTGTCGACGAGGCGGTCTTGGGAGACGATGTCGGTGGCGACGATGAGTTTGTCGCCGGGGACGATGCGGCCCTCGCGGCGGAGGAGGGCGATGGCGTTTTCGATCGTGATGTCGGGCTCGGAGGCGAGGGGCATCAGGACGGGTGCCACGCCGCGGAGGAGGCGGAGCTGGCGGAACACTTCGGGCGACGGAGTGAAGGCAATGATCGGGGAGTGGACCGGGCGCAGCATCGCGAGACCCTGCGCCATGAAGCCGTGCCGCGTGAACGTGAGGAGCTTTGAGCGCGGGAGCTCGTTGGCGAGGACGACGGCGGAGTGGAGTACTTTCATGCGCTCGCCGGTGAAGACAGCAGGTGGACGGGATTCGCCGGACTCCTCCTTTTCAATGCGACGGGCAATTTTATCGAGCATCTGGACGCACTCGAGCGGGTATTTGCCGATGGTGGTCTCACCGGAGAGCATGACGCAGTCGGCGAGTTCAAAGACGGCGTTGGCGACGTCAGTGATCTCCGCGCGGGTCGGGACCGGTTGCGAAATCATACTCTCCAACATGTGGGTGGCGACGATGACCGGGCGGCCTTGGGCGAGGCAGGCTCGCACGGCGCGGCGCTGGATCACGGGTAGTTCCTCGAACGGGCACTCGATGCCGAGGTCGCCGCGGGCGACCATCAAGGCGTCGCAGGCGGTGACGATGCTGTCGAGGTTATCGATGGCAGACTGGTCCTCGATCTTGGCGATGATGCGGCAGCGCGATTTTTTCTCGCTGAGAAACGCGCGGAGCACCGCGATATCTTTGGCTTCGCGGACGAAAGAGAGGGCGATGAAATCGATGCCCTCTTCGAGGCCGACGGTGGTGTCGGCGCGGTCTTTTTCGGTGAAAGAAGGCAGGTTTACCTTCACGCCGGGGAGGTTGATGTGACGTTTGGATTTCAACTCGCCGGGGATGATCACGCGGCAACGGATGCGAGCCTCGTCTTTGGCGAGAACTTCGAGGCGGAGGAGGCCATTGTCGACCAGGACGGTGTCGCCGACCTTGATGTCGTTGACGAGGTTCGGGTAGTTGACGTCGACGGAGCGGATTTCCTCGCCGCCCTCGATTGCGGGGCTGCTGGCGCCGGGTTTAACGGTGAAGTCGAAGATCTCGCCGGCTTTGAGCTCGATGGGCACGGTGAGGTCGCCGGTGCGGATTTCGGGGCCTTTAATGTCCATCATGATGGCGACGTCGCGGCCGATGCGGGCGCTGACGGCGCGGATGCGGCGGATGACCAGGCGGGTCCAGTCGTGTTTGGCGTGCGCCATGTTGAGGCGGACGATACCGGCACCAGCGCGAAACAATTTCTCGAGCATCGCTTCGCTTTCGGTGGCGGGCCCGAGGGTGACGATGATTTTGGTGCGGCGGATGGAATCGGCGTTCATGCGAGGGAGGTGGTGCAGGAAACGGGCTGATCGCGCAAGGACGAGGGAGATCGCGGTGGGGCGCGGTGAGACGTTCGTCGGGCACCCGAGTGCGACAAGAAGAATGGCGCTGGTCCGCGGGAATCGGAACCTGCGCGGAGGAGGTCAGGCCGGAGGTGCGCCCGAGATTTGCGGACTGGGGTGATTTTCCGTGCAGCGGATATCATTTGAGTTACAACCGCGAGCCCATGACTTCTTCGTCCGCGGCCGGTGGAAAAAATGAAACAGCGCGTGTGGTCCTGCCGCCCGGCTACGGCGCGAGGCGTGGGCTCAATTGGAGCGTCGTGGGGTTTCTCTACACGAGCTTCTACATGTGCCGCTACAACATCTCCATCGCGAACAAGGCGATGTCGGATGAGTTTCATTTCTCGAAGGAGAACATGGGCGATATTCTCGCGGCGTTTTTCTACGCGTATGCGATTGGACAAGTGGTGAACGGGCTGCTCACCGACCGGCTAGGAGGGAAGAAGGCGTTGCTGATCGGCGCGGCGGGCACGGTGATCTGCAATATCGCGTTCGGCGCGGCGTCGTTCATGGGGATGCTCTGGCTGTTCATCGTGTTGCGCGGTATCGATGGTTACGCGCAATCGTTTGGTGCACCGGGATTCATCAAGATCAATGCAGCGTGGTTTAGCGCGACGGAGCGCGGTACGTTTGCGGGCGTGTTCGGTTTCATGATTAACCTCGGGCGGGTGGCGATCAACCAGCTCGGGCCGGCGTTGCTCGCGGGCTTTGTGTTTTTGGGGATGTGGCAGGTGCCGCCGCAGCACTGGCGGATGCTCTTCTTTGTGCCGGCGGGGATCGCGGCGATCGTCGCCGTGGCGCTCGCGCTCTGGGCCAAGGATACGCCGGAGGAGGCGGGCTTTCATGAAGTCTTCAAGGGCGAGTCCGATCACGATGAT
The DNA here is from genome assembly GCA_947467625.1 of Opitutia bacterium. GTDB lineage: Bacteria > Verrucomicrobiota > Verrucomicrobiia > Opitutales > Opitutaceae > GAS368. Next base: position 389 of record CANIJN010000239.1, on the reverse strand, counting down.
GTCGTGAAGGCGGATCTCCGGGATGTGTTTGTCACGATCGTCTCGAACAAATTCGTCTGGATCATGGCGGGCGCCTACGCTTGCACGGGTGCGGTGCGGCAGACGGTGGACCAGTGGTTTCCGCGCTACATGCAGGAGGTGCACAAGATCGACCTCGATGAGCCGCTGTTTCTCGTTGTTGGTTTTTTGATACCATTCGTGGCGTCGGCGGGTTCGTTTATTTCCGGCGTCGTGTCGGATCACCTGTTTGGCGGGCGGCGTGCGCCGGTGGCTGCGTGGATTTATTGTATCGAGATCGTCACGATTTTGATCGCGTCACGAGTGAGCGGGGCGACGGCCATCGCGGTGGCGTTTGTCATGGTGGCGTTCACGGCGAACTCCACGCACTC
>CANIJN010000238.1 GCA_947467625.1 Opitutia bacterium | reverse complement strand
TGTTCATCCCGCCAAGCGACGCGCGACTTCGCCGAGGGCAGAAAAAATCCGCCCGTCACAAACGCCTTTTTCTCCACGTCAAACTCGCGGACCTCCGACGCATCGCCCCCACCGGGCGCGAGGCGGATCAGACAGCGACGATTCTCCGGCGCTAGCCAACTCGCACCACCAAACGCCCACGGCCGGCCTTCCGCCTTCGCGAGCGCATCCACATCGAGGACCGTCTCCCACTGCGGCGCCACCCGGCGAAACTCGGCGAGCGTCGTGCGCCGGTAAAGCCCGCGGGGATGCTCGCGATCCTGCCATAAATTATAGAGGTATCCCCCGTGCTGGGAAACCTCCGGTGCGCGCGACGCCGCATCGAGCACCGCCAGCGCATCCCGATGCAGCGCGGGATACTCCGGGCCCAGCGTGAGTCGACGTTCCGTCTGGGCGTTCTGCTGTTTCACCCACGCGAGCGCCCGGGGATCCTCGATGCCTTCCAACCATAGCCACGGATCATCCGACGCCGGTGCCACTTGAGCCGACGCCTCCGAGGGCAGACCAACCAAAAACCCTGCCACCCCGGCCAAACAACAGAGGCTACCACGGCAGGATCGGACGAAGTTTCGCATCCGGCTTGCCTAAGTCACCCGCGCCCCTGCGCAACCCGGAATTCCGTAGTGCCCGCCATGGCCCTCCTCCCCCCCCTTTCGCCAACGAGGCGCGCGTTCCGGCGCCCGCTGGGCAACCCGCCTCCGTCCCCTCAGCTCATGCCCGTCCCCGCGAACATCCACGCAGTGCCCACGGGCGACGCTTGCGGATCGACCCGCTCGTCACTTCGCGATCTTGCGCGCATCGATCCCCCGGCCCAGTTCAAATTTTGCGCCGACCGCACCCACGACCGCGTGCTCCCGGTCGAGACGGAGGTCCGCCCGCAACCGGAAAACGGTTTCGATCCCCGTGCAGTGCGCGCCGATCAAGTGCTCCACGCCAAAACCCCGCAGTTTCTCGGCCGTCCACGCGAGCGTCTCGGCTTTCGCTGCAAACAAATGCAAGCCACCGATCAGCGCATGCACCCGCTCGGGTCGGATCACTGTCCGCGCGTAGTCGATCGTGTTCACCACCCCCGCGTGGCCGCAGCCCGTCAGCACCACGAGTCCCTGTTCGGTGTCGATCACGAGCGCCATATCTTCGGGCACATTATCCTCCACCACGCCCGCTGGCGTCGTCACCCGGCCACGCCCACCCCCATTACGCTCCGGATATTTCCTCGGGACGGGCCCCGTGAGCCACACGCCACGGAAAAGCTGCACGGGTTTCGCGTACACCACGAACACGCCGCCGGTTTCTTCATACGCTCCCTTGATCGCGATCATCGGATTCCCCTCCACCCGTGGCACGCCCGAGGTGCGCGGATAAAACATCCCCTCGCCCACGTGCGTCCGCGCCAGCCCCATGGGCGCCTTCGCCACCACCGACCGCCGCAACGTCAGGAAACCTCCCACGTGGTCGGAATGGGCATGACTCAACACGACATCCGTAACCGTGCTCAGATCCAGTCCGAGCGAGCGCGCATTTTTCAAGACCACCTCCGTGTGCTCACCCGTATCGAAGAGTATCCGCCGTCCGTCCGCCTCGACAAGCGCGGCAAACCCCCACTCGCCCAACTCGTCACCGTCCGCGAGCATCGTGGACAGAATCGTGATTTTCAGCGTCATCACTCGGCCCTCCTTCTCGGCGCCAGGGAGCGCTACCGAGACCAGCAACCAAAGAAAACCGCGGTAAAAAAATCGCATCAACATGTCGCCCGAAAGAAACGGAATTTCCGGCAACCGCCAGTTCCAAGCACGCGCCCAACGATTGCCCCTCAACCCAATCCAGCGCGCCCCAGCCGCAACCCCTCCCCCCATGAAACTCAGTGTCCGCCTATTCTTCGCCTGACTGTTTTGGGGTGTCGCCACTGCCGCCACCCGCGCCGCCGAAACCCCGCGCCCCAACGTCCTCTGCATCGCCATCGACGACCTTCGCGACGAGGTTGGCTTCTCCCCAAAAAACACCCCGACGCGAACGCCGAACAGGGATCGTCTCGCCCGGCTCGGCACGGTCTTCTCCCGTGCGTCGCGCGCCGCTCCCACCTGCAACCCGTCCCGCACCGCTCTGCTGTCGGGCCTGCGCCCGTTCACCACCGGCGGCGGCGAAAGCCACGCCGTGCGCATCTGAAGGCTTTCGTTAAATCCCGCACGAAAATGGCGACGACACACCCACCACGTCACAGCCCCACAAAAACCAGCCGTGCGCCTTCCCTCCCCCGTAGCGGCGAGCGCCAGCAAGCCGATCGCGCCCGCCCCACATTTCCCGAACCACTCTCCCTCCCCACGCGTCTGGCGCAGTTCCAGCGTTTGTGGCTCGCTCCGAGGCACCACTCCGCCTCTTTTCCTCCCTTCATGCTCCCCTTCGCCCTTAGCATTTTCACCGGTGCTTTCCTGCTTTTCCAAGTCCAGCCGCTCATCGGCAAATACATCCTCCCGTGGTTCGGCGGGAGTCCCGGCGTCTGGACGGCGTGCCTCCTCTTCTTCCAGACGTTGCTGCTGGGTGGCTACGCGTATGCGCATTTCTCCTCGACGCTGCTGAAGCCCCGCGCGCAGGCAGTGCTCCACTTCTGCCTCCTCCTGCTGTCCCTCGCGCTGCTCCCCATCACTCCAAACGAAGCCTGGAAATCCCACGTCACCGGCGATCCGACGTGGCACATTCTCCTGCTCCTCACCGTTACGATCGGGCTCCCTTACTTCGTCCTCTCCGCCACCGGTCCTTTGATGCAGCAATGGTTCAGCGTCACCAATCCCGGCGTCTCTCCCTACCGGCTCTATGCCCTTTCCAACATCGGCTCCCTCCTCGCACTCCTGAGCTATCCAATTTTCTTCGAGGTCCGCTACTCTCGCCAAGAACAAGCCGTCATGTGGTCGGTCGGCCTAGGCCTCTTCGTCCTTCTCTGTGGCTTCTGCGCCCTCCGCGTTTGGAAACACGCGCCCGCCCCCGAGCCCGCTTCCGGCTCAGCCAATCCTCCTCTCGGCTCTGAGCCCTCCGCCCTCAACGCGCAACCCTCCGCCCCCCACTCTCCTTGGTACGACAAGGCACTCTGGATCGCCCTCCCTGCACTCGCCTCGGTCCTGCTCCTCGCGATCACCAACAAACTTTGCCAAGAGGTCGCCGTCATCCCGTTTCTCTGGGTGCTCCCGCTCGCACTCTATCTGCTCACGTTCGTCATCTGCTTCGACCACGCTCGTTGGTATCATCGTGGAATATTCTCCGCCTTGCTCATCATCGGTATCGCCGGCCTCATCCGCTTGCTCGAAGCCGGTAGCGACGCCCCGATGAAACTCCAGATCGCCGGCTACACCGGCACGCTCTTCGTCGTCTGCATGATCTGCCACGGCGAGCTCTACCAACTCAAGCCCGCGCCGCGCTACCTGACTTCCTATTTTCTCTTCATCTCGGCCGGCGGCGCGCTCGGCGGCCTGCTCGTCGCCGTCGTCGCGCCCGCTGTCTTTAACGAATATCGCGAACTCCAGGTCGGCCTCAGCGTCCTCGCCGTCGTGTTCGCCCTCGTCTGCTTCCGCCACCGCAGCCGCACCTTGGTCCTTGGCGCGACCGTGGGCGCCGTGCTCGCCACCATCGCCGTGCCCGCGCTCGAAGCCACGTTCGATGGCAGCGCGGGCTTCACGAAAGAGCTGCTGGAATTTTATAAACAGCACGCCTGGAAAATCGCCGCCGCCCTCGCCATCTTCCTGGCCTGCGGCCTCGACCTCAAGCGCCGCCGCATCGTCTCCGAATGGCGTCACTCCCTCGGCCTCATCGTCGTTCTCCTCGCGTTGGGGCAGGGTTACCAACTCTTCGACCAGATGCGCAGCAAGGAAACGACCTCCGTGATCCGCTCCTCCCGCAATTTCTACGGCACCCTCAAGGTCTTCGACTACTCGCCCGAGAATCCCGCAGAACACTACCGCCTCCTCATGCACGGTGCGACGACGCATGGTATCCAATTCGTCGGCACGGACCGCAGCTTCACACCCACGTCCTACTACGGTCCCACCAGCGGCATCGGCCTCGCTTTCGCCCACCTGCCCGAGCAAACTAACAAACGCTACGCCGTCGTCGGTCTCGGCACCGGTTCGCTTGCGGTCTACGCCAAAACCGGCGACTACGTTCGCCTCTACGAAATCAACCCCGCCGTCGAAAAACTCGCCCGCGATCCGTTCACCTACCTCGAACAATGCCCCGCAAAACTCGACGTTATCATGGGCGACGCCCGCCTCGAGATGGAGCATGAACTCGCGCGCCAGCAGCCACAAAACCTCGATCTCCTCGCGCTCGATGCTTTCAGCAGCGACGCGATCCCGGTGCATCTCCTGACGAAAGAGGCCTTCGCGATTTACCTCCAACACCTCAAGCCCAACGGGGTCATCGCCGTCCACATTTCGAATCGTTACCTCGACCTCCAACCGGTCGTCGAACGCCTCGCCGAAGAATTTGGACTCAGCACCGCGTCCATCTCCGACGACTACACAGAGAGCTGGTATTATTATGATACGACGTGGATGTTGCTCACGAAAAACAAAGCCTTCCTCGCTAAGTCCGACATCTACGGCGCGACCGCCGACCCCAAGAAAGACGTCCCCAAGGCCGCCCTCTGGACCGACGACAACGCGAATCTGTATAGCATCATGAAGTAGGGCTGACCTGCGTTGAACATCACGACTGGTTTTTCCTCGAGGTGATGCTGTTCACCGCTGCGGACACATTCGTCGCCGCATTCGTCGCCTAAGTTCAAGCGCCGACGGGCACCATGTCCGCCGGCGGCGCGCGTGGAGCTCTCTCAGCAGATACGCTCGGTCAACACCGTCCCGCCCCCCTCACAGCTGCGCGATCTTCATATTCCGATACTCGCACTTCATCACGACGCCGCCGTGAATCTGAAACCCCAACGGGGCCGCTCCGGAGAATTTCGCGTCGGTGTATTCCGCGGCTTTCTTGCCGTTGATCCAGCACGTAAACGTGTCGCCCTTCGCCTGCACGCGGAACGTGTTCCACTCGCCCTCAGGCTTCATCAATTTCTTCGCATCCTTAGCCTGACCGATCTCCGGGTAGGCCGGCTTGCCTCCCGTATAAAACGAGCCCGACATGTCGACGCGCAAGCTGCCTGAGACTCCGAGTTGGAGCTGGATCTTCGGCTTGCGCATCTCGACGCCAGTATCGACTCCGCGATCCGTCGTCGCCTTCCAGCGCACGTCAAACTCGAGGACGAAGTCGCCGTAGTCCTTCTGTGTCCAAAGGTAGTGCTCCTTCTTCGAGGGGATGTTCTCACCGACCAGCACACCGCTCTCCACGCGCCAAAACTCCGCGGCCCCTTCTGCCTTAAAGTTAGTCAAATCCTTACCGTTGAAAAGCGGCACAAACTTAGGCTCGGCTGCGGCCCCGCCAAGGGCGGCCGCGAGATATAGACAGAACGAGAGGGCGAGGGCGCGGGGTTTCATCGCTCTCAACGTGGGCGAGCCCACTCGGCATGGAAAGCCCCTTTTTGGGTGACGCCACCGGAGCGTCCGATGCCTCGCGCCTGCACGAGAGCTTTGCGCACCACGCCATCCACCGTCCACTTCCGCGTAACGAGCGCCGACTCCCCCGCCCCGCTGCGCAGCGCGAGCCATCCGACCACCCACCACAATCGAAATCGTTTTCAAGGTGCGCGGCTTCAAGCTGCGCGGCTTGACGCCTCTCCCTCCGCCGGAGTTACGCTCCGCCCCCTTGCCAAGCCTTCCTCCCGGCCCACGCTGCCATCATGCCAAACCTGCTCCTCCTCCTTCGTCACATGACTCATGCTACTCTGTTGAGCGCGGCCGTCGGCCTTTCCGCCGCCGACGCTGAGACCGCCAATCCACTCCTCACCGAGAGCACCTTGCCGTTCCACTATCCGCGTTTCGACCTCATCAAAAACGCCCATTTCTTGCCGGCCTACGAAGCAGGCATGGCCGCACAACTCGCCGAAGTCGCCGCCATCGCGAGCGCCACCGCCGCACCCACCTTCGACAACACCGTCGTCGCTCTCGAACGCTCCGGCAGCCTCTTCCGCCGCGTCGGCACCGTATTCAGTAACCTCTCCGGCGCCCACACCAACCCCGAGATGCAACAGGTCCAGCGCACCCTCTCGCCCCAACTCGCCGCGCACAACGACGCCATCCGCCTCAACCCCGCCCTTTTCGCCCGCCTGTCCTCGCTCTATGAGCGCCGCAGCACGCTCGGCCTCGACCCCGAGTCCATGCGCCTCCTTGAACGCTACTACAAAGACTTCGTACGCGCCGGCGCGAAACTCCCCGAGGCCAAAAAGGCCCAGCTCCGCGCGCTCAATTCCGAGCTCGCCACCCTGCAAACTGCCTTCACGCAAAACGTCCTCAAAGAGCGCGACGCCTCGTCCGTTATCTTCGCCACTCGCGAGGAACTCGCCGGACTTTCGACCACCCAAATCGACACCGCCGCCGCCAACGCCCAGGCCGCCGGCCAACCCGGCAAGTTTCTCCTGAAAGTCCAGAACACCACCGGCCAGCCACCACTCGAAAGCCTCACCGTGCGCGCCTCGCGCCAGCGCTTGCTCGCAGCCTCCCTCGCCCGCGGTAGCCGCGGCGGTGACTTCGATACCCGCTCCACGGTCGCCGCCATCGCCAAGCAACGCGCCGAGCGAGCCGCCCTCCTCGGCTACCCTCACCACGCCGCGTTTCAACTCGAGGAGCAGACCATTGGGGGCGTTGACCGCCTCAACCAACTCCTCGCCCAACTCGCCCCCGCCGCCGTCGCCAACGCCCGCCGCGAAGCCGCCGATATGCAAACACTCGTCGACGCCGAGCAGGGCAACTTTCCCATCGCAGCCGCCGATTGGGATTTCTACACCGAGCAGGTCCGCCGGGCCCGCTACGCCTTCGACGGCGCCCAGCTCCGCCCTTACTACGAACTCACCCGCGTCTTCCTTGACGGCATCTTTTTCGCCGCCACGAAACTCTACGGTCTCACCTTCAAGGAGCGTCACGACCTCCCCGTCTACGAACCCTCCGTGCGCGTGTTCGATGTCTTCAACGCCGACGGCTCTCAGCTCGCGATCTTCCTCCTCGATCCCTACGCCCGTGCCAACAAAAACGGTGGCGCCTGGGCCAGCGCGTACGTGAGCCAAAGCACGTTGCTCGCCCGCAAGCCGGTCATCGCCAACCACCTCAATATCCCGCCACCGCCCGCCGGTAAGCCCACGCTCCTCACACACGACGAGGTCAACACCGCCTTCCACGAATTCGGCCACGCGCTCCACGGCATGTTCTCCGCCGTCAAGTATCCGCGCTTCGCCGGCACATCTGTCCCGCGCGACTTCGTCGAGTATCCTTCGCAAGTAAACGAGATGTGGGCCACGTGGCCCGAGATTCTCAAAAATTACGCGAAGCATCACGAAACCGGCGCACCGCTCCCCGCCGAACTCCTCGCGAAGGTCACCGCCGCCGCCCAGTTCAACCAAGGTTTCAAGACCACCGAATACCTCGCCGCCACCCTCCTCGACCAAGCGTGGCACCAGCTCGCCGCTAGCGAAATCCCCTCCGCCGACGGCGTACTTGCCTTCGAAGCCGCCGCGCTAAAAAAAGTCGGGCTCGACTTCGCCCCCGTGCCGCCACGTTACCGCTCCACTTATTTCTCGCACATCTTCTCGAGCGACGCCTACTCCGCCGGTTACTATTCCTACATCTGGAGCGAGGTGCTCGACGCCGCCAGCGTCGCCTGGATGATCCAAAACGGCGGCCTGACCCGCGCCAACGGCGACCGCTTCCGCGCCACGCTCCTCTCCCGCGGCGGTAGTGACGAAGCCCTTACGCTCTACAAAAACTTCACCGGCCAGGAACCCGACCTCAAGCACCTGCTCGTCCGCCGCGGCCTCGAAGCGAAGCCGTGAACCCCGCCCTCGCCCACGTCAGCCTCGCCGACCTCGAGCGCGAGCTCGCGGCGTGGGGCTACAAGCGCTCGCACGCCGCCCGCGTGCTCCGCGCGTTCTACGCGACCGGCGGCACCCCGATAGAGCACACTGCGGTGCAGACTGTGGAGCTCACTGTGGGGCAGCCTTCACTCCTGCCCGCCGACACCTCGCCTCCGCAACATCTCCGCCTCCCCGCCGGCCTCGCGGAAAAACTCCGCACGCTCTCCGTTCCCTCTCGCACCTCACACCTCGCCGCCCGCCAAGTCGCTGCCGACGGGACGACAAAACTGCTCCTCCGTCTCCACGATAGCCGTACAGTCGAGTCCGTGCTCATGCCCGACTTCCGCCCCGATCGCGCCGCCGGCTGCATCTCCTCCCAAGTCGGCTGCGCCATGGGCTGCGATTTCTGCGCGACGACGAAGACCGGCTTCGAGCGCAACCTCACCGCCGGCGAAATCGTCGAGCAG
>CANIJN010000237.1 GCA_947467625.1 Opitutia bacterium | reverse complement strand
GGTTTGCCCCAGCGGCCGGCCGGCGTGCGACCGCAGATCCATTTGTTGAAGTCGACGTTTTCCACGAGCGCGCGGTTCAGCTCCGTCACGATGTAGCCGGGGCCGAGGCCGTTGCACTGGAGGCCGTGCTTTGCCCACTCGACGGCCATCGCGCGCGTGAGCATTTTCAGGCCGCCCTTCGCCGCCGAGTAGTTCGCGATCGTCGGCCGGCTCACTTCACTCATCACGGAGCACGTATTGATAATTTTTCCCGCGCCACGCGCGATCATCCGCGGCGCGACGGCCCGGGCGACGAGGAACACGCTCGTGAGATTCGCATCGAGCACTTCGCGCCACTGCGCCTCCGTCATCTCGGCGAGCGGGGCGCGGCGTTGGATGCCGGCGTTGTTGATGAGGATATTAATCGGCGCAAACTCGGCCTCGATGCGCGCGACCTCGCGTTCGATCGCGGCGGCATTGGTCACGTCAAAGGCCGCAAACGTCACGCGCGCTCCGGACACGGTCGCGCGCACGGTGTCGGCGGCAGCGGCGAGTTTCGTGGCATCGCGGCCGTTGAGGACGACAGCGGCGCCGGCCTGCGCGAGGCCGCAAGCGAGTGCGAGGCCGATGCCCTGGCTGGAGCCGGTGATGAGCGCGGTGCGCCCAGTGAGATCGAAGAGGGGATTTTTTGCGGACATAGACGTTCAGGATACTTCGATGCGGCGCACACGGCCTGACAAGAGAAACAGCGACGCGGTCGCAAGCGGGGCCAACACCGCGGCGGTGATCAAGATCGGCGTATAAGAAAAATGGTCGACCACCCAGCCCGTGGAAAACGTGAAGATCACCGCGCCGAGGCCGGCCGCCGTGCCGGCGAAACCGGCGATCGAGCCCACCGCGCCGACGGGAAAATAGTCGCTCGCGAGTGTCTGCACGTTGCCGACCCAAAATTGAAAGCCGAACAGCGTGACGCTCAGGCAGACGATCGCGGCGGGCGCCGAGGTGGCGAACGCGGTGGCGAAACCCGCGAGCATCGCGACGGTGCCAATCGTGATCGCGGTCTTGCGCGCGCGGTTCACGTCGCCCGTGCGTCGCAGCAGATAGCCCGAGAACCAGCCGCCCGCGAGGGCACCGAGGGCCGCGGCGACGTAAGGCACCCAGCCCGTGGCTTTCAGTTGCTTGAGGTCGAAGCCGCGGGCGTCGGAGAGGTAGAGCGGCATCCAATTCACGTAGAGCCACCAGATCGGATCGCCGAAAAACCGCGCGACCACAATGCCCCACACCTCTCGGCGGCGCAGCAGTAGGCTCCACGGCACAGACGGGTGTTGGGGCGCTGCCGCTGCCGCGGTGGCAGCTGCCGCCGCCGTTACGCGTTCATCTTTCGGATACAGCGCGAGCCACAACGCCAGCCAGACAAAGCCCATCGCGCCGGTGATCACGAACACGGCGCGCCACCCGAAGTCGTCGCGCATCCAAATAATCAACGGGATCGCGAACGCGGGTCCGAGCGAGGCGCCGGTATTGGCAATGCCCATACCGAGTGCGCGTTGGCGGGCGGGAAACCACGCCGCGATCGTACGCGTTGCACCAGGCCAGTTGCCGGCTTCACCCAGACCGAGCAGTCCACGCAAAACACAGAGGCTCGCCACGCCGCGCGCCGCCGCCGTGCCGATCTGGGCGACCGACCACACCACGACCGCCACCGCGAAGCCGAGGCGGTTGCCGATGCGATCGAACACCGCACCCCAGAGAAACATCGAGAGCGCGTAGACGAGGAGAAACGAATTCGCGATCCACGCGTAGTCGACGTTGGTGAGCTTAAACTCCGCGCGCAGCACCGGCGCGAGCGTCGGCAGCGCGAGCCGGTCGAAATAGTTGATGACCGTGCCGAGGAAAATCAGCGCGATGATCACCCACCGCCACGGGCGCTCCGGGGGCGCAGTTTCGGCGCTCATAGCGGGCAAACCCTTTCAAGCAATTCAACCACGGATAGACACGGGTGAACGTGGATCGGCTGAGTTCTGCATCTGTGTCTATCCGTGTTCATCGGTGGTTAAAAACTCCGGTTTGTAGGTCTCACTTAAATTTATCCCGCATCGCTTGGATGCCAGGGATTTTCGCGAGGAGGTGCGTGTGCGTCGGCTCGAAGAACTGCACCAAGCCGCGGTGCTGCTGGCCGACGAGAATCGTGAAGATGTAGCCCTCGTGGCCCGGCGCACGCAGCGTCGGATGGTAGCCGTGATCGATACAATACGTGTCACCGTGGCGCGTCATCACGACCTCTGGTTCCGCGCCGCCACCGTCGGCGTCGTAGCGGAACTGCGCGCCGAAGCCGGTCTCCGGCCGGTAGCGGTAGTGATAAATTTCCTCGTGGTTCGTCTCCTCCGGTAACCGATCGGTGTCGTGTTTGTGCGGCGGATACCCCGACCAGCAGCCGGGATCGCCGTAGAGTTCGCTCACGAGCAAGTTCCCGGCGCGACCCGCCGCGTTCTGCCCCAGAATGTGAAAAATCCGCCGCCGCGAATGCGTGTCGTGCGAGCCGACTTCGACCATTTCAACGGCTTCGGGCGTGATCCGAAACGGCGCGAAGGGCTGCGTGCAGGCGGCCCCGGCCACGGCGACTTCGGTGCCGTCGCGGAGGGCTCGCACCGTGACGCGCGCGGAGGTGCCGCAGTAAACGGAGTCCGCCGCGCCGTCCCAGATCGTCGCGCGGCGACCGACGTGTTCAAATGCCGTGCTGTCGGCGACGATCTCCGCCTGGCCTGTCATCACGACGCAGAGCAGCTCGCACCCCGGCACTTCCAAGGTGTGCGCCTCGCCGGCCCGCAAGCGCAGCAAGTTGAAATAACTCAGTGCGAGCACCCCGTCGCGGAGTTGCACGAGGGGTTGATTGTCGTTTTCGCGGGCGCGGAGTAAACGGGGCATGGGAGAAAAAGGAATCTGCCGAAAGTGATTAGCGGCGCGGGGCTCGGGCGGCCAATCTCCAATACTGACCGGGGGCGGGCGTGCCGCCAAACTTCGTAAAGAGCGCGCGAAAGTCGGCGTCGTCTTCGTGGCGCTGCGCCTCGTCGAGCAGGGGCAGGAGCCGCGCGCGGTCAGTGGCCTTGATGTCTTCCTTGGGCCACGTCTTGGCCGGGTCGGCATACGGAGCCACGTATCGGAGGGCGGTGCGCAGGTTGCGACCATCGGCGGTGGAGAACGTCCAAAGATCCACCCCCACGTGTTCCCCGAGCCGGGCGAGCCGCACGAGGGCTTCAAGGTTAAAGCACGAATAATCGAGGGACTTCGTGCGCGCGAGTTCGAGGGGTTGGCGGCCGTCTGGCTCGATCTGGCGTGCGATCCGTTTCGCGGGCACGGCCGCGAGCAGGTTGCGGGCGTCATCCACGCGGCCGACGGCGAGTGCGAGCGCAACGGTCTGCACGTCGTACCACGAGCCGTGGTTGTTCTCCGCGGCCGCTTCGTCGCGACCGTTGGTGCTCGTGGTCAGCCATTGATAATACGCGGCGAGCCAGGTCGTCATGGCGTCGGCGTCCGGCTTGGACCACGCGGGCGAGCCGGCGAGCAGCGCCAGACCGTCGATAAGGCCGATCAGATGACGGGTCTCGATAATGCCGATGCCCCGCCCCGCGTTGATCCCCGGGATAGCCTGCGCGTATTCGAGGTGAGGATTCATGCGCGTGGCGGCATCGAGAAACCAGACGCGCGTGAGCGTCGCGGCTGTCTGTGCGTACCGCTCGTCGCCGGTAAAGAAGTAGGCGAGGCCCAGCGTCTCGACGGAGCCACACGTGCGGGCGAGGGCGGCGGAGTCGGTGCCGCGTTTGCTGTCGGGGTTCACCTTGCCGTCATCGCGAATGTAAGGGAGCCCGTCTGGTTGCTTCGGGTCGGGCCACCAGTAAGGCGCGAAACTGAAATAGTCGTGTTTGTCGCCGCTCGCGGCCGTGCGCGTCTTGTCGAGCACGGACGCGGGTGTGCGCGTGAGGAGTGAGTCGGCCTCGGCGCGAAGCTGGGCGAGCGGCGCCGTCAATCGCGCATCGCCGCGCGCGAGTGCGGCGCGGGCGGCCACGAGGCCATCTGATCGCAGAGCAATGGTCCGCGGAGCGTCCGCCGCACGCCCAAAGGAAATGGTCAGGATGGCCAGTACGGCGACCAGGAGAGAGGAGAATTTCATAACGAGAATGGGTTGGCGCGGCCTACTTCGCACCCGGCTTGGGGGTCTTCCCGGGTTTCGCGGGCTTGCTGGGTTTGTTGGCGTGGCGTCCGGTGCCGTCGCCGTCGTCCAAGATTCCTCCGGCGGGATTTAGCTTTGCAAGCACCGCCTGCAGGCGGAGGCGGGCCGCGGCGGCGGCCGCGTTCTGGTTTTCAGACGGCACGAGCGGCTCGGTGAATGGCGCGCCGCTCATATCGAAGAGCTCGCCGGCCTCGTTGAGCTTCCAACCGGCTTCGCGGACATACCAATTGCGCGCCAGCTCGATGAAGATCCAGTCGCGCGGGTGGCCTCGCTCGCCGCGCAGTTGCGGGACGAGGCTGCGGCCGTCGAAGATTTTATCCTTGGGCAACTCCGCCCCGGCGATTTCGGCCAGCGTCGGCAGGTAGTCGGTCGAATCCACCAAATCGTCGATCACTTTGCCCTTCGGCGTTACGCCGGGCCAATACACGATGAGCGGCACCAAGGCGCCGCCTTCCTGCATCGTGCCTTTCTGACCTACGAGCCGGCGGCCACCGATGGTGGAATGCTCAGAGGGCGTCTTGGCCGTGCCGTTGTCTCCGCAGAAAATGAGGATCGTTTTCTCGGCGAGGTTCTGGCGCGCGAGTTCGTTTACGAGATTGCCCACGAGCTTGTCCATGTAGGCACAGTTATCTTGGTAAAGATCGGGACTGTTGGGCGCGCTTTCGGGCGTCCGGACGATTTCCCCATGCACGTGCGACATCGAGTAGTAGGCGTAAAAGGGCCGCTCCCGATTTTTCGCGATGAAGGAGAACAGGTGCTGCTCCATCGTGTCGGGCAGATATTCCGTTTTGCCCTGCTTCACCGTTTTGCCGTTCACGACGTAGAGGCCCTTCTTCACCTTCTGATCGTCCTCGCCAGCGGGGTCTGCCCAGTAGCGGCCGCTCGCATAAAACCGCAGGCTGTCGTCAAAGCCGGCTTCGGAGGGATCGAAACTGAACTGGCTCCACTTGCCGACGATCGCCGTGGCGTAGCCCGCCGACTTGAGGTAGGCGGCGGTGAGGGTTTCGTCGGTCGCTTTCCACGCGACGACGCGATCCTGATTCGTCGCACCGGTGCGAAACGCATAGCGCCCCGTCATGATGCAGGCGCGCGATGGTCCGCAAAGGGGAGCGGTGTAGGCGTGCGTGAACCGCATCCCACGCGCCGCGAGTTGGTCGATGTGCGGCGTCTTGCGGTTATCCGCGCCGTAGCAGCTCACGTCGCCGGTGCCGAGGTCGTCGGCGAGGATGAAGATGATATTGGGGCGATCCGCGGCGTGGGCCGCACCCGTCACCAACGAGATTGCGACGCAGAACCAGCCGAGAGATCGCTTCATGCAGAGAGAATCTAAACGCCGTTCATCTAAAGAGGAGCGAATAGCGCAGAATGACTTGCCGTGGGTTTCCCTGCGAGGGGCCGGTGCCGTAGGCGTATTCGATGTCGAAGGCGTTCTTCAGCGCCACACTGACCTGGTGGCTCCAGCGATTGCCGTTCGATTTCCATTTGTAACCCGCATTGAAATCAAAGCGCGCCCAACCGGGGACGCGCACGCGATGGCGGGCACCGGCGGTAGAGTCGGAATAACGAATATTGCTTTGCGCGATCACGTTCGTGCCCACGAACGCGCCCTTCAGCGCGCCTTGGTTGAAATCGTATTTGAGCAAGGTGCCGTGGTTCCACTCGGCGACGCTGCGCGGTGGCAGACCGTTCAACACGGCGTTGGCACCGAGATTGCCGCCCAGCTCGGCGTCGACGCGGCTCAGGGCCACGCGCAACGTGAGGGCGTCCCACAGGCGGCCGCCCAAGCTCAGCTCGGCGCCCTTGGATTTCGTCGATCCGCTCAAGTAGAAGATCGTCGTATTGGTGAGCGGGTCCGTGCCTTGCTGCACGATATTGTCGAACACGAGATTGAAGTAGGTCGCGGTGAAGAAGAGCCGCTTGCCGATGAGGTCCGTCTTCACGCCGAGGTCGTAGCCGCGACCCTCTTGATTGGGGAAGGGCTGCCCATTCGGCGCGAGCGTGGTCTGCGGGGAAAAGGATGTGCTGTAGCTGCCGTAGAGCGTGGCGGCGGAGGTGAGGTTGTAGTTCACGCCCGACTGCACGGTGGTCGCGCTGATTTTCGAATCGTTGCCGGTGCGCGCGAAGAGGTCCCGATTCGCTTGATTCACGGTGTCGCGTCGCCCGCCGAGCGAGACAATCAACGTGTCGGGCACGAGCGTGACGCGGTCGTTGACCAAGACGCCCTTGGTTAGGTTGATGCTGTTTTGATCGCGATAGAGCGCGGTGAAATCGCTGATCGGCGGATAGGGATTCGGGTCCTGGCCCGCCGCATCGAATTCCTTGAGGTAGCCCGCCGTGGGGAAACCCGCCGCGACCGAATACTTGGTCGTGTTGAGCCGCGACGTGGGTCCGAGTTCACGCTGGTCACGCACAAAATCCGCCGTCGTGAGCAAGTCGTGCTGCAGGCCGAGGAGTGTGAATTTACTGAGGAGGTCGGCGTTGATCGCGTGGCCGTTGCGATCTTCGGAACCGAAATCGGGCCGACGATTCCACACGCGGTTCGTAATCGGGTCCCACTGGCCGGCGCCGCGCAAGGTTTCGAGGTGATAGGCGTGCCAGCTGGAGGAGACGCGTAGCGTCATCGCGTCGTTGAGCCGGCTGACCGCGTTCAACGTCGCCTGCTTGTTCTTGAAGGTCGAATACGTGACGCCGCCGGAGGTGTTCAGGTTGTGGCGGTAATTTTGGAAATTCCACGCGAGCCCCTGATACACCGCGCCGGTCTTGATGACCGCTTCGTCGAGGCCATCGCGCCCACCGCGGAACTCGTCGTTGTAGTCGTATTGGACCGAGACCTTGGTGTTGCGCGTGACATCCCACGCGAGCTGGCCGGAGATATTTTTCACGCGGTTGCTGCGCAATTCCTCGAACGCTTGCTCGTGCGACGTCGCCACATCGAAGCGGTAGGCGAGTTTACCCGGGATGAGCGGCCCGGTGGTGTTGAGACCGACGCGATAGAAATCCAAGCCGCCACCCTGCACCTCGACTTCATATTCCGGCCGCTGCTTGGCGGTCTTAGAGATGACGTTGATGATGCCGCCCGGGAGATTCTTACCGTAGATCGCCGCGGCCGGGCCCTTCAGTACTTCGACGCGCTCGACGTTGGATTGGTCGATGCGGCCCATGCGGAGAAAGCCATCCTGCAGAAAAAACGTGCCGCCGGTGACCGCGCCATTCTGGATGCCGCGCAAATTGAACTGCCCGTTGTTCTCCGTCGCGCTCACGCCCGGAATCGAAGACAGCGCTTCCTGCTGGTTGAAGGCCTGCACCGAAAAATCGTTCCAGATTTCCATCGGCACCACATCGAGCGTGAACGGCATCGACTTGATATCAACGGCCACGCGCGTGCCGCTGGAGGACTGCAGCGCGTTGTAGCCGTTGTAGGCGCCTGCTTTGACGGAAAAGGCGTCGAGCACGACGGCTTCTTCACCGGCGGCCCCGGGTTTGGACTGAGCGTGGGAAAACGAGACGAGGGACAACGTCGCACTGGCAACTGACAAGCATCGAAGACGAAGGGACATAGGAGGACGGGTGGTGGGGAGGTGAGGGTGTTCAGAGCATCGTCGAGGAAACGCATTCGGCCGTGGCCAAACGCAGACGAAAACTCGATATTACCGTACACTCCACGGCCTCCGTTGTCTTTGGCTCGCCATGCCCTTATTTTGTCCAATCGTGAACGTTGCCCTTCGGCCCCGCTTTACCTCCGCCGCTACTTCAGACCTCTCATGCCGCTGCTGACCCGAGACATTGAGCCCCTGTGGATCGCCCGCTACGACTATGAGCCGCTCTGGCACCTGCCCCCGCACGCCCACGACGATTACTTTCAAATTATCCTGATCGTAAGCGGAACCGGCGAAGTGGTCATCGGCACGGACCCACGCGCCTTCGGCCCAGGCCAGCTGCTCTTTCTACGGCCGCGCCTCGTGCACAGTCTGACCGCGGGGCCGAACGAACCCGTGCGGTCCCTCGACACCAAGTTTCTCCTCCACCGCAAGAATCTGCGCACCGCGTGCCGGCGGCTCGCGAGTTTTCACCCCCAGGTCGACGAACGCGTGGTCGCTCTCCTCGAAGCGATCCACGCGGAAGCGCGTCGTCACGGCCCCTTTTCCAACGCACTCTGTCAAACCCTCTTCGGCCAACTCCTGCTGCGCTTGTTGGACGCTGCACCCACCGGAGCCACCGTCCGCGCACCGACGCATCTCCCGCCGCCCCCGCCCGCCGCCTCCACGAGCACCGACGACCTCGCCCAGCGTCTGGAGC
>CANIJN010000236.1 GCA_947467625.1 Opitutia bacterium | reverse complement strand
TGCGCCGGAGCGCGCCGAACTTCGCTTTGTCCGTCCTCCTCGCCGGCGTGCGCCCCGAGGAGATCGCGACGGGACGAGCGTTGGGCAAAAAGGTGTGGTGAGATGCAAAATCGCGGGCCCGAGCGTGGCGATTGGTGAGACGCGGAGGGATGGCCCGCCGTCGCGGCGATACGGCGGGAGCGCGGCGCGGTCGATTTTGTGCAAGTCGTGGCCGAAATTTTCTCTCGCCGAATATTCCAGCGCCGAGGCTTGCCCGCTGTGCAGCGCCACAAGTAAGCTCCGCGTCCCCTTTCATGAAAAAAGCCCTTATCACTGGTATCACGGGTCAGGACGGATCGTATCTCGCCGAGCTCTTGCTCGCCAAAGGTTACGAGGTCCACGGCGTGATCCGCCGCGCCTCGACGTTCAATACGAGCCGCATCGATCACCTCTACCGTGACCCGCACGTCAACGGGGTGAAACTCCACCTCCACTACGGCGACCTCGCCGATTCCGTGCAGATGGTAAAACTCCTGTACCAGCTTCAGCCGGATGAGATCTACAACCTAGGCGCGCAGTCGCACGTGCGCGTCTCGTTCGATATTCCGGAATATACGGGCGATGTCGTGGGCCTCGGTGCGGTGCGCATCCTTGAGGCGATCCGCGAGGCCGGCCTCATGAAGAAGTGCCGATTCTACCAAGCCTCCTCGTCTGAGATGTATGGCAAGGTCCAGGAGGTTCCCCAGACGGAGACGACGCCCTTCTGGCCGAGGTCGCCCTACGGTTGCGCGAAGATGTATGCCTACTGGCTCACGGTGAACTACCGCGAGAGTTACCATCTCCACGCGTCCAACGGCATTCTGTTCAACCACGAGAGCCCGCGCCGCGGGGAGACGTTTGTGACGCGGAAGATCACCCGCGCGGCCACGCGGATCAAACTCGGCCTCCAAGACAAACTTTACATGGGGAACCTCGAGGCCCGCCGCGACTGGGGCTACGCCAAGGAATACGTCGAGATGATGTGGGTGATGCTCCAACAGGATCAGCCCGACGACTACGTGGTGGCGACGAACGAGACGCATACCGTGAAAGAATTTATCCAAGAAACGTTTGGATTGCTGAATCTCGATTGGGAGCAACACGTCCATTACGACGCCCGCTACGAGCGACCCGCCGAGGTGGAGTTGCTGATCGGGGATCCCGCGAAAGCCAAGCGCCAGCTCGGCTGGGAGCCGAAGGTGAAGTTCAAAGAACTCGTGAAAATCATGACCGAAGCGGATCTCGAACTCGCCAAACGCGAGGCGCAGATTGCGGCACTGCCGGGGACGTTCTCCGCATCGTTGGCATGAAAATCTTCATCGCAGGTCACCACGGTATGGTCGGTGGAGCGCTCGTGCGCCGGTTCTCGCGCGAGGCGGGCACGACGCTCCTGCTCCGCACGCGCCGTGAACTCGACCTCACGTCGCAGGTCGCGGTGGAGGCATTTTACGCCGCGGAAAAACCCGACGTGGCCATCATCGCCGCAGCCAAGGTCGGCGGTATCCACGCGAACCACACTTATCCGGCGGAGTTCCTGTTTGAGAATCTCGCCATCGCTGCCAACACGATCCACGGCGCCTACAAATACGGGGTGAAGCGCCTGCTCTTCCTCGGCAGTTCGTGCATTTATCCGAAGCTCGCACCGCAACCGATGCCCGAGGATTGTTTGCTGTCGGGACTGCTGGAGCCGACCAACGAGGCCTACGCCATCGCCAAGATTACGGGTCTCAAGCTCGCCCAATCCTACCGGAAGCAATACGGCGTGATGTTCCACTCGGCGATGCCGACTAACCTCTACGGTCCCGGGGACAACTATCACCTGCAGAACTCTCACGTGCTGCCCGCGCTGATTCGTAAGTTTCACGAGGCGAAAACCGCCGGCCGCGCCGAAGTCGTCGCGTGGGGCACAGGCACGCCGAAGCGCGAATTCCTCCACGTCGACGACCTCGCCGATGCCTGCGCGTTTCTGGTGGCGCTCGAAAATCCGCCGGACTGGATCAATGTCGGCACGGGCACGGATGTGACGATTCGCGAGCTCACGGCATGCGTCGCCGCCGTCACGGGTTTTTCGGGACAGATCGTCTGGGACGCCACGAAACCCGACGGCACTCCCCGTAAGCTGCTGGATGTTTCGCGGCTCTCGTCTCTCGGCTGGCAGGCCAAGATTGCACTCCGCGAAGGCGTGGCGAAGACCTACGCGAGTTTTCTGGCGGAGACAGCCTCCGGCGCACTGCGGTGTTAAAACGAGGCGCGGTTAGCTCGGCGTCTTGAGCTGTTTGAGTAAGGTGAGAAAACGGGGATGGGACTTGAGTGCCTCGAGATCCGGGTCCTGCGCCATCCAATGAAAGTCGCGATAGCCCAGGTCGATCGCGTGGCCGAGCGCGCGGATGGCATCGGCTTTGCGTTTCGTGAGTGCGAGACTGCAGGCGAGATTGTAGTGGGCGGTGGCGTTCGCGGGTTGGAGCTTCACCAGCTTCCTGTCCATTTTCAGTCCGTCGGCGATCCGGCCGTGCTGGGTGTAAAGTCCGCCGAGGATTTCGACGACTTCGGTGTAGGCGGGGTCGCGGCTCAGGACCGACTCAAAGAAACTGATTTCAAACGCGTGATCGTGGGTTCGGGCCTTGGCCATAGGTCGAAAAATATGACGGAGTGTCCGCTTAGCCGCGTCGCGGGCACGCGCCGCTTTGGCGGAAAACGTCGCAGTGTGCGCTCACCTGCAGGCGTTGTGAGGCGGGGGTCAGACCTAGTTTCGATGAGACGGTGCTGCTATACCATTCCATGAACGGTGCGCTGATCTCGAAAATTTTCTCACAGTCAACGCAGACGACCTGCGCGACTTGGGTGGTGGCACCATCGCGATTGGGGCGGTAGAATTTTTCGCCCGAGCCGATATCCACCTCTCGCAGCAAGGCGCTGGCGGTCATGATGGGCAGCGTCCGGTAGATGGTCGCACGCGAGACGGAGTCATCGAGCTTGCGGGCGTGATCGAGCAGTTGGTCGGCCGTGAAGTGCTCCTCCATCGTGAAGGCGGCATCGAAGATGGCCAGTCGCTGACTGGTCGCGCGGAGCCCTTTTCTCACAAGGAATACTCCGAATTTTTCGCGGGCTGCGGTGATGCTCACCAAACGACTGTTTCGTGCGTGCGCGGGGCGTGTCAATGCGTTCGTGTGCAGGTGACGAGGCTTCGGGTTTGCGTTGTCGCGGACGCGGGGGCGTGATGCGAGCCGATGATCGTTGGGGTCCACCCGCTCGCCGGTTTTGACAAGGTCCTCCACTACCGTGTGCCCGAAACATTGGGCGCGGCCGTGGGGGTGGGATCGCTCGTGCGCGTGCCCATTGGGAACACGCTGCGGCTCGGGATCGTCGGCGAGCTCGGTCCGCCGAGTGATTTTCCCGTGGAGCGGCTGAAGTCACTCGCGCAGGTAGTGTATCCGTTCCCCGCATTACCGAGCGACTTGCTGGCTTTGGCGCGCTGGATGGCCGGCTATTACGCGTGCGGTCTCGACAGCATCATCGAGACCATGATTCCGGCGCCGGTGCGCAATGGCGCGGGCTTGAAGCAAGAGAAACAGCTTTCGCTGGCACAGCGGCTGAGTGTCGAGGAGTTGGCAGTCTTGGAGAAAAAGGCGCCCCAACAGGCGCGGCTCTACCGGTTTATTGAGCAACAGTTTCGGCCGCAGAAAAAGACGCTGGTACTCTCCCGACTCGACCTGACCGCGGGCGTGGCGGCGGCACTGGTGAAACGGGGTGTGCTGCGGGAGGAAACGCAGCGGATCGAGCGCATCGCCTACGACGACGACCACTCGTCCGGGGAGCTCGTCGCGTCGCAGCCGCATTCGCTGAACCCGGAGCAGCAGGCGGCGGTCGAGGCGATGACGACAAGTCTGGGGGAGGGAAAGTTTGGGGTGACGCTGCTGCACGGTATTACGGGTTCGGGTAAAACGGAGGTTTACTTGCGGGCGATCGACACCGCGCTCAAGTCGGGCGGCGGTGTGATCTTTCTCGTGCCCGAGGTGGCGCTCACCCCGCAGACCGTGGCACGACTGCGCTCGCGGCTGGAGGCGATTGCGCCCGGGCACCGGTGTGTGGTGTGGCACAGTCATCTGAGCGAGGGCGAACGGCTCGACGGTTGGCTGGCGCTCGCCACGGGGGAGGCGAAGGTGGTGGTGGGCGCGCGTTCGGCGGTCTTTGCGCCGGTGCAAAGACTCCGGTTGATCGTCGTCGATGAGGAGCATGAGCCCGCCTACAAGCAGGACGAGACTCCTCGTTACCACGGCCGCGACGTGGCGGTGATGCGGGCGAAGCTCACGGGTGCCGTGTGTCTGCTGGGATCGGCCACGCCCTCGCTGGAAAGTTTTCTGAATGCGCAGTTGGGCAAGTACCGCCTCGTCGAACTCAAGCAACGCGTGGATTCGCGCAAGCTGCCCTTCATCGATATCGTCGATCTGCGGATCGAGGCGATGAAGCAACGGTCGTTGCCGCTGTTGTCCGGGCGACTGGTGCGTGCCATGCAAGATCGCTTTGAGAAGCGGGAGCAGACGATTCTGTTCATCAATCGCCGCGGCTATTCGTCGTCGATGCTGTGCACCAAATGCGGGCACTCGGAGGAGTGTGTCCACTGCAGCATCGCGCTGACGTATCATCGCTCGGACGAAACCTTGCGCTGCCATTTGTGCGGAGCGCAGAAGCCGGCGCCGGTGCGTTGTCCGCAGTGCGCTGCGCCGGAGATTCGCTGGAAGGGTCTGGGTACGCAGCGCATCGAGGAGGCGGTGAAGCGGGTGCTGCCGCGGGCGAAGATCGAACGGATGGATACCGATACCATGTCGAAGAAGAATCGTTTTCGGGAGGTGCTCGCGCAGTTTCGCGCGGGGAAAATCGACGTGCTCGTCGGCACGCAGATGATCGGCAAGGGGCTGGATTTTCCCAACGTCACGCTGGTGGGGCTGGTCGATGCGGACATGTCGATGCACGTGCCGGATTTCCGGGCGAACGAACGCACCTTTCAACTGCTCGTGCAGGTGGCGGGGCGCGCGGGCCGGGGGGATCGAGCGGGCGAAGTCGTCGTGCAAACCTTCACGCCGCAGGCGGAGGCGATTCAGTTTTCACGCCACGCGGACTTCGCGGGCTTTGCGGCGTCAGAGCTGAAGATCCGCAAAGATTTTCACTATCCGCCGTATCGCCATCTGATTCATCACCTCTTTCGCGGGCCGAATCCGGAGAAGCTCAAGTTTTTCGCGGAACAGTGGGCGAAGCTTGTCGAGAAAACACTCGGGGATCGCGTCGAGTTGCGCGGTCCGTCGGCGTCGCCGATTGAGAAGATCAAAGACGAGTATCGCTGGCAGCTGTGGTATTTCACGAACGCGGTCACGAAAGTCGTGCCCGAACTGATGAAGCTGCGCGCGGGCTTTGCGTGGGCGGACGACATCACGCAGGTGCTCGATGTGGATCCGGTCAATCTCGTCTGAGGCTCAGTCCGAGCGGAGGGCCTCGACGGGACTGAGGCGCGAAGCGCGGATGGCGGGGTAGAATCCGGCGACAATGCCGACGAGCCCGCTGAAAACGATGCCGATGGCGAGCGCGGCGGGCGAGAGCTCGGGGCGGTTGGCTTCGACGACGACTTTTTGGAGTAACTTGATGAGCCCGATGCTCGCGATCATCCCGATCACCCCGCCGGCGAGGGCAAGGGTGATGGTCTCGGCGAGGATCTGTACGAGAATGTCCCGGCGTTTGGCACCGAGCGCACGACGGACGCCGATTTCCCGGACGCGTTCGTTGATCGAAGCGAGCATGACATTCATGATGCCGATGCCCCCGACGATGAGGCCGATGAGGGCGACCCCGCCCAGCGAGAAGACGTAGCTGCGTTGCGTGGCTTCAAAGCGCTGGAGCAAATCTTCCCGGGTCTCGAAACGGATGTCCTGAATGCCGCGATGGGTGTGGGTCAGCACGTTGTTAATTTGGTCGAGCACGAGCGGGATGTCGGCGACGTCGGCGACTTTGACGTTCAAAACGTCGACGTTTTCATCGATGCGGAACAGCGTTTGCAGGGTGGTTAGTGGAATGAAGACCGCTGAATTTTTGGAGCTATAACCGCCGCCGGCGCCTAGTGAATTTTGATATTCGCGCAACACGCCCACGACGGTGAACGGCTGGCTATTGATGGTGATCGTGCGGTCGAGCGCATCGATGCCGCGGGGAAAGAGCTGGTCGACAATACCGGCCCCGAGGACGACGACCTGAGTCTGGAGTTCGTTATCGAGCTCGCCGATGGAGCGGCCCATCGCGATGTCGAAGCGGTCCATGATGAACGTCGCCGGCAGAACGCCCCGGACGTTTTGTCCGGTGGCGCGGCCTTGATAGGCGAGGCGGCCGCCGCCCGGGATCACGACTTCGGCGGTGACGCGTTGGGCCAAGGGGACGGCGTCGAGAATCGCATCCACGTCGTTCATGGTTCGCCCGGGCGAGAGCTTCGCGATTTCCCGCTGAGTGTCAGGGGCCAGCCGCGACATGACGCTGATGCGTTCGATCCCGCCGGTCTCGTAGATCATCGTTTCCCAGCCGCGTAGAAGTCCTTTGACGACGCCGAGCATACCCACGAGGGCGGCAGCCCCGAGGACGATGCCGAACAGAGTCAGGAAGGAGCGTAGCTTGTGCGCGAGCACCTCGTTCCAACCGCTGGCAATCCCCATGGTTAATAGTCTCATGGGCGTGGGCTCAGGGTAAGCTGCTGCGTTTGCTGCGGGCCTTCAGGGGGGCGGTGGGCTTGGCGATCGGGATTTCCCCCGTGAATTCCAACGGCCGCATGAGGGCGACGAGCTCGCCGTTGCTCAACCCGGAGATAATTTGGACCCTCCGCGTATCGACGAGGCCGATATCGATGCCGCGCACCTCAAAGGACTCGCCCTGGTTCACAAAAACGTAGCGGACCGAGTCGGCGTTGGAAAACACCGCAGAGAGCGGCACCGCCGGCACGTTCTCGACGTGGGCGAGCGTAAACATGACGGTCGCGGACATCCCCGGGCGCAGGCGCGGGTCGGTCTCATCGACGACCACGTCAACCGGGAAGACGCGGGTGCGATCACCGAGCGATTCGGTGGCGACGGTGGCGATCCGCTTGATCTCTCCGTTGAGCATCATGTTTCTCAGCGAGTCCACGCGGACGCGGGCGACATCGGTTACTTTCAGGCGGGCGACGTCGATTTCATTGATGTTGGTGCGGACCATCAGGGCGCTGAGGTCGGCCACCTCGCCAAGGAGCGTGCCACCGTTGGTGGCGGCGGCGCTGGTGACGAGTTGGCCCTCAGTGAGGTCGCGGAGCAGGAGCGTGCCGTCGTGGGGAGCGCGGATGACGGTTTTGGCGAGCTTGTCACGCAAGTTTGCGGCGCGGGCATCGTAGACGGCCGCGTCGTTTTCCGTGAGGGACAGCGTGGTGCGGGTTTCCTCAAAGTCTTTCGCGGTGATCAACTCGCGTGTTTTCAGATCTTTTTGCCGCTCAAATTCCCTTTTGGCGCGCGCCACCTTCAGTTTGGAGGCTTCGATATTGCGGTCGGATTCTTGGAGCTGCGTGAGGATATCCTGCTGGTCCAGTCGCAAGATCTCTTGGTCACGCTTCACGGCTTCGCCGTCGATCACCGAGATTTTCGTGATGCGGCCGCTGATTTCTGCGCGCAGTTCGGTGGAGAACACGGCGCGGAGGCGGCCGACGGCCACAATTTCCTCGGCGATGTTGGCGATCTTGACGGCTGCGGTGGGGATCTTGGCCTCCCGCTTGGTGCCGAATAACCCCGGCCCGATCTGTTTCCACAACGTCCGCCCGCCCCATCCGGCTGCGCCGAGAATCCCCGCTACGATCACGAGCCGGAGAATGGATTTAAGTGTCAGGGATTTCTTCGGGGAGGAAGCCATGGGATCGGAAAGACGAGTGAAAAGATTGAAGGAAACACACTTGGGCGGAATTGGGTAGGATTTTCCACTGAGCAGACGGCTCGTTATGACGGATTGTTAGAAGCCCCAGCTGACGCCGGCGCTGGGCAGCAGGGGAAGTTGCTCACGGGGTTTGCGCACGTTGGTGACCTGGGTGCCGGTGACGGTGACGTTGTGGTCGTAGCCCACCAGATTGACGTGATCGTAGGCGTTGAAGATGTCGACAAACAGCCGGAGCTCGCCGCGTGAGAGCTTGATGCGGCGGGTGGCGCGGAGGTCGAGGCGATGATAGTCCGGCAAACTCAGGCCGTAAACCGCGCCGTTGGCTGAGACCAGACTCGCGCGGCCGTTGGTGAGCGGAGCGAGTGCATAGACGACATCGGTCGTGGGCCAACCGCTGTGATATTGCCAGGACGCGCTGAATTGCCAGCGCGGGTTGAGGGCGTAGGTGATATCGCCGTAAACGGTGTGGCGCTGGTCGCGGGCACGGGGCATCCAGTTCCCTGTCAAGCGTTCCTCCGTGCGCGCCAACGCGTAGCTGACGTTCCACCGGACCTGAGGACCCGCGCGGCCAGCGATGAGCAGCTCGAGGCCACGCGCCCGGGCGCTCTGCGGATGGAGGCGGACGCGATCGGTCTGCGTCTCGGGGAAGAGATCGTAACCATTGTCGAGGTTCTCCCAGCGGGGGCGCAGGCGTGACGTGAGCC
>CANIJN010000235.1 GCA_947467625.1 Opitutia bacterium | reverse complement strand
CGCTACGAGCACACGGAAGACGACGGCAACGGTCCGCTGATCGATCCGACACGCATCTATCAACGCAACGCCGCCGGGCAGATTGTGCGCGATGCCGCCGGCCGCCCGGTGGTCGCGGCCCCGCTCGCCACGTTGGCCGGGACCAAACTCGCCTACGTCGAACGCGGATCGAGCACGAAGCAGGCCTACGACGATTTCTTCCCGAGCCTCAATGGCTCGTTCAAGCTCCAGCCCGACCTGATTGCCCGCGCCTCGTATGGCCGATCGTTCAACCGGCCGGACTTCGGCAGCATCCTCCCCTCGATGAATCTGCCGGATACGGAGACGACCGCCCGCACGATCACGCTCACCAATACGTCGCTCAAGCCGTGGTATGCGGACAGCTATGGACTCGCGCTCGAGTATTACTTCAACGAGCCCTCGACCGGCGTGGTCTCGGTGCGTGGCTATCGCCGCGACATCACCGATTTTTGGGGCACGTCCCTCCAGCCGGCGTCGGACGAGTTGTTGGAGCCCTACGGCATCGACCCGGCGGTTTATGGCCAAGCCCTCGGCTACCAAGTGAGCACGACGAGAAATGTTGGCGATGCGCGCGTCACGGGCACTGAGTTCGATTACCGCCAGAACGTGGTCTTCCTCCCGCGCTGGGCGCGTGGCTTCACCGTGTTCGGAAATATCACGTTGCAACGCCGCACCGGCGCGCAAACCACGAGCTTCACGGGCTTCGTGCGGCGGACCATCAATTACGGGGTGACCTTCAGCCGGGAGCGCTTCACCGCGCGCGTCGCCGTCAATCTGCGCGGGCAAATCGAGCAGGGGCAGGTCACTGGCGCCGGCGCCGAGCCGAATACCATGACGTATCTGCAATCGCGGGCCATCGCCGACGTGGCGGCCGAGTATCGACTGACGCGCGTCTTTTCCGTTTTCCTGATTGGGCGCAACGTCAACGCGGCCAACGAGGACACCGTGACCTACGGGCCATCGACTCCTGGTGACCGGATCGTGCGTGGCCGGATCAATTACGGCGCCAACTGGTATGCGGGATTCAAGGGGACGTTTTGAGTCAGCCGCGTTTCACGTCACAAGGCCTCATCCCATTCCAAGCATGATCTCACGCCGCACCTTTCTGAAAACCTCCGGCCTCGCGCTCGGGGCGAGCGCCTGGCCCGCCTTGGGTCAGACGACGAAGCCCCAAAAAACCGTCCTGTTGCAATGTGCATGGGCGACCAAAAACATCGGCGACATCGGTCACACGCCGGGCACGCTGCGCTTCCTCGAGCAGTATCTCCCGCAAGCGAAGGTGATCCTGTGGGCCGCCAACACCAACGCGCAAGTCGATGCGATGTTGAAGCGGCGTTTCCCGAACGTAGAGATCGTGAAGGGCTCGCTTTCCCAGAAGGACGGTCCCGTCCAGCGGGCGATCGAGCGCTCCGACTTTTTTCTCCGCGGTCCCGGTATGGGACAGCCCACCGATTTCATGGCCTACTGCCAGAAGCTCGGTAAACCGTGGGGCCTGCAGGCGCAGTCGTATTTCCCTGATATGATCACCGGCAAGGGCAGCGAGGAGCGCATCGCCCTGCTCAACCGCGCCGCCTTCATCTACTGCCGCGACTCGAAAACGCTCCACATGCTCCGGGGGGCCGGCATCAAGCCACCCGTCCTCGAATTTGCTCCCGACGGCTGCTTTGGCATCGACGTGCGCGACGAGGCGAAGGCGCTTGCGCGCATGAAGAAGCATGGCCTTGAGCCGAAAAAATTCATCACGCTGCAGCTCCGCACGCACTCACCCAGCAGCCCCGGCGTGGACGACAACCGCCCGCAGAAACTCAATCCGCTCCATCCGACGCCGGGGAATATCGCCGACGATGTCCGCCGGGCAAAAGTGTATCAGGATCTCATCGCGATGTGGGTGAAGGAAACCGGCTGGAAAGTCGTCATCGCCCCCGAGGTGCAGAAGGAAATGATCTATAACAAGCAGTTCGTCTACGATCCGCTGCCCGCTCACCTCAAGAAGCACGTCGTGAACTTCGACGAGTTCTGGAACGTGGACGAGGCCTGCTCCTTCTACGCGCGCGCCCACACCGTCATTTGCCACGAGCCGCACACGCCGATCATGGCCCTCGCGATGGGCACGCCGATGATGCACACCTTCTCCGAATTCCATTCCCCGAAATGTTGGATGTTTAAGGATATTGGCCTCGAGGAGTGGGCACCCGAGTTCGACGCCACGCCCGCGACGACGATGTTCGATATTCTGATGGGCATCCACCGCGACTACCCCGCGGCCCAGGTCAAAGTCAAAAAAGCGATGGCCTACGTCGAGGACCGGGCTAAGTCTCAGATGAATGTCCTGAAGGGAATCATCCGCGCCTGACCTCACGGCGATCGACGCGTACGGCGCATCATCACTGCAGAAAGGCGAGGCACGGGCCCTCCCTAGTCCACCTCCTATATTTCTCCCCATGAACCGCCGTCACTTCCTTGCCGCCACTGCCGCCACGACCGCCGCCACCGGCCTCGCTCCCATCTTGCGCGCCGCTGCCGCGAAGCGTCCGCCGCGGATCCTCCTCCGCAGTTCGTGGCAGAGCGTGAACATCGGCGACATCGGCCACACGCCCGGTGCGCTCTCGCTGCTGTGGAAACATTTCCCCGAATGCGAGATCACGCTTTGGCCGGGCGAGCTCGGTCACGGTTCGCGCGACCTGCTCACGAAAGGTTATCCGCGTCTCAAAATCGTCGAGGGCAGTCTGGGTGCCGACGGCAAGCCCAACAAGCCCGCGCTCGCGCAGGCTTGGACCGAGGCCGATCTCTACCTCAGCGGCTCCGGCTCCGGATTTCCGGCGGCCAACCACGCGGTCGCTTTCCAGAAGGCCACGGGCAAACCCGTCGGCGTTTTCGGCGTCAGCAACGATCCGATTTCCGGCATGGGTAAGACCCGCGATCCGGAAGGCGGCACGCTCAACAGCCTCCGCGAACGCGCGCTCAAGCTGCCGCCCACGCATTTGTCCGAAGACCTGCGCTTTATCATGGATCGCGCCGCGTTTTTCTTTTGTCGCGACACGATCACGCGCGACTACCTGAAAGCTCAGGGGGTGAAATCGCCCATCGTGGAGTTTGGACCCGACGCGCAGCTCGGCATGCACCTGCGCGACGATGCGAAGGGCCTCGCCTACCTGAAGTCCGCCGGTCTCGAAGAGGGCAAATTCATCAGCGTGATCCCGCGCCTGCGCTACACGCCCTATTACAAAATCCGGAACACGAAGCGCACCGCGGATGATGAGATCAAGGACGCGATCAACGAGCGCACCACGAAGCAGGATCACGATAAACTCCGCGACATGATCGTCCGCTACGTGCGCGGCACGGGCAACAAAGTCATGGCCTGCGCCGAGATGACCTACCAAGTGCAGATGGCGAAGGACGAACTCGTCGATCCGCTCCCCGTCGACGTGAAGAAGAACGTCGTCTGGCGCGACACTTACTGGCTGCCCGATGAGGCGGCCTCGGTTTATGCGAAGGCACAGGCCGTCGTGAGTGTCGAGTGTCACTCGCCGCTCATCGCGTTGCACCACGGCACGCCGACGTTCTACGTCCGCCAACCGACCGATACCTGCAAAGGCCAAATGTATCGCGACATCGGCGCCAACGATTGGTTCTTCGAAGTCGACGAGACGAGCGGCGCGCAACTCTGGTCGCGGCTCGAGGCGATTCACCGCGATCCAGTCGCCGCTCGCGCGAAAGTGAAGTCCATCATGGCCACCGTCGAAGTGCGGCAGAAGCGTATGGTCGACGCCGTGCGCGAGGCCTGTCGCGCTTGAGCTGAGCTTCCTCGCCCGGACAGAGACCGACGAGTTCCTCGCGGCACCCCGTCCTCAATCCAGCGCCCAGCGGACGCTCGGCGTCACACCGGAGCGCACGGTCGCATCGTTTTTCGCGCCGGGCACGTCGCGCGTGGCACCGCGCGCGATCACGTTTTCGAGCGCGGCACGCAGGCGCTCGACGATTTCGGGATGCTGGGTGGCGAGATTGGTTTTCTCCGTGATGTCGTCGGCGAGGTTGTAAAGTTCGGCCACTTTCGCCTGCCCGCGCGATTTCTGGGCCACGTCGCGGTTGCGCAGGATCAGTTTCCACGGGCCGTCGCGGTAGGCGAATTCGCCCGGGTTGGAGTGGTTCACGAGCGTCGTGCGGCGCGCGGGCGCGGGCGCGCGGCCGAGCAGCGTCGGCAGGAAACTCACGCTGTCCTCCGCGGCGGCCGCAGGCAGCGGCGCGCCGACCGCCTCGGCGACCGTGGCGAAGGCGTCGACCAATCCCACGAGCTGGTCGCTGCGCGAGTTGGGGGCAATGCGGCCGGGCCAGCGCGCGACGAACGGCACGCGGTGCCCGCCTTCCCAGATGTCGCCTTTGAAGCCGCGGTAGATCCCGCTCGGCTGGTGGCCGGCGGCGGTAAGTTTGTCCCAGCCGGTGTAGCCCGAGTGGCCGTTGTCGCCGGTGAAGATCACGAGCGTGTCGCCCGCGGTGCCGGTCTCCTCGAGCGCGCGCAATACTTCGCCCACCGCCCAGTCGGTCTCCATCAGAAAATCCGCGATCGGCGCGATGCCGCTGCGACCCTTGAAGGCGCGCGACGGCGACACGGGCTCATGCGGCGAGGTGATCGGGAAATAGAGAAAAAAGGGTTTTCGCTTCGCCGCCAGTTCGCGGATCTGGCCGGTCGCGCGACGCGTGAGTTCGGGCATGATCTCGTCGAAGCGCCAGCCGGGCGCGGCCGGCGCACCCGCGAAGAGGCGCGGCAGCACGACGCCCTGCTCGTCGTCGATGCGCAGCGTGTCGGTGGGCGGCACGACGACGCGGTCGTTCTGGATGAACGTGAACGGCGGATAGTTGGGCACATCGGTGCCGAAGTAATAGTCGAAGCCGCGCGTCGTCGGCCCCGAGCGGATCGGCTGGGTGAAATCCCACGCGACGTTTTTCTGCGCGTGGCGGGTCTCGCTCATGCGGCTCGGCTCCGGGCCGGGCCATTCCCAGCCGAGGTGCCACTTGCCGATGCACAGCGTGCGGTAGCCGTTTTTTTGCAGAAATCCCGGCAGCGTCACGCGCCCGGCCGCGATCAGCGGCGGTTCGTAGGCGGCGAGCACCCACTCCTGGAGTCGCGTGCGCCACGCGTAGCGGCCGGTCAGCAGCCCGTAGCGCGTCGGCGAGCAAACAGCGGAGGGACTGTGGGCATCCGTGAAACTCATCCCTTCGCGCACGAGCCGGTCGAGCGCGGGCGTAGGGACTTTGTTTGCGGGATAGTGCGCCTGGATGTCGCCCACGCCAAAATCATCGGCGAGGATGAGTACGATGTTCAGCGGACGCGACTCGGCGGCGAAAACTGCCGTCGCCAGCAGCGGGACGAGCAAAAGCAAAGCGACGGACAAGCGAGGGGTGCGCATGCGTCAAAAACTCCGAGTCACGGCGAGTCTGTCAACCGAGGAAGTCCGGCCGCCGAAAAACGGCTCGCCGCTGCGGAACCAACGCATCAGCTTTCCGCAACCCCTCCCCACACCCGCTATGACTCGCCGCTTCCCGCCTGTGTCAGCTTTCGTCGTTGCTTGCTTCCTGCTGGCCACGATCCGCGCCGCCGCAGTCCCCACCGGCGCCATTGAGGGGCGCGTCTTCCACATCGCGACCGGCGCCAACCTCGAGCGCGCGCGCCTCACGGTCGACGGCACGCTGCTCGAGACGTTCACCGATGCCGACGGTCGCTTCATCCTTGCCCATGTGCCGGCCGGCACCGCGCAGCTACGCGTCTTCTACACCGGCCTCGCACCCGCGGCGCAGGCGGTCACGATCCCGGCGGGCCGCACGACGCAGATCGACATCCCGCTCGTCTCGCTCACGCGCGCCGCGGAGTCCGGAACTCCCGGCGCACCGGTGAAGCTGAACGCCTTTGTGGTCGGCGATTCGCGCGAGATGAGCGGCACCGCCATCGCGATCAACGAGCAGCGCTTCGCGCCCAACCTCCGCAGCGTGGTCTCGACCGACGAGTTTGGCGACGTGCCCGACGGAAATGTCGCCGAGTTCATCAAGTTCCTCCCTGGCGTAAGTGTGAACAGCGCGCGCGAGGTCTCACTCAACGGCGTCCCCTCCGCCTACGTGCCGATCTCGATCAACGGCTTCAGCGTCGCGAGCCCCATCGGTAGCGGAGGCGACGGCGGCACCGGGCGCAGCAACTCGATGGATGTCTTCACGACGAGCAACGTCTCGCGCATCGAGGTTTCGTTTTCGCCCACGCCCGACACCGAGGGCGCGGCGCTCGCGGGCTCCGTCAATCTCGTGCCGCGCTCCGCGTTCGAGCGCGCGCGGCCGTCGTTCAACGCCAGCACGTATTTCTCGATGCTGAACAACGGTCGCGAGCTGCCCGAAAAATCGGCATTCCAACGCTTCTATCCCGGCGTGGACTTCTCCTGGATCGCACCGATGAGTAAAACTTGGGGCTTCACCGTCTCGGGCGGCCACTCGACGCGTATGACCGACACCCCGGTGATCCAGAATGTTTGGCGCGGCGCCAACACCGCGACCAACGGCGCCGCCTTCCCGCACACGACTCCGGATCAACCCTACCTCTCCGGCCTCGTCGTGCAGGCGACCGGCCGCGAAACGACACGCGACTCGCTGGCCGTCTCGCTCGACTGGAAACTCGGCCCCCGCGACCGCGTTTCCCTCGGTGTGCAATACTCCACCTTCGACGTCGTGCTCGACACCGCGGCCCTCACATTCGACGTCGCCCGCGTGCTCCCCGGGCAGTTTTCCCTCGCGAATACCCGCGGCGCGGCCGGCGCGGGCACGCTGCAGGTCGTCTCCACGCGCAGCCTGCGCGAAAACTGGAGCTACCTTCCCTCGCTCACCTGGCGTCACGATGGCCCGTGGTGGAAGGCCGACGCCGGCCTCGGCCTCGCGCGCTCGCGCAATCGCACGCGCAGTGTCGAAGGCGGTCTCTTCGCCTCCACCACTATGCGCCGCACGGGCGTGACCGTCTCGCTCCTCGACGCGGGATTTTGGCGGCCCCGCGAAATCATTGTCACCGACGGCACAACCGGTGCGCCGGTCGATCCCTTTTCGATCAACAGCTACGCCGTCACGGCCGCGGTCGGCTCGATGCGCGCGAGCGACGACACGCGCCGCAGCGCCTACGCCAACATCCGGCGCGACTTTACGGCCGTGGTGCCGCTCACGCTCAAGGCCGGCCTCGATGTGCGCGACGCGCGGCGCGACACCCGCGGCTTCACCGACAACTACACCGCGATCGGTCGCGACGGTGTCGCGAGCACCACGCCGACCGCAGGCGACGATGCGGCGGTGCAGTTTGTGCGCCCGGACTTCGATTCACGCCGGCGCGTCAACGGTTTTCCCCGCGTGCCCGCGCTCTCGAACGGACTCCTCTACGAACAACTCCGCGCCAGCCCCGCGCAATTCGGCGCGCCCACCGCCAATGCCCGCTACCGCTCCGGTGTCGGCCTCTCCAACACGGCCGACGAACTCATCGCTTCCGCCTACCTGCGCGCCGATCTCTCGCTGCTCCAAAACCGGCTCAAGCTCGTCACCGGCCTGCGCGCCGAACAGACCAACATCGCTGCCGCCGGCCCGCTCACCGATCCCTCGCGCAATTTCCAGCGCAACACCCGCGGCGAACCGATCCTCGGTGCCAATGGCCGCCCGCTCCTGATCACCAGCGACGCCTTCGAAATTTCAAAGCTTACCTACCTCGACCGCGGCGGCCTGGCGGAAAAGGAATATCTCCGGCTCTTCCCCAGCCTCAACGCCAGCTACAATCTCCGCGACGATCTCATCTTGCGTGCCGCCGCCTATCCCTCGGTCGGGCGGCCCGATTTTATCCAATATTCCGGCGGTATCACACTCCCCGATCCCGAGGCGCCGCCGTCGCCTGCCAATCGCATCGCGGTCAACAACGTCGGCATCAAGGCGTGGAACGCGCGCACCGTGAGCGCGCGGCTCGAGTATTATTTCGCCGGCCTCGGCCAGCTTTCCGCCGGCGCCTTCCGCCGCGAGATCGAGAATTTTTTTGGCAACACCCTCTTCCGCGCCACCCCGGAGTTTCTTGCCCTCTACGGTCTCGACGAGGCGACCTACGGCGATTTCGACGTCGCCACCCAATACAACCTCCCGGGCACCGTGCGCATGGAAGGCGTTACGCTGAACTACAAACAGGCGCTCACGTTCCTGCCGCCGTGGGCGCGCGGCGTGCAGGTCTTCGGCAACCTCAGCGTGCAGCGTGCGCTCGGCGACACCAACGCCAACTTCGCCGGCTACGTGCCCAAGAGCGGCAGCTGGGGCGCGAGCCTCTCGCGCGAGCGCGTGACGCTCCACGTAAACTGGAATTACCGCGGCCACGCGCGCCGCGCTGCCGTCGCGACGGGCAACAGCATCCAATCCTCGACCTACAACTGGGGCGCCACCCGGCTCGTGACCGACGTGATCGCGGAATACCATGTCACCCGTCGGTTCACGGTCTTCGCCAACCTGCGCAATCTCTTCCACGTGACGGACGAACTGGAGATCTACGGTCCGGCCACGCCCGCCGTCGCCCACCTCCGTCAAAGCGCCGCCGACTTCGGCTCGCTCTGGACGATCGGAGTAAAGGGGAAATTCTGAACCGGGCGCGGCGTCGTGCG
>CANIJN010000234.1 GCA_947467625.1 Opitutia bacterium | reverse complement strand
TCCGCGTCTTCTACCCCGAAGCCGACTCCGCCGACTGGCGTCTCGTCGACGCCGGCATCCGCGTGCAAGCGCTGAAAAAATCCGACGCCGGCCGCCTCTCCTTCGGCACCGAAGTCGTCACCGCCCCAGATGGCACGCTCGGCGCCCTCCTCGGCGCGTCCCCCGGCGCGTCCGTCTCCGCTCACATCGCGCTGCAAATCATCCAAACCTGTTTCCCCGACAGCCTGCGCACGGACGACGGCCACGCCCGCATGCAAGCGATGATCCCCACCTTCGACATCGACCTCGCCTCACCCGCCGCGACCGCCGACCACGCCCGCCGCTCCGCGCAAATCGACGCCGTCCTCCAACTACACCACCCTTCATCCACGGAATAACTTCTCGCTCCGTCCACGCCCCGGGCGTGCCACTGCCTGACAACGCACGCCCGACGTGGCTGTGCCTCGCCGCTCGCATCGACCCCAAACCCCAAAGCCAGACCCCGTTCGGCTGGTCCGGGCGTTCAATTATTCGCCGACTGCGCCGCATACGGCTCCGAGGGCGCCGCTGCGAACTTCTGGGGGTCCGGCAGCGTCGTAGGCATTTTTCCCACATCAATACCTCGCCCGATTAGAATCATGTGAGTGAAAGTCATTTTGTTTACCCGGCGACACCGAGTGAGAAAATCTATGCTCGACGAAGAATTTTTTTCGTAAAGTTCTGACCATCGTTTCGCTCGCTCCACGAGCCATGATTTGCCGGTCTCGGTAATTCTCCAGATTCCGACCTCTGGCATTTGCAGTAAGCCTTTTTGCTTCGCGTCCTCTCTCGCCCACGCAAAATCGTTCATCCATTTTTCCTCACCGGTCGAACGAAGTGCCGAGTCATCATCGTAAAACGTAATCAGTTGGCGTGCTTTGATAAACCGGAGCACTTGTATTTTTTTGGGGCTTCGAACACCGAGACGCTCCAAAATGTAGAGCGCTAGGACCACAACCAACTGCTCCTCTTTGTCTATTGGAAGAAAGTAGCTCATGAGGGAACGGCAGACGCTTACGTGGCCCGGTTCACTGACAATCCACCTGGTGGCAGCCCCAGTGTGCGCCAGGATTGGCGTATGGCATCGATTTTCTCGTCCGTGCTGGAATGCGTTATCACGTGAAACGGTGTTCCGGGAATCGGATGGTGGGCATACTTGACACCGCGTTTTGCATTCACGAAATCGACCGAAGGATTTTCCGACAGCAAAGGACCTCGATTCACTTGCAGGCGAGTAAGTCGACGGAGTGCATCCGAACCTAAAGCAGCACCGAGTTCTGTGATGAATGCAACCAGGGTCTCAGATGCTTTGCGCTCGGAGACCAGTGCCTTTGGGCGCACGACGCCGCAAGCAGCCCAATCAACGGTGATTTCAATTTCTCCTTTTGGACTGAGTGCCGGAAGATTGCCAAGCGGAGTAAGGGGGGGGCGGGAGGATACTCCGCTGGACGTTCCGCCGCTAATTGCCGCATCAAGATCCGACAGCTCTGCAGACAGGGAATTCACGTGCAGTTCTATTTCCTTCACCCGCTTGGCAATTCGGGACAGCCGCTCGATTTCAGATACATTCGAATGAATGGACGCAGCTTGAATTTCTTCCATCGCCTTTTTAAGAACAGTTTCGGTTGTCATAACGGCATAATTATTTTATAGTTAAAAAAGTCAATTACTAGTTCAACTGATTCGTGATTTCAACGGTTACATTCAGACGAACTGCGGAGGACGACATTCCCGCTCCCCGCGGCATTAGACCCTGACACGCGTGGCCGATAGGTGGGGAATTTTGTCCAGACCGGAGATGTCTACCAAGACGTTTCGGGCGCCATTATTCAGCTCCGGAATTGGCGAAGCTTAGGTACCATGACTGGCGGTATCGTTTTTTGTGAGTCAGTTCCGCTCGAATTCAGCCTACTTTTTGTTGGTTGAACGACCCACCTCCAAACAAGACCGACAAGCGCCGCCGAGCGAAACCCAACGAGAAAATTCAGCGTTATTTGAAGCTGGGAGTGATTGCAAATACCGGGCAAGAGAAATGGCCCGCCAATAGCCCTTTTAGGCCTCCAAGCTGGTCGTATTTTTTCTTCAACTCAATCCAATCGGTATCTTCTCTGACGCGGGTAATGCACATCGTTATTACTTCGTGAGCTCGGTGCCCATTACGAAGCAGCATTAACCCTCTTTGCGAAGGAGTTGAAAAACAGGCTATTTTGTCGCCTGTGCGGGCGTAGTAGCGAATTTTCTGAAGTGCACCGCCCCAAGCGTCTTCACGCGTCTCAATTTCTGCTTCCGAGACAAGGGCAACTAACGCCCACGACGGCGTGTAGTCACCATGTAATGCATCAAGTGGCGAGGCACCTGACTTTTGAAGAAAATAGGCTCTGGCAAGTGCATCGGCCCTGTCGTCCGCGAAGAATAGGTCAAAGTGCTCCAGCCTACTGCAGAGTGAGTGCGGATTTTTTAGATCGAATGCTCCTGCAATGGTGACTGCGGCGATTTTGATTCGATGATTCTCATCTTCGGGTGGAAATTGTTTGAATACGCCAATCAGCACTACGTCCAAATATGCAAATACGCCCAAGATTGGGTCGTCGGCCGGCAGCATTTCATTTTGTTCGGCTTTAATGACCTGATTGAAATTAATTCTACTCCGGCGTGCAAATTCGAAAGGTTGAACTCCGACTCCGTTTTGGACGGCACTGGCAAGGTGGTTGATTGAGCCATAGGCGGCGGGCGCAGGCGACCCTGGTCGGGCAATTAAAGTAAATCGGATGGGGTCTGGCTTTGGGGTTTGGGGTCAGGCGGTGAGCGCGTTCCCTGTCTTCCTTCAGCCGTTCGCTCGCGCCTTTCACGCGAAATCGCACCCCGTTGCCGCGCGTCCTTACGGCGGCCCGACTGCTCCCGTGGTCCTTGGCGCCAGCCGCGAGTGCATTCCCTGACGGGGAACTCGAGGTGCGGTTGGGAGCTTTCATACACTTCGTCGTGGGTACCCACCGCTTCGAGCAAGATGGCCTCTTGTGCTCCATGCCGAACAAACTGAAACACGATACGCAGATTGTATCCGGCGGAAAAGGCCCACGATTTCGCCAGTTTCCCCTTTAGCTTGTGGGTGCGTAACGCCGAAAAGTCGGACGGGGCTTTAGGGCACCGAGCCAACGGGTCAGCCGCTAACCTGAAGTGGTCAACGAACAAGATTGCGGGAAATTGCCACAGACTTGAGGCCCCGACCCCGTTCGCATTACTCCGCGCAAATCGACGCCGTCCGACACCTCCCACTCGCTTGACTGCATCGCGCCCTTGCGTGCGAATCCACCCCGCCCCGTTTCTCCCTGCGCCTTTGCGCTCAAACGCATCCCCGATCTCACACTCCATGCACCTCGCCGTTCCCTCGTCTCCCTCCGCGCTCCGCCTCGTCACGCGGCTCATCCTCGCCATCGTCGCTATCGCCACGTTCACCATGCTCCGCGCCGCCGAGCCCAAGCCACCCGCGGGTTTCCGCGCCCTCTTCAACGGCCAGGACCTCACCGGCTGGCACGGCCTCAACCCCCACGACACCGCCAAACTCACCGGCGAAAAACGCGACGCCAAGCTCGCCCAGATGCGCACCGAGTTCGCCCAACACTGGCGCGTTGAGCAGGGCGAGCTCGTCAACCCCGGCACCGGCCCCTACGCCACCACCGACGAAGCGTTCGGCGACTACGAGCTGCTGATCGAATACAAGACGGTCGCGAAAGCCGACAGCGGCATTTACCTCCGCGGCAATCCACAGGTGCAGATTTGGGACCTTAACCAAGTCTTCGATCCGAAGAAACCCGATCGCCGTCCGCACCTCGGCTCCGGCGGGCTCTTCAACAACACGCCCCAAACCCTCGGCCGCGATCCGATCATGGCCGCCGACAAACCGTTCGGCCAATGGAACACCGTGCGTATCCGCCAAATCGGTGCACGCGTGTGGGTCACGCTCAACACCCGCCTCGTCGTCGAGGGCGCACCGATGGAGAACTATTGGGAGAAAGGAAAACCATTCCCCGCGCGCGGGCCGTTCATGCTCCAGACGCACGGCGGCGAGATTCGCTGGCGCGCCATCTATGTGCGCGACATCCCGGCCGACGAGGCGCAGCGCGAACTCGCCACGCCACCGCTGCCCAACCCCACCCACTTCGACGTCGCCTACGGCCCGCACCCCAAGCAGCTCATCCATTTCTGGAAAGCCGAGTCCGCCACCCCCACGCCGCTGCTCCTCTTCATCCACGGCGGCGGTTGGCAGGGCGGCGGACGTCTCAGCGGCCTCTCGGCGATGCTGCCGGAAATGCTCAAGCGCGGCATCTCGGTCGCGTCGGTCGAGTATCGTTTCATCGCCGAGGCCACCGCCGACAATGTCTCGCCTCCCGTGAAGGGTCCGCTCCACGACGCCGCGCGTGCGCTCCAGTTCATCCGCAGCCAGGCCGCCGCTTGGAACCTCGACAAGACGCGCATTGCCGCCAGCGGCGGCTCCGCCGGCGCCTGCACCTCGCTCTGGCTCGCGTTCCACCCCGACCTCGCCGATCCCACGAGCAGCGATCCCATCGCGCGCGAATCCACCCGCCTCCTCGCCGCCGCCGTCACCGGCGCCCAAACCACGCTCGACCCGCAACAGATGAAGGAGTGGACGCCGAACAGCACCTACGGCGGCCACGCCTTCGCCCTCGGAAAATTCGACAACTTCCTCGCGCAGCGCAGCACCATCCTTCCGTGGATCGCCGAGTATTCCCCCTACGCCCTCGTCACCCGCGACGATCCGCCGGTCCATCTTTTCTACACCGTCGCCCCCGCGCTCGGGCAACCAGCCAAAGACCCGACGCACACGTCGAACTTCGGCGTAAAGCTCCAGGAGCACTGCCGCGCCAACGGCGTCGCCTGCGAACTCGTCTACCCCGGCGCCCCCGGCGTGAAACACGCCACCACGCAAGACTACCTCATCGCGGTCCTCACCGCGCCGAAGCGCTGAGGGCGTAAGATATCCCGTTCACTCCCATGAACCCGCACCTCCTCGGTATCCTTTGCGCAACCACGTTCGCCGCCGCCTTCGCGCAACCTGCACCCGCTCAGACCCACACCGCCCTCGCGCGCGCGCTCAGCTTCCACGCGTCGTTCGATACCGGCCTCGACGCCGATTTCTCGCGCGGCGAAAAAACCGCCTACATCCGCACCAAGACGGGCCTCGTGCCCGCCGCGCTCAACGACGAACTCACGCTCGCCCCCGGCGCCGGCCGCTTTGGCGGCGCGCTGCATTTTCCGAAGAAGGGCAACACCCGCCCGCTCTTTAAGGACGGGGGCACACTCGGCTACAACAGCCAGTCGTGGTCCGCCACCGTCTCCGTTTGGCTCCGCCTCGATCCCGAAAAGGATCTCGAACCCGGCTACTGCGACCCCGTGCAGATCGTCGGCGACGACGGCAAGAAGGGCTTCATCTTCCTCGAATGGTCGAAGGACGAGACGCCGCGCTTCTTCCGCTTCGCCATCCGCCCGCTCCAGAACATTTGGGATCCGCAGAACGTCGGCTGGGGCGCGCTGCCCTTCGAGCAACGCCCGATGGTCCAGGTCGCCCGCGCACCATTCTCCCGCGACGCGTGGACCCACGCCGTCTTCACGCTCGATAAAATCAACGACAAATCCACGAAACCCACCGGCCGCCTCTGGCTCAACGGGAAACTCCAGGGTGCCATCGAAAACTGGGACCTCACGTTCGCGTGGGCGCCCGACGCCGCCAACCTTGTCCTCGGCGCCGCCTACGTCGGCCACCTCGACGATCTCGCCGTCTTCGACCGCGCGCTCACCGCCGCCGAGGTGCAACAACTCATGGCCTTGAAAAACGGCATCCGCGATCTGCGGCCGTAGCCCCGCGATACCCACGTCTCGTGATATTTGGACGATAGTCGAAACACCACTCGCTCACGCTCGCAGCTACCAGAAGTCAAAAACTCAAATGACGTTGGTATGAGCAGGCGGCTTGACTGCGCCGCGCCCTTGCGCGCCGATCTTTCCTCGCCCTCGTCGCTGCACTTTCCCCGAAGCCTGCATTCCAACTCCGCCATGAAATTCGCCATCTTCACACCCCTGACCTCGCTCAGCGGTATCGCCATCCTCGCGCTCGCCACCATCGCCGCACTCCCTTCGCTCTCGGCCCAAACAAGCGCCACCTCCTCCACCGCCACCGCGCCCACCATCGGCTCCATCACCGGCCGTGTCCAAAACACCGATACCGGCCAATACGTGAACAACGCCCGCGTCACCGTCCGCGGCACCAACCTCGTCGCCCCCACCGACGAGACGGGCACCTTCCGCCTTTCCTCCCTGCCCGCCGGCGAGGTCATCCTCGAAATCTTTTTCACCGGCCTCGATCCGCTCCGCGCGCCGCTCACCCTCGCCGCCGGCCAGACGCTCGTGCGCGACTTCGAACTCAGCAGCGCCTCCCGCCGCGGCCGCCCGGGCGAGGTCGTAAAACTCGAGTCCTTCGTCACCTCCGCCTCACGCGAGATGGACGGGGCCGCCATCGCCATCAACGAACAGCGCTTCGCCGCCAACATCGTCAACGTGGTTTCTGCCGACGAATTCGGCGTCGTGCCCGACGGCAACATCGGCGAATTCCTCAAAATGCTTCCGGGCATCACCATGGATTACCGCGGCGGCGACCCGCGCGAAATCTCCATGAATGGCGTGCCGTCGTCCTACGTGCCCGTCACCATCGGCGGTTTCAGTCTCGCGACTTCGGAGACCTCCGGCACCGGCCGCAACGTCGAGCTCAACGCCGTTTCCATCAACAACGTCTCGCGTATCGAGGCCGTCTACTCGCCGACCCCCGAGTCCCCCGGCTCCGCTCTCGCCGGCTCCGTCAATCTCGTTCCCCGCAGCGCCTTCGAACGCTCCAAGCCGATTTTCAACGGCAGCGTCTACCTCGCTGCGCGCGACAGCACCATTGAGGGTCGCACGCCCGGCCCGGCCCGCACCCCCACGTGGAAAGTCCGCCCGGGCTTCGAATTTTCCTGGGTGGTGCCCGTGAACAAACGCTTCGGCTTCACCGTCTCCGCCGGCGGATCCACGCAATACGTCGAGGGCCCCCTCCTGCAAAACACCTGGCGCGGCGCCGGCGCGGCCACCAACGGTACCACCCTCCCCGACACCACGCCCGATCGCCCCTACCTCTCCGACTTCCTCGTCCGGATCGAGTCCAAGATCGCCGACCGCTCCTCCTTCGCCACCAGCGCGGACTATATGCTCAGCCCCACCGACCGGCTGTCATTTTCTTTTCAATACGGCACCTTCCACACCGACTATAACCAGCGCGCCATCACATTCACCGTCGGCAGCACGCGGCTGGGCGACTTCTCGCCGACCTTCACGCGCGGAGTAGCTGGGGCCGGCGAGATCCGGATCGCGAATAACGGCAACCACCGCTACAGCCGCACCTTCATGCCCACGCTCTCTTGGCGGCACGACGGCCCGGTCTGGAAGGCCGAGACCGGACTCGGCTCCTCCCACGCTGAGAATACATTCCGCAACGTGGACAAGGGTCGCTTCGCCGGCACGCTCGCGCGCCGCACGGGGGTCACCGTCTCGTTCGCCGATAATTTCTATCTGCGCCCCGGCCTCATCACCGTCACCGACGGCACCACCGGCGCCCCCGTCGATCCGTATAACATTGCTACCTACGCGCTGAGCACCGCCTCGGGTAGCCCGCAACGCTCGCGCAACGTGCACCGCACCGCCTTCGCCAATATCCGCCGCGATCTCGACCTACGCTTTCCGCTCACGTTGAAGGCCGGGCTCGATTTCCGCCAGTCGCGCACCGACAACCGCACCGAAAACATCGCGCTCAACTTCGTCGGCCCCGATGGCCGCGCCTCAACCACGCCGATCGGCAGCGACGACGGGGCCGCCGGCGTTTACGATCAGTTCTACTACCAACGCGCCGGCCTCTTCGGCATTCCCCGCGTGCAATGGGCGAGCAATGAAACCGTGCTGGATGTTTACCGCGCCCGGCCCGAGTGGTTCACCTCCGACGCCAACGCGAAATACCGCGCCGAGGTCAACGCCTCCAAGCTCTCCGAGGAACTGATCTCTTCCGCCTTCCTCCGCGGTGACGCCGCCTTCTTCGACCGCCGCCTGAAACTCGTCGGCGGCCTCCGCGCCGAGCAGACCAACATCACCGCCCGCGGTCCGCTCAACGATCCCACGCGTAACTACCAGCGCGACGCCGCCGGCAAGGTCATCACCATTGCCAGTCCCACTCCCGCCGACCCCAACCGCCGCACCCCCGCGCTCATTTTCCCCACGACCAACGCGCTCGCCGTCTCGCAGCTCACCCTCCTCGACCGGGCCGCCAGTGCCGAGAAGGAATACCTGCGCCTCTTCCCGAGCGTGAACGCCAGTTTCAATCTCCGCGAAAATCTCATCGCCCGCGCCGCCTTCTACGAGTCCGTGGGCCGCCCGAATTTCAACCAATACTCCGGCGGCGTCACCCTGCCCGATGTCGAATCACCCCCGAGCACGACCAATCGCATCGTCGTCAACAACGCCGCGATCAAGGCGTGGAGCGCCCGTACCAGCAAAGTCACCCTCGAGTATTACTTCGAGCGCGTCGGCTTGTTTTCCGTCGGCGCGTTTCGCCGCGACTTCAAAAATTTCTTCGGCGCCACCAC
>CANIJN010000233.1 GCA_947467625.1 Opitutia bacterium | reverse complement strand
TCCAAGCCGACATGGGCCTGCTCCTCACCTTCATGTTTTTGGTGAACATGTTCGCCGCGATTATTCTTCTGCCCGCCATGGCGCGCTGGTTCTGGCGCCATCACAACAGCCGGAGTGAATCCGCGCGCCCCAGCCCTGCGCGGTAGCGGTACGATTGACGCAGATTGGCCGGCCACGCAGTCACGCGGACGACAATCGTTTTTCCCCTTGCCGCTCCTCCGCTCGGCGCAACCATCCCCCAACCGTGGTTCCCGACTCCGACTATCGCATCAAACTTCAGGTCTTCGAAGGCCCGCTCGATCTGCTGCTTTTTCTCATCCGGAAGAACGAATTGGATATCTACGACATTCCGATCGAGTCCGTCACCCGGCAATACATCGACGCACTCAAGGGCATGCAGCAACTTGACCTCGATGTCGCCGGTGAGTTTTTTGTCATGGCCGCGACGCTGATGGAAATTAAGAGCCGCCTGCTCCTGCCCAAGGGCCAGCACGCCATCGACCCCAATCTCGTCGAAGATGAAATGGATCCGCGCTGGGAATTGGTCCACCAGCTCCTCCAATACAAAAAATTCAAGGAAGCCGCCGCCCAGCTCAACGATCTCGCCGTCACCCGCCAGAATCTCATGGAGCGTTTCCTGTCCGATCTTTCGCTGGCCGACAGCGAGCGTCCCTTGAAGGGCGTGGACCGCATCGAGCTGTGGAACGCCTTTAATATGGTCCTCCGCCGCCTCGCGGAAAAACTTGTCGTAGGAGAAATCCACGACGAACAAACGACCGTCAGCGACCAGATGGAATGGCTGCTCAACCGCACACGCACCGAAAAGAATTTTGTCTTCTCCCACCTCTTCCCTGAGGGCGCCACGCTACGCCGACTCGTGGCCACTTTCCTCGCCATGCTCGAGCTCACCCGCCTGAAAAAACTCCGCATTCGCCAACACGAACCCTTCGCCGACATCATGGTTGAAGCCGTCGAGGAAAACCCGCTTGAAACCGTGGCGAGTGACCACACCGTGACTGCGTGAGTAAAAAGAAAAAGAAGCCTGCTCCCCGTGCGGCCCTGCTGGGTGTCGGTCTCGACAAC
This sequence comes from Opitutia bacterium, assembly GCA_947467625.1. Lineage (GTDB taxonomy): Bacteria > Verrucomicrobiota > Verrucomicrobiia > Opitutales > Opitutaceae > GAS368. Next base: position 7,656 of record CANIJN010000233.1, on the reverse strand, counting down.
GAGGACGGCCATAAACGCATCACCACCGGTGAACAATTCGCCATTTTTGGTGGCTCCGATGAAACGCACGGGCGCATGACGGAGACCGCCATGAAGACGTTTGAGGAACTGAAGTCCCGCAAGAAGCAGCTCCACCAAGTGGAGCCCGATGAGCTCGCCGAAATCTTGCACAAGTCGACGCCTCGTTAGTCCCTATGCCATCCTCGAACGCCTGTTGCCAACGTCCAGAGGATGACATCAAGTCCGCCACCGACACCTCGGTCCCGTCCTGGATCGTCGGTCTGGCCGGAGTCGCCGCTGTTGCATCTTTACTCTTTACCGCTCTCCTCTTTCTCAATCTCTAATTTTTATGTCCGAAAAAATCGCCAACCTGACCACCGATACATTCAAGCCGACGATTACGTCCGCGACGACGCCTGTGCTCGTTGATTTCTGGGCGCCGTGGTGCGGCCCGTGCAAGGCGATCGCCCCGATCCTCGAGGAGCTTGCCACCGAACTCGACGGCAAGTTGAAAATTGTGAAGGTTAATATCGACGAGAACGAAGCGGTCGCCGTCGAGTATGGAGTCCGGGCCATCCCGACGATGATCCTCTTCAAAGGTGGCCAAGCCGCCGAGACCCTCGTGGGCATGATGCCGAAAGCGGCCATCAAAGCGAAAGTCGCTGCCCACCTCTAAACGCCGCGGCCCAACCCGAGACCGGCAGCCAAGAGCAACGCGTAAAGCGACAGCAGTTTTCCGGTATCACCCAGCAGAGCGATGAGCTCGCTGGGTGATTTTTTTTCACTCAGTCGCTGGAAGTGCGAGCAAGCCATCGGCACCACGCCGAGCGGCAACAGTGACCACAGGCGACGGTCGTAGGCGAAAAAAATCAGCGGCACCAGCAACGCGATCACCAGCGACAAGCCATATTGAGCGCGCGCGAAACCACGGCCAAAGCGCACAACCAAGGTCCGCTTCCCAGCGACGGCATCGGTGTCGACATCGCGATAATTGTTTACGACCAGAATATTGGCCGTGAGCAGTCCGATCGGCACCGCCGCCAACCAAGCCGCGGGCGTCACCATCCCTGCCTGCACGAAGCAGGTTGTGCACACGGCCACGAGACCGAAGAAGACAAAGACGAATACATCGCCGAGGCCGTGGTATCCTAGCGGAAAAGGGCCGCCCGTGTAGGCGAAACCACAGAGAATACTCGCCACTCCGACCACCAGTAGCCAAGGCCCGCCCCACGCGATGAGTCCGAGCCCGCTCAGAAACGCAGCGGCAAACACCAGCCACAGGGCTCCCTTCATCGTCGTCGGCGCAATCAGTCCCGATGCCACCGCCCGCTTGGGACCAACCCGCGTCGCGGTATCCGCTCCCTTTATAAAATCGTAATAGTCATTTGCGAAATTCGTGCCAATTTGCACCAGCACCGCGAAAACCAAACAGAGACCTGCCGCCGCGCCGTCACCTTTCCCCTCCCGCCACGCGGCCGCGGTTCCCACGAGCACCGGAGCGACCGCCGCCGGCAGCGTCCGCGGGCGAGTCGCCGCGAGCCAAATTTTAACGCGCGTCGCGGTCACAGCTACGTACCGGGCTTGCTTCCCTTGCGACTCAACACGACCAACGGCCGGTTCGCCAGCATGCTCAGGAGACCCGGCAGAAAGCAAAGAAACCCCGCCAGCGCGGACGAGAGACTAACGCCCCCATTAAACACGTATCCAAAGCCCACGACGAGCGCGGCGTAGATCGTCAGCAAGCCGAGAGCCCCGCCGAAAACGGGGCTCAGCGCCCAGATTAGCACAAACGCGAACCCTGCGACACGGTAGCCGCTCAATCCCATCGTCAGGCCGGCTAAATAAAAGATCGGTGGATAAAACGTCAGGTGATTATTTTCGAAACGCACCGTCTGCACCAGCAAACCGATCAGCAGAATCAGCGCACGCAGTCCGATCACTGCATACCCGATGTTGCGCGGAGCGCCCTCGTCGACAGACAAGCATGAGGTTATCCCCAAACCCCCAAAAAGCGCCAAGCTGCCCGCCCCCGCCCGCAGGAGATCGACGTAGTTTCTGAATTTAGAGAATTCGCCGCCTAAGCTCACCCGGGGATCGCCCTGCTCCCGTTTGTTCCAGGGCTCTTTCGCGGAACGCACGGCGCTGGCGCTCCGACGACGCTTGAACACCGAGCCTAGCCTTAGCCAATGCCGCGGAAACCACAGCAGGGCCACTGCCACCAGCAGGAAGGGGAGGTCGACCGTCACCGAAGTCATCAAAGTCATGGGGAGATCCGAGAACAAGGCGGGGCCCCCACATCCTGTCAAAACTTCATCTACTTCCGTGGTTCCAGCGCGGACTTTCCCAGCGGAACCGCCGCCACCGGGCGGTAAGTGTGCATAACCGGTACCGCAAGCTCGCGCTCCAGATCACGGATACGACTGAGGACAAGCTCGGTGCCCTCCTCCTCATGCGGCAATTGAGGATGTAGCCTCGTCAACCAAACGAGCGCCTCAGCCTTGCGTCCGAGTCTTCGGAGCAATTCAGCATGCAAGCGCGCCGCATAGGTCGGTGCGCCGGGTTGTTCCCACGCCTTGCGGTAGCTCTCGGCCGCCGCTTCGCTGTCGCACAAACGATTGAGCTCGATATTCGCGCGCTCGATCCAGAGTGCGGCGTTGCCGGGATGGAACGTCATCGCCTCCTCCAGTAATCGAATCGCCAGCCGCGCCTGCTCCGCGCCAAGGCGATCCCGCTCCACGGCCGGCACGACCTCGTGGCCGCCTGCTTCCGCGATGCGCCACGCCGTCATATCGAAGGCCACGATACGCGCGCCATTCACCCAAAAATAGAGCGGCCGCGGGTCAATCGTCGTAACCAACCGCAACAGCGTATCCGTAGCGGCGAGGTCGCGTTGCTCCCAGATAACGTGAAGTCGCAACCATGTGAAATCCGCCACGATCGCGCGAAAACCGCCGAGTAGACCCAACGTCACACCCTGCCCCGCCGCCGCGGCTGCCGAATCGAGTCGTAGCGCCGGCTGCTCCGCGCGCAACACGGCCCACAGTGGCGCCTCCATCCACCGCAGTGCAGCGCCCGTCAGCGCGAGGCCACCCAGGGTGACTAAAATCGCGAGCAACCTAGATTTCACGTTTGCGAAAACTGAAGACCGCGAGCCCGCACCCGGCCGCCACATAGCCCAGCGCGTAAACGCTGACCAGCGCAACCCGGTCCCACGCCACCGGGACGCCCGCACCGACGTTATCGGCGAAATTGAACAACTGAAAATTGGGGAACAGCAGCCCGACGAGGCCGGCGGCCACCTGCGCAAACGTCGAGCCGCCCTGCGCGTAAGCGTCCCGCGCGAGATATTGCAAATGGCAGATCACCAGCATGAAAAAACCCGTCACGACCGTGAAGAGCTGAGTCCGAGAAAAACTCGCTACCAGCAGAGTGAATGCCGCCAGGACCGTCAGCTTTAGCCACTGGAGGTAGCCCGCCAACGAGAGGTCCACTATGCTCAGCGTCCGCCCCTGGCCAAACGAGTCAGGAATATCCCGCAGCAGCGCGCTCTCTCGCGTCCACAACACCGCGACAAGTAGACCCGTAATGAGCGCGCAAAAAACCGCCGTCACGGCCACCACACCAAGGTATTTTCCGAGCATAAACTCCGCGCGCCAGACCGGTTTCGCGAGCAAGGTAAGCGCGGTCCGGTTGTCGATTTCACTAAAGAATAACTGCGCCGTAGCTGCGATCGTTAACGCGGCTCCAAAAAACGCCATCGCTCCGTAGCCGAGGTCAGCAAGGAATTTCAGCTCGGAAACGCCAAAATTAAATTCCCGAAGCGACTGCGCGCCCCCCACGAGCCCGAGCGCCAACAACAGCAGGAAACTAAATAATTTTTGTCGCGATGCTTCGAGCAGCGTGTTGCGCGCGATCAGCAAAACCCGTATCAGGGAAAAATGTACCCGGCTCATCCCCCGCCCTCCGGGCTCTTCGCTTCACCCCGCCCCACCCGCTCCAGAAAAATTTGATCGAGCCGCGCACGCGGCGCTGCCACGGCCTCCAAGGTGCGCCCGCGCAGCCCGAGCCACCCGCGCAACTCCTGCAATTCCGACGGTGAAAGTTTTTCGACGATCAAAGCCTGCCGCTCCGCTCGACCCACCAGGTCGCACACCGCACCCTCAAGGATCAGGCGACCGCGATCGAGGATCGCGACCCGGTCACAAATGTCCTCAATCTGGGTCAGGAGATGCGAGGTGATGAGCACAGTCTTGCCTTGGGCCTTGAGCTGGAGAATCAACTCGCTGATCGCGGCCGCGCCCACCGGGTCCACCCCGGATGTGGGCTCGTCCAAGATGACCAGACGCGGATCGTGCACCAGCGCTTGGGCGAGCCCGATGCGTTGCAGCATCCCTTTCGAATAGGTGCCGACGAGGCGGTCCGCAGCTTCGGTGAGGCCAACCCAGTCAATCACCTCCGCCACCCGGGGCGCCAACGTCGCGCCCCCGAGGCCGCAAATGCGCGCGTAGAAACGCACCAACTCTCGGCCCGACAGATGCCGGTAAAAATAAGGCGACTCCGGCAAGTAACCCACGTCCACGCGCGCCTCAACCTGGGCGCTTGGCACCCCAAAGACGCTGCACCGTCCCGCCGTCGGCTCGAGCAGGCCGAGGATAATCTTGATGGTCGTGCTCTTGCCCGAACCGTTCGGTCCCAGCAGACCGAAAACCTGCCCCGCCGGCACCCGGAGGGAGAAATCGTCCACTGCCCGCAACTTCACGCCGCGCAGGCCGACCGAAAAATCCTTGACCAACCCTCGCAGCTCAATGGCCGTCACGTCCGACGAAACTGTCTTCATTGGATCGTGAACCCACTGAACTGCGGAGCGCGGGTGCCGGCGGTTCGCTCGGTTTGGCGCACGTAACTATGCATCCGCTCCTCGACGCCACTGATGAACGCAGCCACATCGGCCGCACGCCCCTCCACCTCCAAATAGACCCGCCCATCGGCGAGATTGCGCACGACTCCCGCCACCTCGAACTCCTTGGCAATCTGCAAAGTGGTATAGCGAAAGCCGACGCCTTGCACGCGGCCGGTAAAGTAAACGATCTCGTGATGCACGTCGGTCATGGGAAAAGAGTGCAACGTTAGCGGAGCTCCCTCACTCGATTCAATTCGCAAAAGAATCCCGCAGACTCTTCCGATCAGAATTTCATTTGCTTTTCCCCGGCGCACCGCCTGAGTTTCGCCTCAACGCATGAGCAACTTCAATTCTGACGGGAGTCAGGACCAAGACGGCGAGGACCGGGGTGAACTAGCTTGGAATGAATTCGACTGGGAACGTTACCTACGCGAACAGGACGGCATGCTTCGCCGTTACCTGACCTTCTACGAGGCCGCGCAAGGCGACCGCAATCGCATCGACACCGTCGCTGAAAAAATGGGCTGGGGCCACGATGATTGGAGTGACGACGGCGACTCCACCGATTCGGACGACGATGATGAAGACGATGATGATACGGCGAGTTTTGATGACGAAGTCTACACCGTGCATCAGAACCCCATCTTCATCGCGACGAAGGCGATTTCGCTCGGGCTCCGCCAATCATGGGAGACGCTCGCGATGGACGGCGCCAAAGTCCCTCAGCCTCTCGGTGTCGGCCTCCTTGGTTCGCTCAACCGCTGCGAGGAACACGCCGTGCAGGCCATCCACGCGCTCGATTTCGGGGACTACGCGATGGCTGTAAGCCTCTTCAAACGCGCGATGAGTGGCTTGAACCACGCCCTCTCTTTGCTCAACGAGGAGGCGTTCGCCGAGCACGCCGTTGTCGCCACGTGGCGCGGCGATGCTCTCCCGCGGTTGTTTGATTTGCGCGAAATCTGGTTGCGCGTCATGGCCGAATGTCGCGAGGAATGTGATCGTCCGGTCGACGGGGAAAACTGACGGCGTCGCCAGGCAGCCTTCCGCGCTTACGGTGCCCGGCGGGGTAAACGGCAACGAGTCCAGCGCGCTAAGCAGTTGAGCGCTTTTCATTGTTCTAGCTGCAGCAAGAGCCGAACCGGTGTAAGCGGACAGCGTGTTCAGCGAACAGTACCGGTTTAATCGGCTCTCCGGCCCCACCCCGAAACGACTGAAAGAGCCCCGGAAGCAAGCTCAACTCGGCGTTGCCGACGCAGCAATCCGCAACCATCCGACCGTTCGCAAGAAGGCGCGTGCGAGGTACGGCGCTAGGCCGGCCTGCCGAGTTGGCCCCCCAAAGGAAAGATTCTCGCCGCGCTGGCCGTAGTCAGCTTCATGTGTCGCGCTTTTCCCGTGCCACCACTCGCCACTGACCTCTTCGACTATCCGTTACCCCCGCATCTGATCGCTCAAACGCCCACCGCGCGGCGCGATCAATCCCGTCTCCTCGTCGTAGATCGGACGGCGCATCGTGTGGCCCACCACTCGTTTGCCGACCTCCCCCAATTCCTCCGCGCGGGCGATATTCTTTTTCGCAACAACGCCGCCGTCCTGCCTGCGCGCCTGCATGCTCGCCGACCGACCGGCGGGCAGGTCGAGTGCTTTCTGCTTCGCCCGGTCGAGGGCGAACGCGTGTGGCGCTGCTTGGTGCGCCCCGGCAAGAAACTTCCGATCGGTGCTACCTTTGCCCACGTCGAGGGCGCGTTCGTCGGGGAAATTCTAGCCAAACACGAGGACGGCTCCGCCCTCGTGCGTCTAACCACGCCCGGCGATGAACCCATCACCCACGTCGCCAATCGGCTCGGCGACGTTCCCCTGCCGCCCTACATTGAGCGCGCCGATAGCTCGCGCCGCGACGAGGACCTTGCCCGCTACCAAACCGTCTACGCTAACAAAGCCCGCCAAGTCGCCGTCGCCGCGCCCACCGCCGGACTGCATTTTACTCCGGAACTGTTCTCAACCCTAGCCGCCCAACACGTCCGGACCGCTGAAATCACCCTCCATGTCGGCCTCGGCACCTTCAAACCGATCACGACCTCAACGATTGAGGCCCACGCCATCCATCGAGAAGTGTACGAACTCCCCGCCGCGACGCAGCGCGCGTTGTTCCCGCCCTTCACCGGCCGTCGCATCGCGATCGGCACGACGAGTGTGCGCAGCATCGAACATTTTCTTGCCACCCACACCGCACCGCACGCCGAGAACCAAAATCACATCGCCGAAGCTGACCTATTTATCTATCCACCACGCATGTTCCAGGGCGTGGATGCGCTCATCACTAATTTCCACCAACCCCGCTCCACGCTGCTCTGTCTCGTCGCCGCTTTCCTCGCCCCTGGATCGATCGACGGCATCGCTTGGTTGCGCGAAATCTATGCCGACGCCATCGCCCGCGAATACCGTTTCTTCAGCTACGGCGACGCGATGTTGATTGTGTAAACTCGGCGGCGTAACTCGCGGTCCTCTTGCATCGCGGAAGAAAATGAATACCGCGTTCCTCGTATGCTCAAATCCGCGTTCCGCTCCATCCTCGCTGCTGGAGCCCTTCTGACATTGGTTGGCTCGATTGGTTTTTGGTTGGCCATGGGGGCGCACCGCGGATGGAGCCAAAATCGCGTGCCGGTCAGCCAAACCGACGAAGTCACCGGCGTCGCCTTCACCACCTACGAAAATCGCTTCGTCCCGGGGCTCGACGTCCTCGGTGCCGGAGTCGCGCT
>CANIJN010000232.1 GCA_947467625.1 Opitutia bacterium | reverse complement strand
CAATGACCGTGAGACCACCGCCAGTCACCGCGCCCGATACGACTGCGAACTTCAACTCTTCACTGAAGCCCGGCACCAGCGTCGCCAGATAGGTGATCAGCGCGTTGTCGTTGAACGCGGTCAGAATCGTCGCGCCCGCAAAGAGCGGCACTTCGCCGAGCCGCCCCAGTACCGGCTGAAGCCACCACCCTTGCAGTCCGCCGTGAATCACGAGCCCGGCCAAGAAAAACCCGACCAACATCGGCGTCTTCAGTTCAATCTTGTTTTGGTGGTGCGCAGTCGCCTGGGCAAATGCGAGGTAGAACAAGAACCCGCCGATGAAGAGCGCCGGGTAGTGCGCCATCCACACGGTAAAGGCCAGAAACCCGAGGTGCGTACCCGTCACCCAGAGCGGAACCGGCTCTTCAGTCCGGGCCCCGGGATCCACGGCCAACGGCTTGAGCGACTGGAGTTCTCTCCAAAACACGGCCAAATAGACGGTATTGGACAGCACGATACCGCTGATCGCGTGCCAGCCAAAGTGGGTGAACATATGCTTGAGATCCCACCCCCACGCCGCCGCGACCATCAGGACCGGCGGGGCTGCAAAATGCGTCAGCGTGCCGCCGATGGAAATATTCACGAAGAGCAGTCCGAGCGTCGCATATTTCAGCCGCAGGCTTGGATTCAACGTGTAGAATTGTTTCGCGAGGAGGAGCGCGGCAATTGTCATTGCTGCCGGTTCCGTGATCAGTGAACCGAGCAGCGGTGCCACCGTCAGAATCGATAGCCACCACGCAGCGGGACGACCGCCTCCGAGCGATGCGACCGTCCGCATGGCTTGCTCCGCGAGTCGCAACACGGGCCGCGTCGAGGCGAGCGCCATGATCACTACGACAAACATCGGTTCGGTGTAGTTGACCGTATCCGCGACGTAGTGGATTGCCGTGTCGAGGCCCTTGAACCACACCACCGTGGCGCCGAGCACGACAGCCCAGATGCCAAAAATCGCCTCTACTTCGCCGAAGAAATGCAGGATTTGCCCGCCAAAGCTGACCTCATCCGGCGCGCCATCGCCGTTGCGATCCTCCGCCGGCGCGCTGAGCACAAGCCGCGCGCGGTGGCGCTCCTCCACGACGTGCGCCCAGTGCCGAATCTGCGCGCTCAAGAAGGTGTGGACGACCGCCAGCAAGAAGACTGCGGAGGCCACCATATTGAACGGCTCGGCTGCAGCTCGCCCGACCAAGGTCGCCCAGAGGCTGGGCTCCTCGGCCGTCGCATAGTCGCTCAGCGGTCGGGGGAAAGGCGTGTTCCCACCCGCTGCTGCTGCTGCTGCCGCCGAAAAAACTAGCAGGAAACATCGTCCGGCCAGAGCGCGGAATGCTGCAGAGGGGAGGCGAAGCATGGCGTTACCAAACGATCTCCCTCCCGCTGCGCAAGTCTCAGCGCACTGAAAACTGCAGGAGCGAGATTCGATCAGAACGTGTGAATGAACAATCCTGAGCGCAGCTTCGGCTCAAACCACGTGCTCTTCGGTGGCATGATCTGGCCGGCATCCGAAATATCCATCAGTTGGCCTAGGGTCACGGGGAACATCGAAAATGCGACGCCGCCCTCGGCATCGATGCGTTTCACCAGTTCTGCCGTGCCGCGGATACCGCCCACAAAATCGATCCGCTTGCTCGTCCGCACGTCTGCGATCCCGAGGATCGGCGCGAGTAATCTGTCTTGGAGGACGCTCACGTCGAGCCGTCCGACCGGATCCGCCTGGGGATCGAGCGGACAGCGCAGCCCGTACCATTTTCCCGCGAGATACATGCTTACGTGGCCGATCGCGGTGGGGGTCGGCGCGGCGTTCTCGGTGAGCCCGCCAAAAATAGTCTGCACCTTTGCCAGCAGCTCGACCGGCTGAAGACCGTTCAAGTCTACGACGATGCGGTTATAGGGCAGAATCTTCAGCTCGCTCGCTGGGAAGAGCACGCACAGGAACCAATTGTAATCCTCGCTGCCGGTATGCTGCGGATTGCGCTCGCGCCGTGCGCGGGCAACGCGCGCCGCACTCGCCGCCCGGTGATGACCGTCCGCGATGTAGGTCACCGGCACGCGGCCAAAGGCCTGCACCCACTCGGCGCCGCCCGCCACCCGCCACACGGTGTGCTGAATGCCATCCGGTGCCGTGAAATCGTGGAGCGGGGTCTCCTTCACCTTGGCGTTGACGAGCGCGGTGACCCCCGCTTCGTCTCGATAGGTGAGAAACACTGGGCCTGTATTCGCACTGAGCGTGTCGATGAGTCTGGTGCGATCGTCCTCTTTGTCCCTCCGCGTCTTCTCATGCTTCTTAATGAGTTCCGCGTCGTAGTCCTCGACGTGACAGACCGCGACCAACCCGCGTTGGCGGTGCGTGCCCATCCGCTGCTCATAGACATAGAGGCACGGCCCAGTCTCGCGACCGAGCGAGCCGTTGTGTTGCAAGGCGACGAGGTTCTCGTGCGCCTTCGCGTACACGCTGTCGCTGTAGGGATTGGTGTCGGCCGGGAGATCAATCTCCGCGCGGTCGACGTGCAACAGGCTGCGCGGTTTTCCGACTGCGAGGGCCGCGGCCTCGGTGGCGTTGACGACATCATAGGGCACGCAGGCCACTTCTGACGTGTGCACAGGATTGGGAACGAGACCCTGGAAGGCGCGAATTCTCATGGAAAGCCCGCCATGCAGCCGGCCGGACTGCTCCGCGTCAAGCGGACGCACCGTCACGAAAAAACAAAAAACCCTCCGTAGCCGGAGGGTTTTAAAAAGGGCGAGTGGGCTCGCTCGATCGGGGGCTAGACTTACTTCTTCGCCGCGCCGCGCTTGAACTTCGTCGTGAATTTCTCGACGCGTCCTGCCGTATCGACGAGGCGCTTCTCGCCGGTGTAGGCGGGGTGCGAATCCATCGTGACGTCACGCGCGACCATGAAATACTCCACGCCATCGACCAACTCTTTACGAGCGGACTTCATGGTGGATTTCGTGAGGAAGCGCTTGCCCGTTCCAATGTCATGGAAGCAAACGTTGTTGAGAGTGGGATGTCCTTCGGCTTTCATCGCAGATGTAGAGGGTTAGTTAGCCTTGGCGCGCTTTGTAACGCGGCTCGACTTTGTTGATGACGTAGATCTTGCCCTTGCGACGGACGACCTGGCAGGCAGGGTGACGCTTCTTGGCGGATTTGATTGAGGAAACAACTTTCATAAAACGGGTGAAAACAGAGAGCCGATTACCCTCTGTCAACTGAAATGTCCCCGCCGGCCGAAAACGCACGAATCGGCGTGCTGGCGCCGCGCATTACTCGCCGCTCAGTTCCGCTCGGGGTCTTCCGGCTCGTCGGCCAAGAGTCGCCATTCAGCTCCCTCGCGACCCAGCACGAGCCGCCACAACGTGTCGTCTTGTGCTTGGGTCATCAGATCTTCCGGCACATCGGCCACCACCCACGTGTGGTGCTTCATTTCGTTTTCGAGCTGCCCCGCCGACCAGCCCGAGTAACCGACAAACGCGCGCACATGCGCCCCTTCCTCGTCCAAAAGCTGCACCGCCTTGTCCGGCTCCACGCCAAAATGCAGGCGGAAGCCATCCGGACGCGATTCCCACGCCGCGAGTACCACCTGTTCCGTCTCTACCGGCCCACCGGAAAACATCGGCACACTCGCCAAGGGCCCCAACGCAAAATCTCCACTGAACTCCCCGAGGCGTTTCCCCATTGGGCGGTTGAGCACCACGCCCATCGCGCCTTCGGCATTGTGCACCGACATGAGCACGACGCTGTGGCGAAAATGGGGATCGCGCATCGAGGGGTGCGCGAGCAGCAGCGAGCCCGCGAGGGTTTCCTTCGTGTCGTTGGGCTCTGCGCGCATAGCAAGTTGCGGGGTTAGAGTTTGAGGATCGAGACCCCGGCATCGGCCAGCAGCCGCGCGACGAGCGGATCGTTATTGTAGTCGAGTCGGTATTTCACCCGAGCGATGCCCGCGGCCGCGAGGATTTTTGCGCAGTTGATGCAGGGGAAGTGCGTCACATACGCCACGCAGCCCTCGACCGAGCTGCCCCGCCGGGCTGCATCGGCCACGGCGTTTTGCTCGGCGTGCACCGTCCCCTGTTCGTGTCCGTCGCGCAAGAGTGAGACGTGCGGGGTGCCGGGCAGGTAGCCGTTGTAACCGGCGGCGACGAGTCGGTGCTTGCGCGCGCCACCCGTCACAATCACGCAGCCGACGTGCAGGCGCTCACAGTTCGAACGCGTCGACATGAGCACCGCCGTGGCCATGAAATATTCGTCCCACGAGGGGCGGTGAGGAAAGTTTTCCGCGGCTTGCGCGATCAGATCGACGGGATTGGACGTGCTCATGAAGTAAACGGCGCGGACTCTGGACAGGCCGCCGCGCGCGGGCAACCTTCCTCTCGTTTTATGCTCCGCACGCTTCAACCCGAGCTGCTCGACTCGCTCCCGTCCGATCACCCCGATGCCCGGCACAGTCGCCGCGACCTGCGGGTGATCAATCGCCTCATGGGCAACCACCGCTGGTTCGCCCGCACTCTTCCTCCGCTCGTGCGCGCGGGCGAGCCCACCCTCGAACTCGGCGCCGGCACCGGTGAGTTGGCCCGCCGCCTCTCGGCCCAAAACATTCCGGTCGACGGACTCGATTTCGTGACGTGTCCGCAAAAATGGCCGCGCGCCCGCGCCTGGCACACCGCAGATTTGCGCTCCTTCACCGGCTACGCCTCTTACCCAGCTGTGATCGCTAATCTCATTTTACACCATTTGTCAGAAACAGAACTCGCCTCGCTCGGTGCCACCCTCGCTTGCACCACCCGAGTCATTCTCGCGAGTGAGCCCACCCGCAGCCGCCGCTCGCAACGCCTCTTCGCGCTCCTCAGCCCGTTGCTGCGCGCCAACCACGTCACCCGCCACGATGCCCATGTGAGCATCGCCGCCGGCTTCCGCGACGATGAACTTCCCCGTGCGCTCGGCCTCGACCCAGCGCTCTGGGATTGCCGCTGCTCCACGACCGCCCTCGGCGCCTACCGCCTGATCGCCATCCGCCGCCCATGACCTTCCCCCGGCCCATCGAAATCATCGGCGGCGGCCTGGCCGGACTTTCGCTCGGCCTCGCGCTCCGCCGCGCCGGCGTGACGGTGACAATTTTTGAGGCCGGCCACTATCCGCGCCATCGCGTCTGCGGGGAATTCATAACCGGACTCTCCGCTGCCACCATCACCACACTCGGTCTCGCTCCTTACTTTTCCGACGCACTGCACCATCGCGAGGTCGCTTGGTTCATCGGCGCGGATGCCACGACCAAGCCCACGCGTATCCAAAGACTCCCCTCGTCCGCCCTCGGCCTCAGCCGTCACGCGCTCGACCATCGCCTCGCCACCGCATTTACCGCCGCTGGCGGAGTTTTGCTCGCCAACACCCGCTTCCCCGAAACCGCCACCGCCTCCGTCCCCGGCCGGGTGTTCACAACCGGCCGACGTCGCAGCCGCTCGCTGTGGCTCGGCCTGAAAATCCATGCCCGCGACGTCACGCTCACGCGCGACCTCGAACTCCACCTCGGTGACCACGCCTACGTCGGCCTCGCCCGCGTCGAAGACGGCTCGGTGAACGTCTGCGGACTATTCCGCCGCCGTGCCCTCTGTGCGAAAGGCGCCAACCTCCTGCTCGGCTATCTCCAAGCCGCCGGCCTCACCAGCCTCGCCGCGCGCCTTGCCACCAGCGAACTAGCAGCGGATTCGTTCTGCGCCGTCGCCGCCGTCAGCTTCGACGGCCGCGTCATCGCCCCGCCGCCTGGCCGTATGTGTCTCGGCGATACGTGCGCTCTGATTCCTCCTTTCACCGGCAACGGCATGGCGATGGCATTCCAAAGCGCTGAGACCGCCCTGCCTCCGCTCCTCGCGTACGCGCGGGGCACCGCTGCGTGGAGCGACACGTGTGAAGTCATCTCGCGCGCCTTGCGCCGACGTTTTCGCCTGCGCTTGGCGTCTGCCGCCGCCGTGCATCCGTTCCTCTTCTCTCCGCCCCGCCAACGCGTGCTCTCCGCCTTGAATCGCGTTCGCCTCGTCCCGCTCGCTCCCCTTTACGCGGCCCTCCACTAAAATGTTTCTTCACGCGCTCGCCACCGCCGTTCCACCCGCCCGTTACACGCAAGCCGCGTGCTGGGACATCGTGCAACGTTCTCCCGTCCGCCAACGCCTCAGCAAGCGCTCGCGCCTGATTTTGCACAGCATCCTCGCCGGCGACCACGGCATCGCCACGCGCCACTTTGCCGTGCCCGACATCGAAAATGTTTTCGATCTCAGCTCCGACCAGCTCAACGCCGCGTTCCGCTCCGCTGCCCCGCAGCTGGCCGCGACCGCCCTCACGTCTGCGCTCGCCCGCGCCCATCTCGTCCCTGCGCAACTCGACGCGCTCCTCATCTGCACCTGTACCGGCTACCTCTGCCCCGGCTTGACGAGCTACGTCGCCGAACAGCTCGGCCTCCGCTCCAACGCCATTCTGCAAGACCTCGTCGGCCTTGGTTGCGGCGCGGCGATTCCCACCCTTCGCGCGGCGAGCCACGTACTCGCCGCCCACCCGACCGCCACGGTGGCCTGCATCGCCGTCGAGGTTTGTTCGGCCGCGTTTTACCTCGACGACGACCCCGGCGTGCTCATCAGCGCGTGCCTGTTCAGTGACGGTGCCGCCGCCACGATCTGGCGCGCGACGCCCGGATCGACCGGGCTGCGCGCCTTCGACTTCGACACGCTCCACGTCCCCGCAGACCGCGACAAGCTCCGCTTCGAACAACGCGACGGCAAACTCCGCAATCTCCTCGACCGCTCCGTCCCCACGCTCGCCGCGAGCGCCGTTGAACACCTGTGGGCCCATCGCGGCCAGCGCCCTGTCGCCCGCGTCGTCGCGCATCCCGGTGGACGCGATGTCTTGGCCGCCCTCGCCCCGGCGCTCGCGCCGCACGCACTCGACGTCAGCACTCGCGTCCTCCGCGACTACGGAAACATGAGCAGCCCGTCGGTGCTGTTCGTGCTCGCGGAGACGTTGAAAACCACGACGCCCACCGCCACCGACGGCGATTTTTGGCTCGTGAGTTTTGGTGCAGGGTTTAGCGCCCATAGCTGCCGCCTCGGCCTCTGAACCATGCCCACGCTCACCGACCTCGTCACCTACTGCGATCAACGTACCCGCCGCGCCGCCTACAAAGACGCCCCTGGCGCGTTCAACGGCCTGCAACTCGCCAACGACGGCCGCGTCTCAAAAATCGGTGCCGCCGTGGACGCGGGAGTCGTCCCGTTTCAAAAGGCCGTGGCCGCCGGCATCGATTTTCTCATCGTGCACCACGGTATGTATTGGGACATGCCGCGCCCGCTCACGGGTCCGGCCTACACCCGCGTGGCCACGCTCCTGCACGCCAACTGCGCGCTCTACTCCAACCATCTCCCGCTCGACGGCCATCCGGAGCTCGGCAACAACGCGCTTCTCGCCCGACAGCTCGGTCTCCAACCGTCCCGCCCGTTTCTCGTCCGCGACGGCGAAGCCATCGGTAACATCGCCGAGTCGCGCCTCACCCGCGCCGCGATCCGCCGGAAACTCGAGTCCCTCTACCCGCGGGTGATCGCCATCGAATACGGTTCCGCCGCGCCCAAGGCCGTCGCGTTTTGCAGCGGCAGCGGTTACAGCGCCGTGCCGGAACTCCTCGCGTCCGGCGTCGACACGTTGATCACCGGTGAATTACGCGAAGACTGTTTCAACCGCGCGCAGGAGGAAAAACTCAACCTCTACCTCTGCGGTCACTACGCCACCGAGGTCCACGGCGTAAAGGCCCTCGCCGCCGAGCTCTCGAAAAAATTCAAACTTCCGTGGGAATTCATCGGCACGGAGAATCCGTTCTAGGTTTCCCGGCAGGCGCCCGTTCCGGCGGAAAAGTTGGATCTTCACTTCCGCCGCTTCCGTGTGTTCCGTCACTCGCCCCATGAAACGCATCGCCATTCTCAACGGCCCCAACCTCGACCGCCTCGGCAAACGCGAGCCGGAGATCTACGGCCGCGCGACCCTCGCCGATCTCGCAGACGCCCTGCGCGCTGAATTCGCCTCGTCGGCGCAGCTCGAGTTTTTCCAGTCGAACCACGAGGGCGCTCTGATCGATAAAATCGCCGCGTTGGCCGACGCGAAATTCGATGGTCTCGTCATTAACGGCGGCGCTTTCACCCACACCAGTGTGGCCCTGCGCGATGCTCTCCTGGGCGCGCACCTCCCGACCATCGAGGTCCACATTTCAAATATCTACAAGCGCGAGGAGTTTCGCCAGACATCGCTGACCGCCCCGGCGTGCATCGCGGTCATCACCGGGCTCGGCCTCGAGGGTTATCACGCCGCCCTTCGTTTCCTCCTGAAAAACTGAGCGGATGAGTGATCACTTCTGGCTGGTGTGTCACACCAAACCTCGGTGCGAGAAAAAATTCGCCGCCCTCATGGCGGCGGAAAAGTTTGAGCACTACCTCGCCCTCGTGGTGAGCGTGCGCCACTACGCGCAACAGACGAAAAAATTCACCAAGCCGCTCTTCCCCGGCTACGTCTTCGCCCAAGTGCCGGTCGAGGAGAAGTCGCGCATCTACCAGCAGGAACTGCTCGCGCGCGCGATCACCGTCACCGACGAACCGCGATTTCTTCGTCAACTCGCCGACGTGAAGAAGATCGTCGCGTCCGGCTTCGAGTTGAGCGTCATGCCCCTTTTCACCAAGGGAAGACACGT
>CANIJN010000231.1 GCA_947467625.1 Opitutia bacterium | reverse complement strand
GGAAGGGGGCTTCATCACGTAGCGGCGAGCGCGGAGCGAGCCGGGGTTTTACGTTCGGAAGGGGGATTCATCGCGTAGCGGCGAGCGCGGAGCGAGCCAGGTTTTTACGTTCGGAAGGGGGCTTCATCACGTAGCGGCGAGCGCGGAGCGAGCCGGGTTTTTACGCTTTCGGCTCCGCGTAGGCTTCCATGCCGAGGCAGCTGCAGACGAGGTTGCGGTCGCCGTAGACGTTGTCCACGCGGCCGACGGCGGGCCAGAATTTGCTGGCGCGCGTGAAGCGGTCGGGGAAGGCGGCGGTATCGCGGCTGTACGGACGATTCCACGTGTCCGAACAGACGGCCTTCGCCGTGTGCGGGGCGAGCTTGAGCGGGTTGTTGGCTTTGTCGGACTCGCCGGTGACTACGGCCTGCATCTCGCCGTGGATCGAAATCATCGCATCGCAGAAGCGGTCGAGCTCGCTCATCGCTTCGCTCTCGGTGGGCTCGATCATGAGCGTGCCAGGAACGGGGAAACTCATCGTGGGCGCGTGATACCCGTAATCCATGAGACGCTTCGCGGCGTCTTCGACCTCGATGCCGTGCTTTTTCCACGCGCGGAAATCGATGATGCACTCGTGGGCGATGAGACCGGCATTGCCGCGGTAGAGGACGGGGAAAAAGGGATCGAGGCGTTTGGCGACGTAGTTCGCTTTGAGGATCGCGTGTTTAGTCGCTTCCGTCAGGCCGTCGGGGCCCATCATGCGGATATACATCCACGAGATAACGAGGATGCTAGCGGAGCCGTAGGGGGCGGCGGAGATGGCTCCGATGGGCTGAGCGCCGAGGGCTGAGGCCTGAGCGCTGGAAGCAAACGTGACGGGCGTGACAGGATGCGACGGGAGGAACGGCGCGAGGTGCGCGGCGACACCGATGGGGCCCATGCCGGGGCCGCCGCCGCCGTGCGGGATACAAAACGTCTTGTGGAGATTGAGATGGCAGACGTCGGCGCCGATGTGGCCGGGGGACGTGAGCCCGACCTGAGCGTTCATATTGGCACCATCCATGTAAACCTGGCCGCCGTGCGCGTGGATCGTGGCGCAGATGTCTTTGATCGAGGATTCGAAGACGCCATGCGTGCTCGGGTAGGTGACCATCAACGCGGCGAGGTTGTGCGCGTGGGCGGCGGCTTTCGCGGTGAGATCGGCGACGTCGATGTTGCCGTTGGCATCGCAGGCGACGGGGACGACTTTGAAGCCGCACATGGCAGCGCTGGCGGGGTTGGTGCCGTGGGCGCTGGTGGGGATGAGGCAGATGTGGCGGTGACCTTCGTCGCGGGATTCGTGATACGCCCGGATGACGAGGAGGCCGGCGTATTCGCCTTGGGAGCCGGCATTGGGCTGGAGGGAGACGGCGGCGAAGCCGGTGATCTCGCTGAGCCACGTCTCCAGATCCTTGAAGAGTTTCGCATAGCCACGCGTTTGTTCGGACGGGGCGAAGGGGTGGAGTTTGCCGAACTCGGGCCACGAGACGGGGAACATCTCCGAGGTGGCGTTGAGTTTCATCGTGCACGACCCGAGGGAAATCATCGAGTGGCAGAGGGACAGGTCTTTCGCTTCGAGCCGCTTAATGTAACGGAGCATTTCGTGCTCGGTGTGGTAGCGGTTGAACGTGGCGTGAGTGAGGAAAGAGGAGGTGCGGGCGTGGGGCACCGCGAAGGTGGCAAGGGGAAGCGTGGCCGTGGATGTGGATGCCGAGAAGTCAGCGCTCGCGGATTCGCTGAAGCAGGAGAGCAGGGTGGTGAGGTCCTCGAGTGTGGTAGTCTCGTCGAGGGAGATGCCGACGGTGGCGGCGTCGATGCGGCGGAGGTTGAACTGCTTCGCGGCGGCCGCGGCGTGGACGCGCTCGGCGCCGACACGGGAAACGGTGAGGGTGTCGAAGACGGGCTCGGCGTTCACCTTGGCACCGAGTTTCACGAGACCTTCGGCGAGGAGGGCGGTGAGGAGTTTTACGCGGCGCGCGATTTTTCTGAGACCCTCGGGGCCGTGGTAGACGGCATACATCGAGGCCATGACGGCGAGGAGGACTTGGGCGGTGCAGATGTTGGACGTGGCTTTATCGCGGCGGATGTGTTGCTCGCGCGTGCCGAGGGCGAGGCGCATCGCGGGATCGCCGGCGTTGTCCTTGGAAACGCCGACGAGACGGCCGGGCATCTGGCGTTTGAAAGCGTCTTTGGTGGCGAGGAAGCCGGCGTGAGGTCCGCCGAAGCCGAGGGGGACGCCGAAGCGTTGGGCGGAGCCGACGGCGACATCGGCGCCGAATTCGCCGGGGGCGCGGAGGAGGGTGAGCGCGAGGAGATCGGTGGCGACGATGGTGAACGCACCCGCGGCGTGGGCGGCGGCGAAGAATTTCTCGAAGTCGTGAATCGAACCCGTGGTATCCGGATATTGGACGAGCACACCGAAGCAGGTGGTGGTTGGCGTGAAGGTGCGGTGGTCGCCGACGAGCACGTCGATGCCGAGGGGTTTGGCGCGCGTGCGGACGATGTCGATGGTCTGCGGGTGGCAGGCGGCGGAGACGAAGAACGCGCTATTGGTCTCGGCGGCGCCCTCCTTGAGGCGGTGGCACATCATCATGGCTTCGGCGGCGGCGGTGCCTTCGTCGAGCATGGAGCCATTGGCGATTTCAAGTCCGGTGAGATCGGTGACGAGCGTTTGGAAATTCAGAATGGCCTCGAGGCGGCCCTGAGAAATCTCGGCTTGGTAAGGCGTGTAGGCGGTATACCAGCCGGGATTTTCGAGGATGGTGCGCTGAATGACACCGGGCGTAAACGTGGCGGAGTAGCCGAGGCCGATGGCGGTGCGGAAGACTTTATTCTCGCTGGCGATGGCGCGGAGTTCGGCCAAGGCGGAGCTCTCGCCGAGCGCTGCGGGGAGGTTCATCGCGCCGCGGCGGATGTGGGGCGGGACGGCGGCGTCGACCACGGCGTCGACGGACGGATGGCCGAGGAGAGCGAGCATCGCGGCGGTGTCCGTGGCGTTATCTCCCGTGTGGCGGCGGGCGAAGGTGTCGGTGGGAGCGAGGAGATCGCGGAGCGTGGCGGGCGCAGAGGTAGACATGAATGAAGCGTGAAACGTAGGAGGAGAAGGAGGTCGCGCAATCGTGATTTCGGATGCGGCGGGTATTTAAGGGTTTGTTTCGTTCGCGGAAGCCGGGCTGTTTTGCGGGTCATGACAACGAAGCAGGAGCGCGCGGCGTGGATCGATGGGCGCTTGGCGGAGCTTTACCCGGAAACGCCGGTGCCGCTCGACCACCGCGACGCCTACACACTCCTCGTGGCGGTGCTGCTGTCGGCGCAGTGCACGGACAAACGGGTGAATCTCGTGACGCCGCACTTGTGGGCCCTGGGCGCCACGCCGGAGGAAATGATGCGGGTGCCGGTGGCGCAGATTCAAGGCGTGATCCGGCCGTGTGGACTTTCTCCGCAGAAGGCGAAGGCGATTGCGGGGCTTTCGAAGATCCTCGTGGAAACGCACGGCGGTGTGGTGCCGCGGAGTTTCGAGGCGTTGGAGGAGTTGCCGGGTGTGGGGCATAAGACGGCGAGCGTGGTCATGGCGCAGGCGTTCGGAGTGCCGGCGTTTCCGGTCGATACGCATATCCACCGACTCGCGCAGCGGTGGAAACTGACGAACGGAAAAAACGTCGAGCAGACGGAGGCGGACTTGAAAAAACTATTCCCGCGCGAGCATTGGAACGCGTTGCACCTGCGGATTATTTTTTATGGCCGCGAGCACTGCTCGGCGCACGCGTGCGACGGGACGGTGTGTGAGATTTGCCGGACGGTGGTGCCCACGCGACAGCGGGCCGTGAAGACGAAAAAATAGGGCGCAGGAAACTTGAATATTACCTCAGGCCAAATGGGGCGCTCTCCGTAAGTGAGCGTCATGTCTGCAACGTTCCCCTTGTCACCTAGCGGGCGGGCTCGCTGACTCCGGACGATGCTAAACGTGAGCCGATTTTGGATTTCGGTGTGTCGTTCAGCGTGAGTAAAAAAGTTCACGTTAACTCCCCACTGATGACTCCCCTCTTCTGCCCGGTCACCCGGCGCTCATTTCTGGTGCGAACTGCCCAACTCACCACCGCAACCATCGCGGTCCCCTGGATCGCGCGGGCCGCGCCTCCGGCAGCGAAGATTCTCGAGACAAAAGTGATCTCGCAGCAGCCGGAATATTATCACGGCTGGTCGACGGTTGCCCGCCGGCAGAACGGCGAGTTGTGGGTCTCGTGGTCTGGCGGGCGTGAAGCGCACGTCGACCCGTTTGGGCAAGTGCAGGCGATGACGTCGCGCGACGACGGTGCCACGTGGACCTTTCCGCGGGTGCTGTTCGACAGCGCCACGGATGACCGCGACTCCGGTGTGATTGAGACGGAGAAGGGCACGCTGCTCGTCACGACATTTACGTCGCTCGCGTATGAAGAGTATTTGCAGAAGGCGCGTGTGTTCGGGGAGCACAAGGACGCGGGCTGGACCTCGAAAAGCATGCCGCCGGAGCAGCTAGCGAAGTGGCAGGCCGCGCACGCGCGATTGAGCGACGTCGAGCGCCAGGCCGAACTCGGCGAGTGGGTGATCCGATCAACGGACGGCGGCCGGACGTGGTCGCCCCGCATTCCGACGATCGTGAACAGCCCGCACGGGCCGATTCAACTGCGGGACGGTCGGTTGCTTTACGCCGGAAAACAGTTGTGGACCAAGGAGCGGAAAGTCGGCGTCGGCGTGTCGTCGGATGACGGTCTCACCTGGCAATGGCTCGCTGAGATTCCCACTCGCCAAGGCGACAAGGTCAGCAGCTATCACGAACTGCACGCGGTTGAAGCCGCCAACGGCACGATTGTGGCGCAGATTCGGAATCACAACGACGCGGATAAGGGTGCGACGCTGCAGACTGAATCGACCGATGGCGGCCGGACCTGGAGCGCGCCCCATCCGATCTGCTATGGCTTTCCCTCGCACCTGCTCAGGCTGCGCGACGGCCGCCTCCTGATGAGTTATGGCTATCGCCGGCCGCCGTATGGAAACCGGGCGCGAATCAGCTCCGACCACGGTAAGACATGGAGTGACGAAAGGGTGATTTCCGCCGACGGGAAAGATGGCGATCTTGGGTATCCGAGCACCATCGAACTCGCCGATGGGACGCTGCTGACGGTGTGGTATGAAAGCATGGCCAAGCCGAAGCTCGCCGTGCTCCGACAGGCGAAATGGCGGCTGGAATAGTTTTCTACTGTCCAAAGAATAGTGCCTGCGAAAAGGCTGCGGCCCGAACGTACGCAGTCGAAGCAGTGCCCTGATGCTATTGAGGCGGATAACGAAAAATTGCTTGCTGGAAATTGTGAACCTTCCGTATGGTCTTCGACTCGCGTGGTTCCTTAGCAGGTTTGGTGCTCGGTTGGTTTCCTACTTTGACCGTTTCTCGCTCGTTTTCTCGGTGATAGGGAGAAGAGGGATGTAGAAAAAGTTTTTTGGAGATCACCCTGAGTTCTGTAGCCTATTGAAGAATAAACGATGGACGCTTAGCTCAGTTGGTTAGAGCACCTGCTTCACACGCAGGGGGTCGGCGGTTCGAGTCCGCCAGCGTCCACCATCGCTCGTAACGGGCATTGAAATGATGCCTGATTGCCCCGTGAGGATTTGAGAGCGTAATTGAGCACTATGGCTGAACCGACTACGCTCTTTCGCGCTCGTGTACCGACCCGCCGCCTTCGCAGGGCAGAAATCGTTCTTTCGCGGCTCGGCTTAAAGCCGAGCGATGCCTTCAACATGTTCTTGGCGAAAATCGAAGACGAAGATGACTTTCCTTTCGATGTGCGGCGCGATGAGGCGGCTGAACTCATGCAGAATCCCGAATTTATGGCGCACCTTGAAAAAATCCGGGCCGACAAGGTTCGTTACGTCGATTTGAAAGCTATCCGAGCGTGAAGGTTTCCCTCCAAGTCGCCGAAACGCTCAAGGCACTTCATCCGGGAGTCAGAAAGGATCTTCGTCGCGCACTTGATGATCTCGATGCGGGCAAGAAACGCGACGTGCGTGCTCTCAGGCACCCCCTCTGGTTGGATACTATCGACTCCGCGTTGGAAAATACCGCGTGATTTTTCGCGTTGATGCTGCCACTGGTGAGATCAGGGCCGAGTTTCTTGATCGGCGAGAAACGGTCTACAAGTCCGTCGGGAAGCCGGAGTGATTGAACGCCGCCGGCACGTTCAAGGTCCGCGATGAGTTGCGGAACAGGACAACTCAACAGCCACCGTGGTTTTCGATACCGCTCAAAGGTGCTAATCCGCCAGCGTCCACCATTTTTGCCGTGCTCGACGTGTGGGGCGTTGGCGGGTTAGCTTCTCGGGATTGAACTTGCTGATCTCACCCATCGTGCCGTCGCCGTGCGCACGCGTTTTGCCGCCGTGGAAATTCCCGAGGGTGAGGTACCTTGGTCGCGGGGCGAGGTGGCGCGGGGGCGTGGTGGGTGCTGGCGGTGCCGTGAGGAAACGCCTGAAGCCCTAAGACGTGACCAACGGTGCCATGGAATGTCGGGCCCACTGTGGCGCGTGTTGCATCGCGCCGTCGATCTCGTCGCCGATTCCGGGGATGCCGCTGGGGAAGCCGGCGGGCGTGAGGTGCGTGCAGTTGTTGCCGGATTTTAAGTGTGCGATTTTCGGAAAACCGGAGCGACCGGCGGTGTGCAGGAGTTTGCGGCCGAGCGAATCGATGTGCGGCGCGAGTGCGGGGGATGCGCTGGCGTTTCTCACGCGGCTTGAAACTGCGACGAAACCCTAGTCTGTTCCGCGCATGGCCAAAGCCGAAGAAGCTCCGAAGATCATTTTTTCCATGCTCAGCGTCTCGAAGAAAATCGAGCGCAAGGAAATCCTCCGCGACATCTCGCTGTCGTTCTACTTCGGCGCGAAGATCGGCGTCCTCGGTCTCAACGGCTCCGGCAAATCGTCGCTCATGCGCATCCTCGCCGGGATCGACACCGAGATCGACGGTCGCGTGCATTTCGAGCCGGGTTACACGGTGGGGTTTCTCCCGCAGGAGCCGGCGCTGACGGCCGGGGCGACGGTGCGTGCGTGCGTCGAGGAGGGCGTGAAGCACCTCACGGATCTCACGGCGGCCTACGACGCGAGTTGGGACGAACTTTCCGAGGCGGTGGACGACAAAGCGAAGGACGCGGTCGCCGACAAGCAGGCGGCGTTGCAGGAAAAAATCGACGCGCTCGGCGCGTGGGATGTCGCGCCGCAGGTGGATATGGCGATGGATGCGCTGCGTTGCCCGCCGGGCGAGGCGATCGTCGATCACCTCTCCGGTGGTGAGCGCCGCCGCGTCGCGCTCGCGCGGCTGCTGCTGCAAAAACCCTCCATTCTCCTGCTCGATGAACCGACGAACCATCTCGACGCCGACAGCGTGAATTGGCTCGAGCAGCATCTCAGCCGTTACGCGGGCACGGTGATCGCGGTGACGCATGATCGGTATTTTTTGGACAATGTCGCGGGGTGGATCCTCGAGCTCGATCACGGGTCCGGGATGCCGTTTAAAGGAAACTACTCCTCGTGGCTGGAGCAGAAGCAGGCGATCGCCGTCGTGGCCGAGCGCACAGAGAGCAAGCGTCAGAAAGCTATGGCGCGCGAACTGGACTGGATCCGGCAAGGCGCGAAGGCCCGGCAATCGAAGGGCCAGGCGCGCATCACCGCTTACGAGACGATGCTCAAGGCCGACGTCGCGGAGCAGGAGAAAATTTTTGAGATTATCATTCCCGCCGGACCGCGGCTCGGCACCGTGGTGGTCGAGGCGCAGAATGTGGCGAAGGCTTTTGGCGAAAAACTGCTCTTCGATAAACTCAACTTCGCGCTGCCGCCAGGTGGTATCGTGGGGATCATTGGACCCAACGGCGCGGGCAAGACGACGTTGTTCAAGCTCATCACCGCGCTCGAGCAAGCCGATGCGGGCACGTTCAAGGTGGGTGAGACGGTGAAGTTTGCCTATGTGGAGCAGTCGCGGGATTCCTTGGAAGGCCAGAAGACGATTTGGGAAGTCATTAGCGACGGGCAGGAGCTGTTGACGCTCGGGCCGCGTTCGGTGAACAGCCGCGCGTATTGTGCGCAGTTCGGTTTCACCGGAGCGGACCAACAGAAAAAAGTCGGGGTGCTCTCCGGCGGTGAGCGCAATCGCGTGCTGCTGGCGCGCGTGCTGAAGAGTGGCGCGAACCTGCTGCTCCTCGACGAGCCGACCAACGACCTCGATGTGAATTCGATCCGGGCGCTGGAGGAGGCGTTGGAAACCTTTGCCGGCTGCGCGGTGATTATTTCCCACGACCGCTGGTTTCTCGATCGGGTGGCGACGCACATCATGGCGTTTGAGGGAGACAGTTACGTCCACTGGTATGCGGGCAACTACACGAGTTACCTCGAAGATTTTAAGAAGCGGAAGGGCAAGGAAGCGGACCAGCCGCACCGAATCAAATATCGGAAGTTGTCGCGGTGAGGACCGGTGACTCCGCGTCAGAGCGAGTCGGGGACGTGGTCTCCGTGGTTCGTCGAGCGCTGACGCGCGCGGTGGGTTGACGGACTGCGCGGAGGGGCGGTTTGCCAGCCGCCCCCGCACGGCGTCAGGGAATCCGCCGCTCCGTCAGGTCCAGGGCGCCTGCGACCACGGACCACCGGGAGCTGCCCGCGCTTAATGCCAACGTCCTGTGAACGCTGGGCTTTTCGGTAGCCGCGAGCGCCAGCG
>CANIJN010000230.1 GCA_947467625.1 Opitutia bacterium | reverse complement strand
TCGCGCATCTACCAGCAGGAACTGCTCGCGCGCGCGATCACCGTCACCGACGAACCGCGATTTCTTCGTCAACTCGCCGACGTGAAGAAGATCGTCGCGTCCGGCTTCGAGTTGAGCGTCATGCCCCTTTTCACCAAGGGAAGACACGTGAAAATCATCGGCGGCCCGCTCTTCGGTCTCGAGGGTTTCGTCGACGACCCCAGCAACCCGCAGGGCGTCGTCCTTTCGGTCGACGTGCTGCGACAAGGCCTGCTGGTAAAAGTGCCGGTGGAACATCTCCGCGTCTTGGACTGACCCGCGCGTTGTGCTTTCGGCCCTCCGTTACCCCTCTTGGTTCCGTCGCGTTGTGCTCCCGCTACTGTGCGTCGGTCCCCTTGCTGCGCTGCCCGCGGCTGAGTCCTCGTCTGCGGCTCCTGCAGTGAATCCCGCCGCGGGCTGGGATATCGCGGAGTTCATCGATGAGTTGCCCGATCTCCTCACCGACCGCCTCCCGGGCTTCGACCGCATCGGGGCGTTGCGACTCTATGTTCGGCCGCACTTCGGCGATCTACTCCGCCGCGACTATTTGCGCGTGCCCTTCGGTGGTCGGGCCAAGGTCAGCGAAAACATTGAGAGCAGTGCCGAGCTCCAGACCTATTTTACCCATGGGATCAGCGACGCCGCCGGCTACGGACTGGCCGGCATCCGCCTCGGCACCCGGTGCGAACACCTGCTGCCTTCGCTCAATAATGGCGCGGGTGCCAGCTTAGGCTTCATCTACCAGACGCCCCTCAGTCGGCCCCCTCAGGCCCTCACCGACGGCCACCGCCACTTCCAGCCCTACGTGGCCGCGACGCGTCCGCTCGTGCCCGCGTGGAAACTTCTTGGATACGCCAGCGTCGGCGCCGATTTGCTCGAGCGCACCCCGATGTCCGCCCACTTCGGGCGCAATCAATTGCACGCCAACTCCCTCATTTACGTCGCCGGAGCCGCGCGGGAATGGCCCCGCTTCCGCGCGTCGCTGACCGCGACCGTCACGAGCAGCCGTTGGGTGAGTGACGAAAACAAACATGTCTACGCCCTCCGCCCCGAAATCGTGGTGCCGTGGAAACTTCACCCCGCAGCTCGCACGCAGCTGCTTTTCACGCTCGCTGCCCGCACCGTCTGGGGCCCCGATGGCCATGAGCTCGGTCTCAGTAGCAGCATGCGGATTGAGTTTCTCCTGCGCCGCAATCGCGCCGCCAAATAGCCCGCCTCCCGCGGGCGTCTGCCGTCCCGAAGCCTAGCGACCGATGATCGTCCAGAGCCAGACCCCGAGATGGAGGGTCGCACACGTCGCCAGCGCCGCCGCCAGATCGTCGACCACCACACCCCAACCGCCGGGGAGCCGTTGGAGGCTTGCGATCCCCCACGGCTTGGCGATGTCGAAGAAACGAAACAGGGCGAATCCCGCCAGCAACGCCGCCCACACTGGCACCACCGCGACCAATGCCGGCCAACCCAGAAAACACCACGGAATCGCTACACACTCGTCGAGGACGACGTCGCCGGGATCTTGCCGGCGCAAACGGATCTCGGCCTCTCCGCAAATCGCCACCGCCACGTAGGCCGCCAGCGCGCTCAGTAACACCGTCCAGGTCGCGCTTAAGCCCGCGAAGCCGAACCAAAAATAACCGACCCCCACCAGCGAGCCCCACGTACCCGGTGCCGGCAAACGCCGCCCCACCGGGCCGAGGGTGGCCAGATTCACCACGAGTGCCGAGGGCCAGCGGCGCGTCCACGTCGGTTGGGTCAACCGCATGGGCTATTTGAACAACACGTGCCCGTGCCGCCGAAAATAAGCATACCCCGACGTGATCGTGAGCACCGCTGACAAAACGAAGAGCCCGATTCCGATGATGCGCACGCCTTGAACCCAATCCTGGCCTTCGCCGGTAAAGACGCCCGGATGCCCTTGCTCCAACATCCGCGCACCGATCAGCCAGCCGATCGCGTTCAATTGCGCAAAGGTCTTCACCTTGCCGCCCGCGTCGGCTTCAACGATCTGACCCTGCATCGCTAAGGCCATGCGCAGCCCGGAGATCGCAAATTCGCGGCACAGGATGCAGAGCAAGAGCACCATCGCGACGATATCGTGCCCCAGAAAGTTCGCCTTGTCGTTGACCAGCGCGATCATCAGCCCGATCACCATCACCTTATCGATCACGGCGTCCATGAAGCGCCCGAAGTCCGACACGATCCCGCGATCCCGCGCAATTTTACCGTCGAGCCAATCCGTCAGCGCGGCCGCAATAAACAGCCAGAACGCCGCGTTGTTCGCCCACGGCGCGTCCGAATACATCAGTCCGACGACCGCGAACATCAGCGGCACGCGGGACAGAGTGAGGATGTTGGGCAGATTCATACGGGCGAGAGACGCGAGAAAACACGCGGGCGTTGCACGGAATGCAAGCGCGGAGCAGATTCGTCGCACGTCCCCGTGGTCGTTGGCTGCAGCGATGGGCCCGCCGGAAAGACGGCCTTCCGCGCCAACCATTCGGACCGCGCGAAGAGCTGGCAGCTTGGCGTGGGCATGGTGATCATGCCTTTGAGCCCAAAGGTGAATTTGCGATTCGCCTCGGCGCGCCGAGCCGCCACGGTCGGCAACGGTTTCGCTCACACTCATCCCCTGTCCCCATGAAATGTCTCTTCGCTGCCATTTTCTGCGCATTCCTCGTGACCCACGCTGGCGCCGCATCCGCTCCGGCGCCGCGTCCCAACATCGTCGTGATCCTCGTCGACGATATGGGCGTAATGGATACGTCGTTACCGTTTCTCACGGACGCCGCTGGCCAAGCGAAACGTTATCCGCTCAACGACTTTTATCGCACGCCGAACATGGAGCGTCTCGCCGCCCGCGGTATTCGTTTCAACCAATTCTGCGCGATGAGCGTGTGCTCGCCCACCCGCATCGCGATTATGACCGGCCAGAACGCCGCGCGCCATCGCACGACGAACTGGATCAACCCGGATACCAATAATGCCGGTCCGAATGGCGCTCCGGATTGGAACTGGCAGGGACTCAAGCGCGGCGACGTCACGTTGGCCGGTTTGTTACAAGCCGGAGGTTACAAGACCATCCACGTGGGCAAAGGCCATTTTGGCCCCCGGGCCAGCGCCGGCGCTGAGCCGCTCACCCTCGGCTTCGATGTCAACGTCGGCGGCGCCTCCATCGGCGCGCCGGGGAGCTACTATGCAATGGAGAATTTCGGCAATGGCGGGAAGCGTGCCTCCAGCGCCGTCCCGCACCTCGCTAAATACCACGGCACCGATCTCTTCCTCACCGAGGCGCTCACCCTTGAGGCGAAGGCGCACGTCAGCCAAGCAGCCAAGGCCAACCAGCCATTCTACCTTTACCTCGCGCATTACGCGGTGCACTCACCGTTCCAGGCGGACCCGCGCTTCGCCGCTCACTACAAAAATTCCGGAAAACCCGCCAACGCGCAGGCCTTCGCCACGCTCGTCGAGGGTATGGACAAGTCGCTCGGCGATCTCCTCGACCATCTCGAGGCCCTCGGCGTCGCCGAAAATACCTTGATCTTTTTCCTGGGGGACAACGGCTCCGATGCGCCCCTCGGTCACGAACACGCGGTCGCCTGCGCCGCCCCGCTGCGTGGCAAGAAAGGTTCGCACTACGAAGGCGGGATGCGCGTGCCCTTCATCGCCGCCTGGGCCAAGCCCGCCACCGCCAATGCGAACCAAACACGTCTCCCGATTCTCGCCGGTGCGATCCAGAGCCAACAGGCCGCGGTGATGGATTTGTTTCCCACGATCCTCGGCGTCACCGGCACCACGGTTCCGCGCGGCCATCCGGTCGACGGCGCTCGCCTGGATACCCTGCTCGCCGGCGGTCGCGATCCCCAGCGCGCGGAGGCGTTTCTGATGCACTATCCGCACGCACCGCACCGCAGCGATTACTGGACGAGCTACCGTGACGGTGCGTGGAAAGTGGTTTACCACTATTTCCCGTCCGCCGCGTCCGAGAATTCCCACTACCAACTCTTCCACCTCGGCCGCGACCCCTTCGAGCAGACCAATCTCGCGCCCTCCGCGCCCGCCGAACTCCGCCGGATGATGACCGGCCTGATCGCGTCACTCGAAAAACACGGTGCCGTCTACCCAGTCGCCCCCGACACGCGCGCGCCGCTCCACCCCCAGCTGCCGTAGCGGCAGCGGTCGAGTGTGCGTGGCATCACCGGTGAAAAAGAAGAGCCGAAGGGATAGTGCGTTTGGAGATTAGCCCGGCTCTCTCGGGTCAATTAAAGCAGTCCGAGCTTGGCGCGAATGAGCGCGACGGCGGCGATGACGGCGGTCTCGGTGCGGAGCATGCGCGGGCCCAAGTGGGCGAACGTGAAAGCATGCGCGCGAAACAGATCGCGTTCCGCGGCCGACCAACCGCGCTCCGGGCCTAGGGCGAGGACGACCGGTTTGTCACGTAATACGTGACAAACACTCAGGGCGGCGGGGGACTCGTAGTTGTCGAGGACGAGGCGGTTCGAGGGAGCGTTCGCGGTTGCCGGGGCAGGGAGCGCGGCGATCGCGGTGACGAGGGGGCGGCCGTGCGTGACGACCGGGAGGTGGGTGTCGAACGCTTGCTCCGCACCGATCACGAGCTGGCGGTGCCACTCGCCGGACGACCACAGCGTGCTGCGGGCGTAGTTGGGGTCGCCTTTTTCGGTGGAGACAAAGTGCAGTGCGGCGACGCCGAGCGACGTGGCGTCGCGCAAAATGTCGCGCGCGGTTTGGGGGCGGGGCAGGCCGAGCACGAGGGTAATCGGGGCGGTGGCGGGCGGTGGCGATGCCTCCCAGGCGAAGGCGAGCGTGAGGGTTTGCGCGTCGAGCGCGGTGACCGTGGCTTTGCCGCGAGGGCCATTGATCATGCCGCAATCAAACGTGTCGCCAATGCGGCGTCGCAGTACGCTGAGAATGTGCAGGGCGCGCAGGTCGGTGCGCGGGAGCGGAGTGGTCGTTTCGGCGGAAGCGAAGAGAATGAGATTCACGTGACGGCGGGAGGGGTAGCGTGGGGCCGAGGATGGCCAAGGCAATGCGGGGATGGCGCGTGGGAGTCCGGTGGGTAGCGGGGTTTCGCTTACGAAGAGACGGACGTCCGTTTTCACATAGACGGTCATGTTTTTTCCACGCTCTTGGCCGCGCACTGGGTGTCGTCGGCACAGCTGACTCCGGGGGGAGTAGGACGATGAACTCCGGCGCTCGGGAGCGCTGCGCGAGTGGGCCATCGCCTTAGCCGGTGAGGTCAAGGATTGCATGCGGTGGTCGTGGAAGGTGCAGTGCGGGCGCATGTCTGACGACAAACAGCCTCCTGAAGTGCCACCGCTGCTGCTGCCGCCTGAGCCGCCGAAGCCGCCGACCGCGTGGCAGCGATTCACCAAGGCGCTGGGGCCGGTGGGCGTCGTGCTCGTGATTATCGTGACGAAGGGGAAGACGATCGCGCTGCTCGCGCTGAAGTTTGGCGCGCCGATTTTGAAGACGGGCGGGACGATGATTGTGTCGATCGGGGCCTACGCGATGGTGTGGGGCTGGAAATACGCGGTCGGGTTTGTGCTCTTGATTTTCGTGCACGAGCTGGGGCACGTGATCGTGGCGCGGCAGGCGGGGCTGAAGGTCGGGGCGCCGATGTTCATCCCGTTTATGGGTGCCTTTATCGCGCTGAAGGACGCACCGAAGAACGCGTGGATCGAAGCGTGTGTGGGGATTGGGGGACCGTTGCTGGGGACCCTGGCGGCGGCGTTGTGCGAAGTCTTGTTTCGGTTCACGGGCATCCCGCTTTATCGGGCGCTGGCCTACTCTGGATTTTTCCTAAACTTATTTAATATGATGCCCGTCGGATTTCTCGATGGTGGGCGGATCGCCACGGCGCTGTCACCGTGGCTGTGGCTGGCGGGGTTGGCGGTGCTGGTGGCGATGATCGTGGCGCAGCCGAACGTCCTGCTGATTCTCATTTTGATTATGTCGCTGCCGCGCGTGTGGTCGCTGTTTCGGCCGAAGACCGATGAGGAGGCGCGGTATTTCGAAGTGACACCGGAGCAGCGCGGGACGATAGCGGTGCTTTATTTTGGGCTGCTTGTGCTGCTGGTGCTCGGGATGCGGATGACGCACATCGAGCCGGGATCGCTGCGGGGGCTCGACTAGGGTCACGCTGTGCCTTCGGTCCGCCGCGATTTAGCCTCTCGGCTTGCGGTTCGCTAGAGCATCGGAATCGTCCTTGCCTGTGTTTTATCTCTGTCACCTCTGTCCGGTCATGCGTGCTGCTGGTGCACGTTTCGTTTCAATCGCGCTGGTCAGCTTCGGCGCCACGCTCGGGGCGACGCTCTCTGCGGCCACGGCCCGAGACCAGAATCCGACGAAAGAGCTCGAGGTGAAAAAATGGTCGGGCTCGATTAATGTGCCCGATCCCGTCTCCGTGGCCGTGGATCCGCAGGGGCGCGTCTATGTTACCGCCACGACCCGGCGCAAGGTGGGCGATCTGGATATTCGCGAGCACCGGATGTGGGTGCCGAACGATGTGGGGTTGAGCAGCGTCGCGGAGAAATCCGCTTTTTTCCGCGACGTGCTCGCGCCCGGAAAAATGCGCCAAGCCCGCGGCGGGTTGGCCGATCACAACAAAGATGGGTCGATCGATTGGAAGGATCTCACGCATTTCAGCGAGCGCATTTACCAGCTCCGCGACACGGACGGCGATGGCGTGGCGGACAAGATGACGGTGTTTGCGGAAGGTTTTAACACCGACGTCACCGGGATTGCAGCGGGTGTGATGTATCACGACGGCTGGGTCTATGCGACGATCGCGCCGGACCTGTGGCGCTTCAAGGACACGAACGACGACGGCGTGGCGGATATCCGTGAAGTGGTCGCCCATGGCTTCGGTATTCACATTGCGTATGCGGGGCACGACATGCACGGCCTCAGCGTCGGGCCCGACGGCCGGATCTATTGGAGTATCGGCGACAAAGGAATGAACGTGACCTCGCGGGAGGGACGGAAATTTTCGTTTCCCAACGAAGGCGCGATCATGCGTGTCGAGCCGGATGGCAGCGGCTTTGAGGTGTTTGCCCGCGGGGTGCGTAATCCGCAGGAGCCGGCTTTCGACGACTACGGCGATCTCTTCGCGGTCGACAACGACGCGGATATGTCGGGTGAGCGCGAGCGCTTCATCCGCATCGTCGAACTCAGCGACACCGGTTGGCGCTGCAATTATCAATACATGGGGATGGACAGCCCGTGGATGCGCGAAGGTTTGTGGAAACCGCGCTTTGACGGACAGGCGGCCTATGTGCTGCCCGCGCTCGCGAGTTACTCGGATGGCCCGGCGGGTTTTCGTTTCGATCCCGGCACGGCGTTGAGTCCGGCCCAGCGCGGCACGTTTTTTTTGAATGAATTTCCGTCCGGCAAGCTGCGGGCATTTCGCGCCGAGCCCGAGGGCGCTTCCTTTAAGATGGTGGACGCCCGCGTGGTGAACTCCGGCGTCATGGGCATCGGTCTGGCGTGGCATCCGGACGGCTCGCTCTTTTTGGCGGATTGGATGGGGGGCTATCCACTCGACGGACTCGGGGCGGTCTGGCGGATCGATGCACCGGGTGCGGTCAATCGTCCTGAGCGGGTCGAAACCCACCGTTTGCTGAAGGCGGGTTTTGACAAAAACACCGACCCCGAACTCGTGACGCGTCTCGGCCACGCCGACCAGCGCGTGCGGCAGGGTGCGCAGCTCGAACTCGCGAAACGCGGGCGCGCGGCGGTGTTGTTGGCGGTCGCGAATGACACGAAAGCACCGCAGCTCGCGCGGATTCACGCTCTGTGGGGCTATGGCCAGCTCTTGCGGCGCGGTGCGGCGGAGGCGGTCCCCGTGCTAGCGCTCCTCGCGGATACGGACAGCGAACTGCGCGCACAGACGGCAAAGATTTTGGGCGACGCACCGCAGGCCGCGAAAGCAGCGGCCGAGAAACTCATTCCCCTTTTGGCTGACACAGCCCCACGCGTGCGCCTGCAAACGGCCATTGCTGTCGGCAAAATTGGCGTGCCCGCCGCGCTCCCCGCGCTGATGGTACAGACGGAAAAAGCAGGTGCCGATCCGGTCATGCGGCAGGCGCTCGTGGCCGGCCTCGTCGGTTGTGCGACGCCGGAGCAATTGGCCGCCAAGAAATCCCATCTGGCGGTGGCGGTGCGCTTGGCGAGTGTGGTGGCGCTGCGCCGGCAGGCCTCGCCGCTGGTGCGCGACTATTTGGCGGACGCGGATTCCGCGGTCGTCGCGGACGCGGCGCGGGCGATTCACGACGAGACGTCGATACCCGAGGCGCTACCGGCCTTGGCGGCATTACTCGATCAGCCGGGCCAGCGGAGCGACGTGATCGCGCGGCGCGCACTCAACGCCAACCTTCGCCTCGGAACGCCGGCGGCGGCCGGGCGGTTGTTGAGTTTTGCGCTCGACGGGGCGCGCACGTCCGAGATGCGGCGGGAGGCGCTCGTGAGCTTGCTGGTGTGGAAGGCGCCTCCGCCTCTCGATCGCGTCGATGGCTGGGCGCGGAAATTCAAATCCGCCGAGATTCGTGAGGTGCTCGAGCCCCAGCTCGCCGCGCTCCTCGCGCTCACCGATCCGACACTCAAGACCCTCGCGATCGAGATCATGATCGCGCACTCGCTGCGAGCCGCTGCACCGCAAATCGCCGGCATCGTCGATGACGGCAAGGCGTCCGACCCGCTGCGTGCTCAAGCCTTGCGGCTGCTGGCAGGCCAGCACCGGACGCATCCGGTGTT
>CANIJN010000229.1 GCA_947467625.1 Opitutia bacterium | reverse complement strand
GGGACCTTGGCCTTCGTAGCCGTGCGGCAGGAGGAGCACGAGGCCGCTGGTGCGGTGCCACTTCGATTCGCCGGCGGCGAGAAATTGATCGATGACAACTTGGGCGCCGTTGGCGAAATCCCCGAACTGAGCTTCCCAGATGCAGAGCATATTGGGGTAATCAAGCGAGTAGCCGTAGTCGAAACCGAGCACGGCGGCTTCGGAGAGCAGCGAGTTGTAAACGCAGAAACGGGCCTGCTGGGGATCGAGGTTTTGGAGGGGCGCGTAGGTGGCGTTTGTCTCCATGTCGTGGAGCACAGCGTGGCGGTGGCTGAAGGTGCCGCGTTCGCAGTCCTGGCCGCTGAGCCGGACGGGTTTGTTTTCGAGCACGAGGGAGCCAAAGGCGAGGGCCTCACCGAAGCCCCAGTCGATCGGGCCGCCGTCGTGGTGCGCGGTGACGCGGGCGTCGAGGAAGCGTTTGATTTTGGGATTGGGCTTGAAGCCGGGCGGGAGGGTGGCGAGACCGCGGACGACACGGTCGATCAGCTCGGAGGAGACGCTGGTGGCGACTTTTTTGAAATGGAAGTCGGGCTGGAAGACGGCGGTGGAGCCGGCGAATTTTTTGGTCTCGGTAGCGGCGGCGCGTTTGGCGGATTTTGCGGTCTCGGATGCTTTGGCTTTTTCGAGATTCTTTTCGAGGGCGGCGCTGTATTCGGCTTTGATTGCCTCGGCTTGGGCGTCGGTGATCGTGCCCTCGGCGACGAGTTTGCGGGTCAGGACGGTGGAGACCTGCGGGTGGGTGGCGATTTTCCGGTAGAGGAGCGGCTGCGTGAAGGCGGGCTCGTCGGTCTCGTTGTGGCCGTGCTTGCGATAGCAATACATGTCGATCACGACGTCGCGGGCCCACTTGGCGCGGAAGGCGAGGGCGAGTTGCGCGACCATACAGACGGCCTCGGGGTCGTCACCGTTGACGTGAAAAATCGGGGCCTCGATCATCTTCGCGACGTCGGTGCAGTAGCGCGTGGAGCGGGAGTCGCGGGGCTCGGTGGTGAAGCCGATTTGGTTATTGATGACAAAGTGGAGGGTGCCGCCGGTCTGGTAGCCGGGGAGTTGGGAGAACTGGAGTGTCTCGGCGACGACGCCCTGACCGGCGAACGCCGCGTCACCGTGGATGAGGAGCGGGAGGACGCGATTGCGGTCTTCCATGGCGCCGCGGATGCGTTGGCGGGCGCGGGCTTTGCCCTCGACGACGGGATTGAC
Organism: Opitutia bacterium; assembly: GCA_947467625.1. Lineage (GTDB taxonomy): Bacteria > Verrucomicrobiota > Verrucomicrobiia > Opitutales > Opitutaceae > GAS368. Next base: position 7,558 of record CANIJN010000229.1, on the reverse strand, counting down.
GATTTCGAGGTGGGAAGGGTTGGCGGCGAGGCGGACCTCGACCGGTTTGCCGGCGGCGGTGTCGAGGATGGCCTCGTAGCCGAGATGGTATTTTACATCACCGTCGCCCGCGACGGTTTCGGGCAGGTAGTTTTCGGAAAACTGTTCGAAGAGGACGTCGAAATTTTTCCGCATGACGCTCGTCAGGATGTTGAGACGACCGCGGTGGGCCATGCCCATGACGACTTCTTCGACGCCGACGTGCGGGCAGTGTTCGATGATGGAGTCGACGGCGGCCACCATGGTTTCTCCGCCCTCGAGGGAGAAGCGTTTCTGGCCGACGTATTTGGTGTGGAGGAAGCGTTCGAAGAGCTCGGCCTTGTGGACGCGGCGGAGAATGCGGATTTTTTCGGCCTTCGAAAAATCGGCTAGGTTCCGCGAGGACTCCATTTTCTCTTGGAGCCAGTGGCGCACGTCGACGTCGGTGATGTGCGTGTACTCGACGCCGATGTGGCCGCAATACGTGGTGCGCAGAGCTAGGAGGATGTCGCGGAGCGTCATCTGGCCGCCGCCGAGGTAGGTGCCGATATCGAACGACGTATCAAGGTCGTCGTCGGAGAGTGTGAAGTGGGCGAGGGAGAGCTTGGGGTGCGGGGCAGGCGGGTTGGCGAGCGGATCGAGATGAGCCTCGAAGTGGCCGATCGCGCGGTAGGTGTTAATGAGATGGTGGACGTGCGACTGCTTGAGACTGTCGATAATGGGGACGGTGGCCGCGGCGGGCGTTTCGCCGGAAGCGAGGGCGGCGGAAGGGGAGGCCCCGTTGCTGCCGAGGGTGAAGCCCTGGAAGAAGGCGCGCCACGTCGGATCGACGGAGTCGGCGTTTTGGAGCCAGGATTCATAGGCCGCCTCGATAACGGCGGCGTTGGCGTGAGTGGGAAGGGAGGATGTTGAGGCTACGCGGGTCATGGTGAAGGCCGCGGATGAGCGCGGCGTTGAAAGAAAAGGAAGCATGAGCGAAACAGGGTGCGGCGCAGAATTCAAGTGCGAGCCGGATTGGGAGAGAGATTGCAATGGCGCTTAACGTCGGTAACAGCGGGATTAGTTTTTGCACTCACACCCATGGAAACCCACATCAAAGAATCCCTCCTCGCTCTCTTGGCCGGCATTAAGGCTGGCGACGGGCGGGTGATTGCCGAGGAAATGGTGAAACTGGACGGATATCTAGAGCGCGGAGAGGCTTCGGGGGAATTGCACCCGCAACTCGGGCATTTTTTGCAGAATCGCAGTTACGCGAAGGCGGTGATGTTCTTGGGTGGCGAGACGGACATTCCGGTCGGAGCGTGCGGTGGACGGGCGGGGAAGCCGGCCGGAGCGGCGGAAGGGAGAGCCTGACCTATGGCCGGTGGTGCGAAAATTTCGATGCAGGGAGGGCAGGGACTGGGGCAGAATCCGTTTGCGGCGCTGAGTGGGGCGGGGTTGCCGGTGGCGCCGAAAGCGGTCTTGGACCAGGCGGCGGCGGCGCTCGCGGCGAAGACGTCCGGCGGCACGGGTGCGAACCCCGGCGGCGTGGGACGAGCAGCGAAGGCGGCACCGGAGAAAAATCGCGGGCGCGTGGAAATTCGTCGTGAGACCGGAGGGCGTGGGGGGAAAACGGTGACGACGGTCAGTGGGTTTGTGGGCATCGGATTGCCGGAGAAAGAGCAGCTCACGAAAAAAATGCGCGGAGCGTGCGGCTGCGGCGGGACCGTCAAGGACGGCGCGATCGAGATTCAAGGTGATCAGCGGGAGAAGATGGCAAAAATTTTGGTCGAGGCGGGATTTCGGCCGGTGATGGCGGGCGGGTGAAGCGGAGCAGGCGGGGGACGCGGGTGAAGCGGAAGAACGCGGGGAATGGGGAACGCGGAAAGTTAACCACGGATGGACACGGATAAACACGGATGTTCGGAGGGAACGCAGGTCCCGTGGTCTCGGCGCGGGGAAGTCGAGAATCGGGATTGCGCGCGGGAGTGACGAAGATACGGTGCGACCATGTTAAGCATCTTGGAACTGCCAACGGTGCGCCAGCGGGTGGCGCGGATCAGTGTCGAGACCTACCATGTGATGTCCGCCCAGGGCTTATTGGACGAACGCACGGAATTGTTGCGAGGTGCGATTGTTGAAAAAATGACTAAATCACCCCTGCATGCCTCAGTTGTGCGCGAACTGTTCCGGATGGTTTCATCGAGATTGCGCCCTGGCATGGTCGCGCAGAAAGAAGACCCGTTGACGCTGGTTGACTCCGAACCCGAACCGGACATCGCCGTAGTGGAGGGGCGTCCGGACGGTTATCGGGCCGGGCATCCGCGGGCTGCGCTACTGGTGATGGAAGTCGCGGTGAGGACCGAAGAGACGGACCGGGAAAAGGCTTCGATCTACGCGGAGGCGGGCGTGGCGGAGTACTGGCTCGTGTTGCCGGCCCAGGGCGTGATCGAGATTTTTACGCAGCCGGTGGCGGGAAAATATGGCGAGACACGGATCGTGCGCCGCGGCGAAGTGGCGGTGTCGCCGGTGCTGCCGGAGCTGCGGGTGGATGTCGGCGGTTTGTTTGAGTGATGCCGTAGGGGAGGGTGAGCACCGGCGGAGCCAAGCCGAAGGAGTTGTCAATCGAACCTCCGATGCGTGGTGCGTGGCCAACGCCCATGAATGGTGCGTGGGGCAAAGCCGGGGATAATCCCGAGCGGCAGACGTCGCGCCTTTTTTCCGCGAACGTCGCGATCAGGCGGCCAAGCCCGCGGTGAGCGCGAGGGCGCCTTTGGCTCGGTTCAAAATGTAGAGGTGGTAGCCGGGGGCGCCGTGCGCGAGGAGGTCGCGGATTTGCGTGAGCGCCCAATCGATGCCGATGGTTTCAACGACGTCGGTGTTTTCGGCGGCGACTTCGAGGCGCGTGCTGAGTTTCTCCGGGAGCGTCGTGCCACACATCGCGGTGAACCGTTGAATTTGTTTCAACGAAAGCACGGGCATAATGCCGGGGACGATCGGAACAGTGATGCCGGCGGCGCGGCATGTATCCACAAAGCGGTAATACACGGCGTTGTCGAAAAAGAGCTGCGTCGTGATGAAGTCTGCGCCGGCGTCGATTTTGATTTTGAGCGCAGTGAGATCGGCTTCGAGAGACGGGGCTTCGGGGTGTTTCTCGGGGTAGCCGCCGACGCCGAGACAGAAATCGGGGTGGCGTGACTTCAGCAGCGCGACGAGGTCGCTGGCGTAGCGGAGACCGTCCTTGCCGGGTGTGAAGGTCGTCTCGCCCTTGGGCGGATCGCCACGCAGCGTCATGATATTGCGGAAACCACCGGCATAAATGCGATCGGCGACCTCGGAAAGTTCGGCGCGGGTATGGCCGACGCACGTGAGGTGCGGCATGACGGTGAAGCCGAAGTCGCGTTTCAGAAAGTCACAGACTTGAGCCGTGCGGTCGCGAGTCGTGCCGCCGGCTCCGTAGGTCACGGATACGAAATCGGGGGCCATGCGCTTCAGCGCGGTCGCGGTGGCACGGAGGGCTTCGACGCCGGTGTCGTCCTTGGGCGGAAAGAATTCCAGCGACCGGAGCGGACGGTTCTGCGCGAAGAGTTCGGAGAGGGGACGGTCGTGCGGCATAACATATCAACGGATATGTAAGCGTTGATATGTGTAAAGCTCGGTCTTTTCTCGGGCTTCAGAACGGGTGAGAAACGTGACGGGCAGGGGGCAGACCGCGAAGCCGACGACGCTGGTGATACGGAACGATGAGCGCGCGGCGGAGCCGCTGGGGGGGCGAGTTCGCCCTGCTGAGGACGGAGGAAAACGCGGAAGGTTGAACCGATCATCCTCGCTGATATCTCGGAAGGTCGGGCTACGAAGCCATCGACTGAAATGGGGGTAGGAAGATTTTATGGGTAGGACGGTTTTCCGGAGAACCAGACATTCGTTTGCGGTGAGGCTGGTCGTGCCCTGAAACCGTTCGGCTAGTCCCTGTGAGCGAGCGGCCATGCCGGCAACTGCACGTCATCAGCGCCTGCGACGGCGTGGCGTGTGCCGCTGGGATCAGGGCGCAGCCGTTAGCAACGGCGGGATTACACCTTTCAACTTAGTTTGCCAAAAGAAGACCGTCGGTGCGGTGACGGGCGGTCAGTCAGCGAGGCGGTGCAACCAATAATCGGGATCTTGGTGCAGGCCGATCACGGCCAGGATACGCACCTCGGCGGGGCAGTCCTCGAACAGGATGCCGTAGGGGAAGGCGGCGGTAAAATGGCGGCGGACCTCGCCCCGGAGCCGGCGATACATGCGCGGATGCGCACACGCCTCCGCGATCAGGCGCTCGATCTCGTCGTAGAAGCGACCGCCCAGCTCGGGCTGATCCGGGCGTAATACTCGGAGGCCGCGGCCTACTCCGCATTCGCCTCGCGATGGAAGCCTTGCGGTTTCACCGGCCAACGATCCGGCGGATCTGAGCGCTGACCTCGTGGCCGGGCACCAGCTTTTCCTTGCCGCTAGGGATCTCCGCCGAGCGGCGAGAGGCGACTGCGGCCCACGCGGCCTCGCGCTCGGGCGCAAGCCCGCCGTGCTTGGCGAGCGTGATGCGGTCAAGCAGCTCGGCGACGGTATCTTCGGGCCACTGGCGGGTTTCGGCGACGATCTGATCGAGGGTGAGTGGCATGGCCGGCAGCGTGGGGAACGGCGGACGGGTTTCAATATCAGTCTCTGCGATCTGCGGTGACCTGAATCTGGAGGAATAATCCGAGTGGCGTCGAGCGATGGGGAGCAGGAAATGATCGCCGAGTTTTTCCCGCAGATTCAGGACTTCACCGAGTGTGAGCGGACAACCTGCCGACAACGTGTTGCGCGCATGCTGCATTCGCGGAAATGTCCCGCTGGGGGATTCACTGATTACACACGGCCTCTGGCGCGCGGACAGCGAAACAGGGTCAAGCAAGGTGGTGGTTGATATCGCCTAAAAGACCGTTGCTTGAATCTGAATAATCAGGGTAGCTTCCTCGTCACCGCCACAAGCGCCAACCCGCTGTTCTACCAGTGGCGCAAGAACGGCACCGCAATCGCGGGTGCGACCAATTCCGTGCTCGTTCTCGGCGCGGTCACGGCGGCGAGTGCGGGCAGTTTCGATGTGGTCGTGACCAACCTGGCGGGGCCTGTCACGAGCACGGCGGTCGCGCTCACCGTCAACCAGCCTGTGGTTTTCAATTCGCAGCCGCTCAGTGTGAGCACGTTCGTCGGACTGGGCGTCACGTTCTCGGCTTCGGCCACCGGATTTCCGGGGGCGCCCACCTACCAGTGGCGAAAAGACACGGTCGCGATCGTGGGCGCTACGTCGTCCTCGTTTACTGTGGCTGCAGCACAGCTCGCCGACGCAGGAAGTTACGATGTCATCGCCACCGTGAGCGCAGGGAGCGCCACGAGCAACGCGGCCACGCTCTCGGTGACAAACTCCGCTCCACAAATCACGGCGCAGCCCGCCGGAGCGACGCTCGCGGTCGGCGGCAACGCGACGCTTTCGGTGGCGGCGACCGGGTCGGCACCGTTGACCTACCAATGGCGCCGCGACGGGGTGTCAATTTTGGGGGCGACCTTGGCTTCACTGTCCATCGCCAATGCGCAAACCTACCAAGCGGGGGTCTATGACGTCGTGGTCACCAACTCCGTCGGCAGCGCCACGAGCTTCGGAGCCCGTCTCAATGTCATCCCCCGCGTCGTCGCCTACTCGGCCCGCCTGCTCATCGACAACGATGGTGCCGTCGCTGTTTTCACCATCGAGGGCACGCTGCCGAAGAAAGTGCTCCTCCGCGCCATTGGCCCTGGGCTCGCGCCGTTCGGCTTCTCCGGTCTCCCCGATCCGCAACTCGAACTCTTCAGCTCCACCGGCACGCTCCTCGCGATCAATAACGACTGGGCTTCGTCTGCCGATGCGGCCGCGATTACTACGACGACCTCAGCCGTCGGCGCGTTTGCGCTCACCATCGGCAGTCGCGACAGCGCCGTCCTAGCCACGCTCCCACCCGGCACCTACACCGTGCGGGCCAAGCCCGCGAGCGGCGTGGGCGGCACCGGTTACCTCGAACTCTACGACGCCGATCTCGCCACCGGGCCGATCAGCACCTTGCCCTACGTGGCGGTGCGCGGGCGAATGGGCGCAGGTGGGGGCGTGGTGATCGGCGGCCTCGGCTCCAACGGCCGCGGTCAGCGCAGCTACCTCGTGCGCGCCATCGGCCCGACACTCGGTCTGCCCGGCGCGCACGCCAATCCCGCGATGCTCGTCGTGCGCGACGGCACGCTCGTGGGCAGTAACGACGATTGGGATACCACTGCGACGGAGGCCGCGGCCACGACGACGGCGACCGCGCGCGTCGCCACGTTTCCACTACCGACCGGCGGGCGCGATGCCGCGCTCGTGTTGACGGGTAATCTCCACGCCGGTGCCTGTACCGTGCAGGTGGGCGGCAGCGATGCGCTCGGCGGCACGGTCCTGCTGGAATTACACGATCTGGACGCCGTGCGGCCGGTTACGTTTGCGCCGGCCATCGCTTCCGCCCCGGTCAGCACAACGGTCGCGATCGGCGAGGCGACGACCTTGCGCGTCCTCGCGCAGGGCACGGCCCCGCTCACCTATCAGTGGCGCAAAGATGGCATTCCGCTCGATGGTGCGACGACCGCGACGCTCTCGCTCGCGGCGGTGCAGGCGTCTCAGGGCGGCAGTTACACGGTGTTCGTCTCGAACGCCCTCGGCGCGGCGACGAGTCTCTCCGCTGTCCTCACCGTGCAGAGCGGTGGCTCCGGCTCGGCGGCGACTCAGGCGGTGGTCGGTAGCGGCTACACGGCCGGTGCCACTGCCACGATCACGAACACGCTGACCTACACTGCCGCAGCTACAGGCTTGGGCTGGAAGGTGACGCTGCCCCTCGGCTGGAGCTTCGTCTCCGCTGCCGGAATGTTGGGTGACGTGCGGCCGGTGGTCGGCACCGTCGGCGCGTTGGAATGGGCGTGGTCGGTGCCGCCGGTCGGGCCGGTGACGTTTACCTATACCGTGAATGTGCCGGCGGGCACGGCGGGCGATCAATTCCTCGCGGCCTCCGGGATTGTGCGCTTCAATGGGGCGCTCTCGCAGCCAATCGCGACGCCCAGCCCGCTCTTGGTTCCTCAGATCACGATGCACAGCGCGGACACGAACGCAGACTTCCGTATCAGCCTCGTCGAACTCACGCGGGTGATCGAACTCTACAACACCCGCCTCGGTACGACGCGCACCGGCCGCTATCTGATCCAAGACGGCAGCGAGGATGGCTATGGCCTCGATCGCGTCACGCCCGCGGGTGCCCCCGTCACGATCACCCGCTTTCACTCCGCCGACTCGAATCGGAATGCCGACATCAGCCTCTTCGAACTCACCCGGGTGATCGAGCTCTACAATGTGCGCAGTGGGTCGGTGCGTACCGGGGCGTATCGGTTGCTGGCGGGGTCGGAGGATGGGTTTGCGCCGGGGCCAGAGGTGATTGCTTACACGAGCCCCTGAGGCGAGGGCGCGGCGGGGCGGGGCGGGGCGGGGCTTGGCGGG
>CANIJN010000228.1 GCA_947467625.1 Opitutia bacterium | reverse complement strand
TTCCTCCCGTGGATCGAACCTCTGCTCGACACCGACCCTGACCGCGCGGCCAAAGCCGTCGCGTGGCTCGCCGCCGATTTACCCGCTACGCGGGCCTACCGTGCCGCGCTCTGTGGCGACTGGCCGGTGTGCCCCGCCGCTGTATCCGCTAAAGCCAGCCACCTCGGTGCCCGCCCCGACACCTTACTCCCCGCTTGGCTCACCCGCCACTGTGCCGAAGCGGCCGTGGTGCCCAACCTCGACACGTTGCACACGCGCGCTCCGCTCTGGCTCCGACTGCAAGCGAAAGACGCCGCGCGCGTCGTCGCCGAATTCAACACCAAGCAGTGGCCCACGCGTCGCTCGTCCATCCTCTCCGGCGCCCTCGAAGTTCTCGCCGAAGCCGACGTCACCAAGTCCGATGCCTGGACGCAGGGACTCTGCGAAGTCCAAGACCTCGGTTCCCAGCTCATCTTGGAATCGGCCGGCATCGCCCCGGGCGGACGTTGGCTCGACGCCTGCGCCGGCGCCGGTGGCAAGACCCTCCAGCTCGCGGCTCTCCTGGGCCCAAAAGGACACGTCGACGCGCACGACACCCGTGCCTCCGCGCTCCGCGAACTCGCCATCCGCGCCACCCGTGCTCACGCCACAACAATCTCGGTCCTCCCCACCCTGCCCGCCACGGGCACTTACGACGGCGTCCTCGTCGACGCGCCGTGCAGTGGCACGGGCACGTGGCGCCGCGCACCGCATCTTAAGTGGACGACCAGCGCCGGCCAAGTCAGCACCGCCGCCGAAAAGCAGCTCGCGTTGCTCCAACAATTCTCTGCGCTCGTGCGCCCCGGCGGTCGCCTCATCTACGCGACCTGCTCCCTGAGCCGTCTGGAGAATGAAGATGTGGTCACCGCATTTCTCGCTGCACACAGCGAGTTCACTCCTGAACCGCCCGTGAGTCCCTTTGGGGCCACGCCCCGCAGTGTGGGTCTGGCGATCTTGCCCGCCGCCCACAACACCGACGGCTTCTACGTCGCCGCGTTGCGTCGGGCCTAATTCCGTTTCCGCAACAAGCCAGCCAAGCGCGTAAACGTGTACTCGCCAAAACCGAGCGCGCGCTTGATTTGCGCGTCGCACTCCAACGGATTGGCTAACCGCGCGGTCGCCCGCCACTCCCAGTGCCATTGCCGACGACGTGAACGTGACAATCGATCCGCACGGCTCCGGAATTCTGCGGTTTCCTTGCTCAGGCTTTCGTGACGGCCAACGCCAGCTCGCGACAGCCCTTGAGATCCAGTTTTCCAGTTCCGAGCACCGGTATTTTTTCCACCCGCTCCACCCTCTTCGGCACCCACAACCCCGGAAATCCAGCGCCGAGCAATTTTTCGCGCACCTCATTGGGGGTGAGGGCCAACGTCGTCAGCAACACCAGCGACTCTCCTTTGGCCGCATCCGGCACGCCCATCACCACCGCGACGTAGCCCACACTTTGGTCGAGATCGAAGAGCTCGATAATCCGGTTCTCCACGTTGCCGTGCGGCACCATTTCGCCGCCAATTTTTGAAAAACGCGACAGCCGGCCTTCAATAAAAAGAAAACCGTCATCGTCGAACCGCCCGAGATCGCCCGTGATAAACCATCCGTCGCGAAACGCCGCCCGCGTTTTCTCCGGGTCGTGCAGATAGCCTGCGAACACGTTGGCCCCACGGAAGAGCACCATGCCCGTTTCGGTCATCGGCAAATCGCGCCACGTCTCCGGATCGACAATCCGGGCCGTCATGCCGGGCATCATCCGCCCGACGGCTCCGGCCCGCTTACCGACTTGCGGATCGTTGGTTGGCATGACCACCGGTGGATGCGGCTGGTTAATGTTCGCCGCGGGGGTCGTTTCGGTGAGCCCGTAGCCCTGCATGATGTCGATGTGGAATGTCTCCATGAACCCCCGGGCAAGATCGTCGGTTAACTTCTCCGCACCCGTGACCACTAAATCGAGACTGCGCAGCTCCGCCGGTAATGCTTTCTTCAGTACGGGGCGAATGAATGTCGGTGCACCCACCAGCACCGTGGCTTTTTCCTCGGCGATCGCGTCGATGAGTTTCCTCGTGTCGAGCGGACTGGGCACCGTCACGACCTGGCACCCCCTCAGCAGCGGATACCACAGTGTGGCCGTGAAACCAAAACTGTGAAACACCGGCAGGCACGCGAGCATCGAACAGGTTTCGGGTAGAATGGAGAGGGATGAAACCTGCGCACAGTTCGCCAAAATATTGCGATGCGTGAGGGCGACTCCCTTCGGTTCTCCTGAGCTTCCGCTCGTAAACAACAATCCCGCCTCTTCCCGATCGCCGCGCCGCGGCAAACGCAGGAGATCCGCGCACCATTGGTTCGGAAGCACCCACGCAGCCAGCAACCACGGTAGCAGTGCCCGCTTGCCGCCACACGCTGCGATCTCGGCCTTGAGATCCAGCGTGCGCTCCGGCCACGGGAAATTGGGCAGCTTCGCTCGCAACGCATCGGCACTCAGCACCGTCACAATCCCCCCCAATTTGAGACTGGCTTCCAAAGCCAAGCGGGCCGTTGTGAAATTCAAGTTCACGGGAATCTTACCCGCCGCCATGACCGCCAGATTCGCGATAAATGCTCCAGCCCCGGGTGGCAGCACCACCCCGACCCGGTGCTCGGGCACCGTCGCTCGAATCCGACCCGCCAGCGCTCCCACCACCGCATAGAGCTGGGCGCAGGTCAGCTCACGCCGCCCCACCGTGCGATCGATCACTTGCACTCGCCAGGGGTGTTTCGTGATCGCACGAACACACTCACGACCGAGGTGGCGTTTCAGCACCGGACGTTCCTCAAACGCGATGCGCCCCAGATCCAGCAGTTCCCGCCGCGCCCAACTCGGGCTCACGTCCTCAGGAGGCGTGGCTCGACCGAAGGCGATAAACACCGGCGTCGGCAGTAGCCGCGGCGATTTCCAGAGGTATTTATTGCCTGAAAACGAAAACACCGAACCCCACAAACCGTCGATGGCAGCCGCGACCACCGGGACATTCGCCTGCCGCGCCATCACCTCGAAACCGCGCTGAATCTTCATCAGCTGTCCCGTGCGCGAGATTTGGCCTTCCGGACACACGCACACCACTTCACCGGCCGTGAGCGCCGCCACAGCCGCCTTCAGACCCGAACGTGGCTGCTCAGAAGAGATCGAAATGGAACCGCTGATTTCGAAGCACCAATTGAAAAACAGATCTCGTTTGAGTCCTTGGTAACCCACAAACCGGATCGGTCGCGGACACGTCATCTGCAGCACGATCACATCGACATAGGAAATGTGGTTGGCGATGAGGAGCACGCCTCCCGTGACCGGAAAATTCTCCGCTCCGCTACTGCGAACGCGATAGAGCGTGCGTGCCACTAAACTGGCGATGAGCTCGAGAACATAGGGCAACTGCGAACGCCGGCGAAAAATGGGGTAGGGCATGGACTCAATCTCGTATGCCGGTGAATTCACCGAAGTTTCCAAGCTTTTTATGGGAGCGGAACATCCTGCCGAGCTGAGCGACGACGCCGAAATCAGCCGACCCTTTTGCTCCACTCCCGCAAATCCGAAGCCAGCGCCGCGAATCCGGGAAAATCGTTTTCCAACCTACTCGTATCCCGGCGGTGGCGCTCCAGCTCGTGTAACGCACAACGGATCTCGTGCGCTAGGCTCGGCCGATCCGTGCCATATGCTCGCCATTTCAGTTCCGCCCGCGAATAGGGCTGCGCCCGCTGCTCTTGCCCAGCGATCCACCGCGCCTCGCTCACGTTCGGATCCCGGCCACAAAGGAGCCACGCTTCTAGGGCTGGCACCGCCACGCCGACGCCGCGGAGGACACGGGAGCGCCCCCGCGCCGCCGGAAATTTCTTGGTCGTGCGGTGAAATATTCCGCGCAACTGGCACATCCGGCAGTGCGGATGATAATAACCTGGGGCATCGTGCGCCGCGGTATGCACCACGGTGTCATCCGAGTCGCAACTGACGACGAGCGCATCGGTGTCCGTGTTGAAATGCAGATGGTGGATCACCGCCGGCAAGACCTGGGCGACATTCGGCCATCCCCGCGCCCGCAACCCCGGTGCGACAAATTTCGGGGGCGCGCCCAACACCGCCTCAACGAGCACGCGCAAGACCGCCTCATCGGCGGGCGATTCACTGAGCAACGCGACTTTCATCGCTCGTCCGGGATACCCCCAAGGATACCGCTGAACCACATATCGCCGAGCGACCCTTCGCTGAGCAGTTCCTTGATATCCGGACGATCCGCGAGCCGTTCGAAGCGCGCCACCGTCCCCTGCTTCTGCGCAATGACAATTTCCTCTGGATGGTCCCGGAATAAATCGAGTAGGAAGGGCGAATGCGTCGTCGCAATCACCTGCACAGATCGCCGCGCGAGTCCGAACGACTCGGGGTAACTCAGCCGGTAGAGCACATCGCGCACCTCGCGCAGCAAGCGCGGATGAATCCCGCGGTCGATCTCCTCGATACACAGCACCGCCGGCGGATCCGGTTCGAACGCAATGACGAGCATCGCCAACAAATAGAGCGTGCCCTGCGAGAGATTCTCGGCCGAGACGAGCACGCCATCCGTCAGGCGCATGGAGAATTTCACCACGCCTGCATCGCTCTCTGCCACCTCTAAGCCTACATACTCCGGCCACAGCCGCACCCCTTCCGCGACGAGGGCCGCAAATTCAGCCGGCGCACGCCGGCGCAATCCTCCCAGGACCGCCGCCAGATTCCCGCCGTTGTAGGAGAGTTCCGCACCGGTCTTTGCTGACGATGGTGCCGCCATCGCGTAGTGATCAAAAAGATAACTGCGGATATGTCCCACACGCTCCCGCAACTTCGGCCAATCGGGCGCATCAGCAGGGATCACTTGCAACAAATCGCACACCAACTCCGACCGGCATCCCAATCGCGCCTGCACCGATTCATACGGCGGAAAAAAACGAAACTCGATTTCCGGTCCGTCCGTCCGTCGCTCCCCTTCCGCCAACGGCAACTTCGACAGTGTCCGCAAACGCAGGAGCGCTTCGATGAGACTCGTCTTACCGCTGCCATTGGGACCGATGACGAGGTTAAACGGCACCAGCGCCAGACTCGTTTCCCGCAGCGCTTTGAATTTTCGAAATGCAACGGAGGCGATCACGGTCGAACGTTCTCCACGACCGCACGGAAAATCAACCTCCGTCGTGGCCCGGCAAGGCGCCCCTGAGGACCACGCTGGAAATGGACGAGGGAGGGAGCATTCGGCCCCCACCTCCGCTCCGAACAGGAGCGGCTGGGTGCCGGCAGCCACGAGGAGTCTCCCCGTCTGCGGGGCTAAATAACGCGCAGAGCAAGCTGGCGGCGCCATCCCTAGGCAGCACGCCGCGCGGGACGAACCGCCGCCGCCAGCCCCGATCTCACTCCTTCCCGCCGCCAATAAGTTTATTGAAAAGCTCCGACGCTCTCTCCGAAACACCCGATTTTTCGAGCGCGAGAGCGGCCATCGCTTGATTGAGGTCGGTCGTGTCGGGCCGAGCCAACGTCCCGGCCACTTTCAACGGCAGCGTACACGGGGCGTAGCCGAGTTCGTCAGTCGTTACTTCAAGTTTACCAAGATATTTGAGCAAATCCGCCGTTCGGCCTCTGCCGCGCAAACTCAACTCTAGGTTGAGCGGTTGATCTAGGATGGCCGTACCGGGCTGGGCCATGATCGCTCCACCCCCAGAGAGCCGGAGTTCGGGCGCGATCAGGGAAAAGTCCTTGAGGGTCGTGTTCATCGCTTCGTCCCGTGTGAACACCAGGTTGAACTGGTCGTAGGGAATCGCCGCCAGCGTCTTGGAAATCTCAGCGACCGCCTGGGCTTTGTTCGCGATATCGGTAGCATCTTTTTTCCCGGTCACCGAGCCGAGCATATTGCCAATAGCAGCGGCCCCCGCAGCAATTTTTCCGGCCGTCTCTACCTTGGCCGAGTAACTCATCGGCAGGCCACGAAACACGCCTCCCTTGCTCGCTAATTGAAAATCTCCGTGCGTGGATGCGGCGAGGTCGCCCAGAGACGCCGCACGACCGATGAGCTGGCTCGCGACCGCAAATTTGCCTTCGACCGTCGCGGGTTGCCCAGGGCTGAAGGTTCGAAAGAGCGAGCCCGGATTAAATTCGTGCAACGCGAGGTTGGCCGCCAGCGCATACGGCGTGACTGATTGTGCGTCGAACGTCAGAGCGCCACTCGCCTGGGCTTCAGCGCCGTCACCGAGCCCGGCTCGGAAATTCACTAGTTTGGCACTGCCGGCCTCGAGGCTGACGGTGCCGGCAACGTCGCTGACTTGGAAGGTGTCGGAGTAAACCACCTGTTTTAGCGCAAGTTGGACTTGACCGCTCATCCCCGCCCACGGCGGGGCGCTTGCACGAGGGAGCGTCACCGCGCCCACCGTCGCCGACGGCGGCGTGACCGCAAGGAGCGCGGATAGAACCTGGGCGTCGTCGATCACGAACCGCTCACTCGTGACACGGGCGGCGATCACGAGACCGGACTTTTCGGGTGTCGCGGTGCCGGCCAAGGTAAGATCTGATTTACGTCCGTCTCGCTCGATGATGAGCGGCACACGAAGGGCCACCACCCGATCGGCGGAGAGATCTACCCGCAGGCCGGCACTCAGCGAGGGAAGTGTTCGCTTCGAAGTTCCCGCTTCACTCGCGAGGTTCGTCAGCGTGACATTTGCTTGGATTTCACTTTTCGCCGCGAGACTCACGATGAAGTCGCCGGCTGCGGTGCCCGCCGAGAGCGTTACTTTCCCTGCCAGCGCCGGTTGTCGCAGTACCTCAGAAAGATTAATCGAAAATCTCCCGGTAGACTTGATGGGTTGGCCCTCGCCCCGCAGCTGCCCAACCTTGCCCTCGAGCGTGACGCCCCGCGCTGAACCGCTCGTCGCCGTGAGCGGTGACACTTCCGCTTGCCAACCCTGCGGGGTATAATCGAACGCCGCAGTGAGCGCCATATCCACACCGTTAAATATCGGCTTGCCGGCTTGGGCTAACGAAACACCCGCGACCGTCAGCGGCGATTTCGAGCGAAGGGAAAACCCGCCGCCGCTCGCCTTGGCGACCAACTCACCCCGAAGGTCAGTTCCGGAAAAAGCAACATCCTTGAGAAACGGCTGGACCCAAGCCAGCGGCAGACCATGCAACGCGAGTGCCAAAAGGTCGCTGTTCGGCTCCGCAACCTTGAGTTCGCCGTTCTTGGGATTGAACTCGAAAGGCTGGAGTGATCGCACACTAGCGACCGGCTCGCCACCGACAAACGCAGCGCTGAGGCGCTCCACCCGCAGGCTATCACCTCGGCGGGCCACATCAAATTCCGCGCGCAACGTGACCGGACCCACCGACGCTAATTCGGCTCGGACGACACCGAGTGTGTCCGCCGAAGCGACCAACGTTCCCGTTGCCTGCACATCACTCGTCGTCATTTCAATATCGAGCACTCCGGCTCCGGCCAACGTAAACAGCGGCAGGGATCGCCCGGGCGCGAAGGGGGAAAGATCGGTATCACGCAAGTCCAGTTTCCAGGTGCCCGAAAGGTGGCGGCTGGCAAAGGGAAGTTCTCCTTTGAGGCCAGCCAAGAGGCGGGTACCGTCAGAGAGGGAGATCGCGTAGCTTTCGCCCGTGGACGTACGCGCGGCCGCGATATCCGCTGCCAGCTTCACTCCGTTGGGAAACTGAACGCCCGTCGCTGCGACCTCCCCCAGGATCGCTAGGCGGTCAAACGTGCGCGGCGTATCCATCGCCCCGATCAAACGCCCAGAAACCTTGACCACGTTGACCGGCACCTCGTCACCCGTGAGCTCCACGGCCAGATCAAAAACCAACGTGCCCTCGCGGCCCGCGCCCAACCCTCCGCCCTTGAGCACGACGTGCGCGCGACCCGCAGTCATCCCGGGCAACGGTGGCAACCGGACGTCGCCTTCAAGTTCAACGCCATCGAGGGACAGATCAAAAGGTAATGCCGCCCGTGCAAACACACCTTGAACAACGCGCACGGCCACCTCCGCCGACGCGGAAACGGATGCGACGGCAGGGGACGATTTCCCCGCGGTCTCAGGGAATTTATAAGCGGTCAGATCCAGCGTCCAGCCCTTCGCCACCAG
The DNA here is from genome assembly GCA_947467625.1 of Opitutia bacterium. Classification (GTDB taxonomy): domain Bacteria; phylum Verrucomicrobiota; class Verrucomicrobiia; order Opitutales; family Opitutaceae; genus GAS368. The sequence goes on along the minus strand of CANIJN010000228.1, from coordinate 658 downwards.
CCGCCGTAGATCGATCTTTTGATTCAAGCCCGCATCCACGACCGATAGCTCGGCGCTGAGGGACGGTAGCGTGATCACCGCGCCAGCTTGTTCCCATTCGAGATTGTTCAGGACCACGGACTGGAAACCCGCAGCCACTTCTCCCAACGTCCCTTTCAGCCCCGGGTGGCCAGCCAGTGCCTTGCGGGCGGCCCAGGTTTGTACACCTGAGTTGAGCGCCAGGACGCCCAGCAGCACGAGCACGACGACCAGCAGAAGAACAGCGATGAGGAGAAGCCGAACCGATTTCTTCATGAGCAGGGAACCATGACACCTCAGGCTGGCAGAGAGTGCGGATTGGGATGAAAGAAATTATTGGAAGCCGGAATTCCGGCACAGTGCGCTGACGTCGCCCCACGACGCCCCAGCGTCACGGCGTGGTCACGAATTCATCGGACTGCCCCATTGCTTTCCGCAGACTGGCGACGGCGACATTGTAAGTGTAGAAAGCTTGCAGCTGATTCGTGCGGGCGGTGGTCAGATCGACTTGCGCGGAGAGCACGTCAAGTTGCGTCGCGGTGCCGGCGTTGTAACGGGCGGTCGCGAGGCGCACGGCTTCATCGGCTTGCGCGACCACCTTTTTCGAGGCGTCGGCGAGTTCGACCGCCTGTTGCCATTG
>CANIJN010000227.1 GCA_947467625.1 Opitutia bacterium | reverse complement strand
CGGAGCTGCACGCCGCGGGCCGGGCGGAGATTCAGGGTGACGTCGGCCCCCCGGGAATTTTCGGTGGAGCTATAGTAGCGCGCGGCGCTGGCCGTGCCTTCCTCGCCGTATTTGTAGCGCGGATCCCCGGGACGAACGTCGTTGGGGTTCATGAGATCCTCGATTTCGGCGGTCGTGAAATCAACGATAGTGTTCCAACTCAGGGCGACGTTTTGTCGGTCGATATTGAATACCCCGAGATTGATGCTGCCACGGTCCTCCCAAAAACTGCCTTTGAGACCGACCTCTTTGTTGACACCCGTGATCGGCGGAAAGCGCTCGCGATCGAACGTGCGCACACCCTGAAAGCGGAAGGACTCGGAGTAGACGCCATAAAAATTGAGACCTTTGGTGAGGACGAGCGTGAGACCGCCCGTGAAGCTGGTGTTCTCCAGTCGCAGCTGCTTGTTCTGAACATACTCACCAGGGAGGGCGTCGCCGCGATTCGGCGGAGGGACCTCTTCGTTGTATTTCCCGAACGTGCGCGTGCCATCGTACTCGTAGTTGCGATTCCAATCGTGCCGGGCGCCCACGAGGGACAGCACGCGACCACCAAAATAGCGCCCGCTGGCCGAGAGCGAAACGGCCGAGGCCTGGCGCCATTGGGTGCCGTCAGTCGAGCCCGTACCGGAGGGGAAGGACGCGAGCGATTTGAGGGTGATAGTCGGGGTGTTGGGGATATTCGCCGGCTTCAGTGCGTCGAAGAGCGCGCGGGAGTAGAACCGTGGGTCGTCGAGAAAGAGACGGAGACGGACGCGGTCCGAGTTTGTATTCAGCGTGCCACCACGGTCGACGTTGTAGGTATTGTAAGTATTGAAGCGATAGTTGAGCACCTGATCTTCGCGGTATTCGGCGCTACCCACGAAGAGCTGCTGCGTCCATTTCCACTTGTCGAAAAGGTAGACGGCGGCACCGCGGAACGAGTCGACGGTGTTGCCGAAGCGTTTCTCGTCCAACTCGGTTTCCGTGTAGGGACGTCCGTTGACGTCGATGCTGATCGTGCTGGCGAAAAAATTATCGTTACGAATGGCGGTCTGCTTCTGATGGTTGTACGCGAGTTCCAGCCCGACCGGGCCGACGCGTTGTTCGACGGTCACCGAAACCGTATCAAAGGGACGGTTCTGGCGGTCGAAGGCGCCCCGGAGATTGTAGTGCTTGGGATAGCCGGCGAAGCGCTTCGTACCCACAATGGCACCGGCCGCATTGCGCATCGTGACATCGAACGAATCGCCCTCGATGAGCGATGGCGAGCCGCCGGCCGGGCCGTTGGCGCGGTCGGCCGCGGGGAGCAGGGCTCGATTGATCCACTCGCCGTCGGACGTGTAATGGAGGCGGTCGTTGGTATACGCGCGCGAGCGGGCCGACTGTTCGCGAATGGTCACGCCGCCAAAGCCCCGCACGTTTTCAAAATCGCCCCGTTCGTATTCAACGCGAATGAGCGTCTCTTTGAGCGGTTGCCACGTCGTCGTCAGCGTCTCGCCCGCGAGCTGAAACGTGGAGGCATCCTGAAACGTGCGTTCTTGGCGACGCACCGCGTTGAAGCGGAAGGCGAGGTTGCGCCCAATGCGACGGTTAACATCGAGCTGAAAACGGTAGGCGCCGTCGCTATTGTAGAGGGACATGAGCGTGGCGAAATTTCGCATGATCGCGCGCTTGGTGAAGACCGACGCCTGCCCGCCCGGCTCGACGTCGCCGAAGATGAGGGAATTGGCCCCTTTGCCGAAATCGATGCGTTCAACGTTGTAGGTATCGCTCGGCACATACCACCGGAAGTAATTGCGGGTCGCCGTCGATCCGCTGAGTCCGCGAAAGGCAATCGCGCCACTTTGACTGTCGTTTTCCAGCGTCGGCGGCGCGAAGGCGTTAGCGACGTAGTTGGCGACTTCGTCCGCATTGAAGAGCCCGAGGTCCTCCATGAAATCGGCGGTGATCGCATCAATATTTACCGGCACATCCTTGATCGCCTGCTTGGTGCGCGTAGCGGACAACGTGTCGTTGGCCGACCATCCCGTATCAAGCTCGGTCGATACGACAAACGCCGACAGCATGACCGCTTCCTTTTCTTCGACCGCGGGCTTGGGCGAAGCCGCCGGAGTGGGCGCGCTTTGTCCAAGACTGTCGGAGGCGGCGGCTAACGTGCCGAAGCCAACGGCGACTCGAATGACGGCTGCAAGGGTGTTCAATCGTGAGGAGCGTTTCATGGTCAGAATAAGGTGAGGATTACAGGCAACTGAGCGGTCACTCCTTGTCGGACAAGAGAACCAATGGGGTCGGTCGTTTGGAGAACGTGAGCAACGTTTCGGGGGAACTCAATCGCCCGAAAGGATATTTTTTAGCTGCGGCAAAAAGGGCTTTATGCGGTCGCCCGGCGTTCGGTTGCCCACCCCCTTCACTTTTTTCGCTGCCCCTTTTCCTTGCGCGAGGAGCGTCCCCACACCGGCGCTCTGCCCGCGCTTGATCGCATCGAGCCTCGCGAGGGCGTGCGTGCAGTTCACCGATGCGTTTTGCGCCCGCTCGTCGAGCTCGCCCTCACGCAGCGCCGTGCTCACCGGTCAGCCTATCTGGCAGATCGCGAAGCGGGCGGGCGTTATGGCACGCTCGATGATCACGGCGGGCCGAAGCCCCTCGCGTGCGCTGGCCCGGCCGAGTTCCCCGGAGGACTGGCGGCTGAGCTCGAGGATGACCTCTGAGCGCACGTCCCGGATCACAAATTCGGCTTCACCGCCGAACCCGTCGGCGCGTTGCCGGGCAGGGCCGGCGCAGGTGCAATGATCCCTTCAGCAGCCGTTGATTTCGTCACAGGCACGTCACTCTTGAGGCGCGCCAACTCCTCCTCCAAACTAGCGATGGCCGCTTCGGCTTGAAGCGTCTTCTCGTGAGCGTCATCGAGCGCCTTTTTCTTGGCCAGATATCCGGCGCGCTCGTCCCGGAGCCTCTTCAGACGCTCGTCGGCATTTTCTTTTTTCTTCTGCGCATCCGTCAGCTCGATATCAGAAATGCGAAAACCCTGAGCGATCGCCAACTCCTCGTCGCTCTCCGCTTTCATGCGAGCCTCCACACTGCGCTTCTTGGCCAGCTCTTGCTGATAAGCGCGTTCTTGGGCGAGACGATCCTGCTCCTTCCGGTCTTTGGCGTCCTGCACCATGCCGACGATGCCACCGATCAGGGCACCTGCGCCTACACCAATCGCAGCGCCGGTCCCTGTTCCGAGGCTACTGTTGTTTCCCACGACGGCACCACCCAAGCCACCGACGACGGCACCGGCACCGGCACCCGTCGCTGTGCGGGACGGCGCGACGGATGAGCAGCCGCTCCAACTCAACACCGCCAGCGCGGTACCGAAGCCGAAAATTAAGTTTAGGACAGGGCGGGTGGCAGGGACGATTTCCATGGGGAAAAAAGAAAAGACGCGTTTGCTTACTAATAGACTCGTACTAAGTAATACGTGTTCGTTTTTTTATTCAACCGAGTATGCGAATTCGTAGAGAGCACCCCAAGCGCACCCTGTGACTGGCCGCTTTGTCCCAAGAAACCGCGACCGAATCTGTAGCTTCCCCCTTTCGCTCTTCAACCTGTGAAAACTTTAGGATCATGATTTCTCGAAACAAGGGCATTCTCTCGCTGGAGTTTCTCATCCCCAATGTAGGTTTCCTGCTGATCGCAGCCTTGGGCATTGGCACACTTTATCACTTCGTTGTTACGCCGCGGGCGAACGAGTTGATGATCGAGCGCAAAGTTAAGTCCGAGAGCGGGAAGCTCGGTTCGGCTGGCCCGGAGGAGCGCTCCGTGTTCTTGGTCATCAAAGACCCGGAACCGATGTTCGAGGTCATCTTCTGCACTTGGGGCCTCATCACGCTGGGGTTCAAACTGGTGCAAATTAACCGCGAGAAGAAGCTTCTCACCAAAGATTTTCTGAGGATTCAGCCTGGGGAGCGGATCATTCCCGAAGACGCCTTTGATCGCTACAAGGAACTCCGCACCACGTTCGACAACGAACCGCATTGGCAAGGGAAGCTCATCCCCGAATGCGTGCTCGCCGCGTTGCACCGCTTTCATGCGACGGCCTCGATTCAGGACGCTTCGAATGCAGTGAAAGAGCGCGCGGAAATCGCTGCCGACCATCTCGACTCCTCTCTCTCCCTCGTCCGCTACATCGCGTGGGCCATCCCCGCGATTGGTTTCGTCGGCACGGTGCGCGGCATCGGCGAAGCCCTCTCCTTCGCTGAACAGGCAATCAAGGGCGACATCTCTGCCCTCACGGCAAATCTTGGCCTGGCCTTCAATTCAACGTTTGTCGGTCTGATGCTCTGCATCATTCTCATGTTCGTGTTGCACATCGTGCAGTCGCAACAGGAGTCGTTCATCATCGAGGCGCAGAACTACTGCCGGGAGAATCTCGTCGATATCATGAAAGTACCCGCCAAAGACGATCAGGCCCGCGTGGAAACGTAACCGCACTCCGCTCCCATGCCCACGATTGGTCTCGAACTTTGCGACGCAGGATTTCTCACCGCCGCGAGCGATCACACCGACACCAAGCTACTGGCAATCGCCGACCGCACAGGTGCCACGGACTGGCCCGGCTTCGCCTACCACGAAGGCAGCCAATTTTCCTTCGGGCGCGCCGCTGAAGACATGTGGTTCGTCCATCCCCGGCGCGTCGCTCACGCGTTTTGGTCCAAGCTGGCTCACGATACCGTCGCCTCATTTAACATCCCGACGCGTGCGCCGTCGTGTTCTGAGTTATCCTTTTTCTTCCTGCGCGAGTTTACGAAACACTTGATTGTGGCTTCCGGTCCGCTCGAAAAAATCGTACTCGCCGTGCCGGGTTCCTACTTGAAGGACGCCGCCGCGGAGGAGGAGAAAGTGGGCCTGCTGCTCGGCATGGCTGCCGAGCTCAAGCTCCCGCTCGCCGGGATCGTGGATATGGCGTGCGCCGCGTTGTGCGACCCCCGCGCACCGAGCTTCAACCCGACGTTGCCGGTCGTCGTCGTCGACGTGCATCTGGAGGGCGCGGACTTCACGCTCCTCACCGTGGAGGAGCGCTTGGAACGTAAGAATTTCTTCCACCTCCCCAATTCGGGATACGCTCCTTTGCTGAAGCACCTGACCGCCACGATGGGCAACCGCTTCCTGCGCCACACCGCCTTCGACATTTTGGAAGACGGACGGGTCGAACAAATTTTTTTCCGCCAGACAAAAAACTTTCTGGTCAGTGGTGCCCAGGAGCATCGCTACCAAATCAATACGGCCACTCGTAACTACGAGCTCCTCGCGAAGCACGAACAGCTCACGAGCGACGCGAACGCGTTTGTGGCTACGCTCGTTCACGGCGTGCAATCATTTGTGGCTCAGGCCTCGTTAGCGCCCGGACTGTGCACGGTCGCCTTGAGCGCTCGGAGTGCCAGCATCCCGGGTCTTGAAGCCAAACTGCGGGCCGTCGGGTTTTCACGTCAGATTCAACTCCCCGCCGGGGCGGCAGCCGCCGGGGCCGCGCGGATCGGGATGAACCGTCTGGCGGTCTCCCGTGATTTGTCGGATGTTGCCGTCGAAATCGCGATGCCCCTCGCCGACACGCGGCGCACCGCCACCCGGGCGTGGGAACTCCGTTTCCAGAAAGCCCGCCACTCGGAGTCGCGGCCCGCGCCCACGCACGCGATTATCGAAGGTCTGGGTCACGCCCTCGGCTCAGGTCCACGTTTCACCATCGGTGCGGCCAACGCGCGGCCCGACTTAACCCTCCCCGCCTCCTTCTGCGGCGACGATTGCTTGATTTCGCTGGTGCGCGAGGCCGGACGACTTTGGTTTATCGATCCCACGATCGTCCACAGTGGCGAGGTCACGCCCCGTGTCCCGGTCGAAACGGGCGACCGGCTCTCGCTCAAGACCGGCGGGGTCTCCGCTGAAGTGTTGTTCGCTCATTGCCCCGCAGTCCACCGGCAAGACGTTTAGCGCCGCCGCATCCGCTGCCATGTCAATCGCCGCGAAACGTCGTGAAACGGAGGTGTTCAGCCTAGCGTTCCTGGATTGTATCTGCTGCGGCTTCGGCGCGGTGATTCTCGTTTTTGTGCTCACGGTCGCTTCAAAAATGAAAGTGGACAAAACGGACGTGAATGAACTCCGCGAACGCACGCAGGCGATGGAGCGCGACGTCGCGCTCAGCCAAGCCGAAATCGACCGACTCGCCAAAGTCCTCGCGGCAGCCCAGCTCGAACTGGACGACGTCACGGCGAAGAGCACTCAGGACCAGTTGAAGCTCAGCAGCCGCCAACGTGAACTATTGCTCCTGCTGCAACAGACCGGCGCGATGAAGGACGCACTCGCGACGCTCCTCGGCGAAAAGAAGAACCTGCCCACCGAGGATTTCGCCCCGGTGCCCATTCCCAATATCGATCGGCGCCAATACCTCACGGGCGTAAAACTCACCGGTGAATTCATCGTCTTCATCGTCCGCTGTTCGGGATCGATGCTGGACGAGACGATCGACACCGCCACCGCACGGCTGGGAGATTCAGATGAAAGAAAACGGGAAGCTCCCAAATGGCAGCGCACCATCCATGCCCTCCAGTGGATGATCGCCTCGCTCGGTCCGGACACTCGCTTTCAAATCCTGTTTTTTAATGACGAGATTACGCCCGTGCTCGCCGACCGTCGCGACGAGTGGTTCAGCACGCGCGACAAGAAAACGATCAACGAGATCGTCAAACAACTCGACACCGTCGTCCCCAAGGGTGGTGCCAATTTGGAGAAAGCCTTCACCGCGGTGCGCTCCCTCGCTCGCCTGCCCGACAGCATCGTCCTGTTCACCGACGGGCTGCCCACCAAGAGCGACTCCTTCCTCTCCGAGGGTGACGTCGGGCAGGACGAACGCATCCGATTTTTCAAAATCGCCACGAAACAACTTCCGAGCCGCATCCCCGTCAGCACCATTCTTTTTCCAATGAGCGGAGACCCGGCCGGACCCGCACTTTTCTGGGAACTCGCCAACGCCACTCGCGGCGCGCTCATCAGCCCGGCAAAATCGTGGCCTGACCTATGATTCGCCGCCGCCCCACTCAAATCTTCAGCTTGGCGTTTCTCGACTGCATTTGCTGCGGCTTCGGCGCGGTCATTTTGATTTTTGTCCTCAGCATTGATTCGCGCGAAAAGGAGAAACTCGATGCCCTCGCCTCCCTCCGCAAAATTATGGCGGGCCAACTGCTCGATATCGCGAAACTTAAAAACAGCAAAGAAGACCTCGATCGCAGCAACGCCCGCGTGGCCACCCTCGTCACCGACACTCGCCTCCGTAACGACTCGATCCACGCCCTCCTCGACGACCTCGATCGCAAGTTACAGCTCGAGAAACGAGGCTTGGAGGCTATGCTCGTCGATATCGACGACTTGAAGAAGGAAATCGCGGCGCGCCAAAAGAAACCGGAAATGGAGTTGAAGGACGTCAAGCCGCTGCCGGTCGGCGTGCCGGTGGGCAGCAACTACATCGCGTTCGTCATCGACACCTCGGGTTCCATGCGCGACCCCAACACCGGTGGTCTTTGGGCGGTGGCGATTCGGAAAATCGAGGAGGTCCTCGACGTGTATCCCTCGATCGAAGGTATCCAAGTCCTCGATGCCGACGGCCGCTTTGTGATGGGCGGAGGGCGCAACGGGGGCTGGCTGCCGGATAGTCCTGATACCCGCCAAGCCATCAAGAGCACACTTCGCCGTTATAACGCCGACACCATTAGCAATCCTGTGCCTGGAATCTTTCGAGCCATGCGCACCCTCTTTGATCCGAAAGACGAAAATATGCGCATGGGCATTTATGTCTTTGGCGATGAGTTTACGGAAACCGCCGATCCGGTCTTGCGCCGCCTCGATGAGCTGAATCCGGCGGATGAAAATGGTAAACGAAAAGTCGTCATCAACGCCGTGGGCTTTCCCACCACAATCCAATTTCAATTTTCCATGGGAAACACCGGCGTTAAGTTCGCGAACCTCATGCGGGAAATCACCTACCAACACGGCGGGGCGTTCATCGCGGTGCAAGACCTGTAGGACGGCCGCGTTCGCGGGATCATGCAGCGACGCGTTCTTTGTGCCGAATTCCGCGTCGGACCAGCCTCAAAGACCGAGGATAGCCCTCAACAGCGAACCCAGCAACTGGAGCGGATTGCTACCGCCTCCCTGTCCGCCCCCTGAAGGACCACCGGGCGAGCCGCCCTGACCTTGCTGGCCGCCACTCTGCCCACCGCTGCTTCCTTGGCTTCCGGCTTGGCCAGCCTGCTGACCGGACTGCCCACTTTGGCCGCCTTGCTGCCCTCCGGCGCTACCGCTTTTCCCGACCTTGGCCGAAGCGACCTTTTGGGCTCCACCTTGCTGGCCACCGCCCACGGAACTGTCGCCGCCGTCACCGGCACTCTTGGAGCCCTGACCGCCTTTTTTACCGCCCTTGCCGTCTGGGCCGCCCTCTTGGTCGCCGCCCTGTCCATCTACGCCAGCCAACGGACCCTCTTTTCCGCCCTTCCCACCCTTGCCGTCTTTACCCTCGCCTCCGGTCGCGTCACCTTGCCCATCGCCAGAGCCACCGTTCGCGATACCGACCTTACCCTCTCCGTCGAGAGCTCCGTCCGGTTCGCCCTTGCCGTCCTTCGACATTCGCGAACCGCCGGCGCCCGACCCATCACCACCGCCTTTACCAAACACGCTAGAGTAAGTGAACTTTACATAGTCGACTTTGCTCGAGGTGAGCGTTGGCCGATTCCGGATCGCCGCATCCCGCACAGCCTCCAGCTCCCACTTCTTCTT
>CANIJN010000226.1 GCA_947467625.1 Opitutia bacterium | reverse complement strand
GCTTGGGCGTCCAAGGCACGCTCGCCAATCCGCAGCTCCGGCTCTATCGCGGCAGCGAGGTCATCGCGCAAAACGACGACTGGTCCACCGGTGCCGATTCCGCAGCGCTCGCGAGTGCCTTCCAGCGGCTCGGCGCCTTTGCGCTCGCGCCCGGCAGCAAAGACGCGGCCCTCCTCGTCACCCTCGCGCCCGGGGCCTACACCGCCCACGTGGTGGCCGACGCAGCCGGCGGCGTGGCGCTCGCCGAGATCTATGATGCGAGCGGCAATCCGAACGCCGACTATCAGCGGCTGATTAATATCTCAACCCGCGGCGACGTCGGCACGGGCGAGAATATTGTGATCGGTGGCTTTATCGTCACGGGCAATGCCCCGAAAAAAATCCTCGTCCGCGCGATTGGACCGAGCCTCACGGCCTTCGGGGTCGCGGGTACGCTCGCCGACCCACGGCTGCGGGTCTTCACCGGTGCCGCACTCATCGCTGAAAATGACAACTGGAGCACGGTCCCCGCTGAGACCACCGCGACGGCGCAAGCCGCCCGCGACACGGGAGCCTTCGCGCTTACTAACGGCAGTAAGGACGCAGCGCTGATTCTGACCTTGGCGCCCGGGGCCTACACGGCCCAAGTCAGCGGCGCGGATGGGGCCAGCACCGGCGTGGCGTTGATCGAGGTGTACGAAGTGCCCTAACCCACATCACTCACACTTTTCTGAAGAAAATCTATTTTCACAGAGCGCACAGAGGTCCGAACCGAGGTCACGGAGCCCAACACGATTGTTCGCTCGGTGACTTCTGTGGGCGGGGCTCCGTGCTCGCGGTGAAATGCATGGGGGCCAACTGGGGTGTGAACTATCCGGGGTAACCGAAACTCCACTCGCTCACGCTCGTAGCTACCAGCGGTCAAACACCCCCATGACGTGGGGATAATCCAGCCACGGGATGCGACGAGCGTTACCTCAGTTGCTTGAGCAGAAACGTGTAGGCGAGGGCGTTCATGTAGGCGGATTGTTGATTGTTCGCCGCGCCTCCGTGGCCTCCCTCGATATTTTCATAGTAGAGGACATTTGCTTTTTGGGCTTCTAGTTTAGCGGCCATTTTCCGGGCGTGGCCAGGATGCACGCGATCATCACGGGTGGAGGTCGTGAAGAGGACGCGCGGATAGATCACGCCGGGGCGGACGTTGTGATAAGGGGAGTAGCGCGCGATGTAGGACCACTCGGCCGGCACAGCCGGGTTGCCGTACTCGCCCATCCAACTGGCACCGGCGAGCAGTTGGCTGTAGCGCTGCATGTCGAGCAGCGGAACTTGGCAGACGACCGCCCCGAAGAGATCGGGCCGCTGCGTGAGCATCACGCCCACGAGGAGGCCGCCGTTGCTCCCGCCCATAACGCCGAGGTGGGGCGTCGAGGTGACACGGCGCTTGATCAGGTCTTCGCCGATCGCGATGAAATCGTCGTAGGCGCGCTGGCGGTTTTCTTTGAGAGCGGCCTGGTGCCAGAGCGGGCCGAATTCGCCTCCGCCACGGATGTTCGCAAGCACATAGACGCCGCCACGCTCAAGCCACGCCGCGCCGCTGCCGGCGCTGTAGGCGGGGGTCATCGAGATCTCGAAGCCCCCGTATCCGTAGAGCAATGTCGGGTGAGAGCCATCGAGTTTGAGGCCCGCACGGGAGACTTGGAAATAGGGGACCCGCGTGCCGTCCGGCGAGAGGGCTTCGTGCTGGGAAACGGCGAGGCCGTCGCTGTTGAAGAAGGCGGGGAGTTGCTTGAGCAGTTCGCGTTTTTCCTGACCGATCGTGCCGAGATAGAGACTTGAAGGAGTGAGGAAACCGGTAACGTTGAGAAAATAGTCGTCCGACTCTTCGTCGGTTGCGGAGACGGCAACGGTGCCAAATTCAGGGGCGGGGAGGGGCGTACGTTGCCACGTCGAGCCAGCGCGCGTGAGCAGAGAGAGGCGGCTGCGAACGTTATCCAGTTCCGTGAGGATGAGGTGTTCGCGGGTGGTGGTGACGCCTACGAGCGAGGTGCGCGGCGCGGGTGTGAAGAGCACGTCGAAGTCGCGTTTACCCGCGAGAAACGAGTCCCACGGCGCCGCGAGGAGTGCGCCGGCGGCGTAGGTCCGGCCACCGACGGCCCACGGACTGCGCAGGGTGATCGTGATAAATTCCTTAAAGGTGTCGACGAGCGCATCGACCGGGAGGTCGAGTTTTACGAATTTTTCGCCGACGCGGAGATGCGTCTCGCCGCTGTAAAACGTGATGGCGCGACGGATAAATTCGCGATGAAAACCAAAGCGGTCTGACACCCGCGCGCTCATGCTCACGTCGGTGGTGGCTCCCTCAAATACGGTGCGGGCTGCGGCCAGCGGAGTGCCGCGCCGCCACTCTTTCACGATGCGGGCGTAACCTGAATCGGTCTGGGAGCCCGGCCCGAAATCCGTGCCCACGTAAACGCTGTCCTGACTGCGCCACGCGACGTTGGTCTTGCCCTCCGGAAGGTAAAAGCCGTCCGCGACGAAGCTCTTGGAGGGTATGTCAAATTCACGCACCACGACCGCGTCGCCGCCGCCGCGGGAGAGGTTCAGTAAACAGCGGGCGTTGTCGGGGCGTAGCCAGAGGGATCCTTTCCAGACCCAGTTTTCTTTTTCCGCAGCGGCGAGGGCATCGAGGTCGAGGACCGTTTCCCAAGCAGGAGATTCCTTGCGGTATTCCGATAGAGTGGTGCGGCGCCAGAGCCCGCGCACGTGCTGGGCGTCACGCCAAAAATTGTAGTAGAAATCGCCCTGTTTGGTGACAGCAGGAATGCGGGCCTTGGAGTCGTAGATGGCGAGCAGGCGATCGTAGACAGGCTTGAAATCAGGGGACGCGCCGAGTTCGTGTTGGGTGAGAGCGTTTTGGGCCCGGACCCACGTCAGCGCGCGTTCGCTGTGCACGTCTTCGAGCCAGATAAAGGGATCGGCGGTTTCGGCGGGCTGGGCGATCATCATGGCGGGGAAAACGAGGGAGAGGCAGCGGATAGCGGCGGGCAAGAGGTGCATCGGAGAACGGATATTAAAGAGGGTTTTGGAGTTCGTAGCTGAGGACACTGAGGGCATAGATCGCGGCGGTTTCGCACCGGAGGACGAGCGGGCCGAGGGTCACCGCGTCAAACCCGTGATGCTGAGCGGCGCTCAGCTCGGTCGGAGAAAAATCTCCCTCAGGGCCAACGAGCCAGAGGACTTTTTTTGGCGGCCGAGCGTGCGTGCCAGCAAAATCCGTCAACACGCGTTTGAGAGATTGAGCGCCGGGGGCGAGACTGGCGACGAGTTTCAAGTCGAAGTCTCGGGAATTTTCAATCAAGGCCGCGATTGATTGGATGGGCCGCACTGAAGGGACGAACGCGTTGCCGCACTGCTTCGCGGCTTCGAGCGCGGCGGTCTGCCATTTCTCGATTTTCTTTTCGGAGCGATCGCCGTCGAGGTGGACCTGCGTGCGCTCGCTCTCGAGAGGGATGATCTGCGCGGCGCCGATCTCGGTGGCTTTGCGCACGATGGCGTCCATCGTCCCGCCCTTTGGCAGCGCTTGAGCCAAGGTGATCTCGTAGGGCAGAGCCGGGAGTCGCCGCGTCGAACGGATGCTCAGGATCGCGGCGTTCTTGTGGGCGGAGCTGAGTGCACACATCCACTCGGTGCCGCAGCCGTCGAAGGCGACGATCGGATCGCCACAGCGGGCGCGGTTCACAGCGACGAGGTGATGGGACTCCTCCGGGGAGAGAGTGATCTCCGCGGACTGGTCCGGTGGCGGGGTGCAGTAGGCTCGGAAGTCGGGCATGCCGATCAGTTGAAAGTCGAAAAGGGAAAACTCAAAGCCGGATTCGCGTTCAGCGTCGAACCGAGCACCAGCAAAGGCGCTCAGCGCGCTCGCGGCGCCCTTGAGGACGTTAACCATCGATCATCATTATTCCGAAAGAACGGGTAGGGGACGGCAAGGAAACCGCGACGACGCCGGGGGGGGGCAAAAATAGCTTGGATCGAAAATTGCGTGGACATGAGGCGGAGCCCTTTTCATTTTCCGAGATCTTTGAAGCCCGGGTGGCGGAATTGGCAGACGCAGTAGACTCAAAATCTACCGACGAAAGTCTTGTGGGTTCGACCCCCACCCCGGGCACTTATCAGGGTTTTGGATACAGTGGACAGCGTGCGCCAAAGCTGGACAATCTTGCTCTTTTTCAACGACTTCTGAAGCCACGACCGCCGAACCCGATTTTTCGACTTGGACAGTCTTGGACGCCAAAACCCTGTTTTGGCCGGATTTAAGTGGAGAACTACGTGGAGAGATTTGAGCTGCTTTTGCCGGCATGGAACCGGCCGTTTGGTCGATTTCTAGTGGAGAACCGCATGGAGTGGCCGGAGCCGCCATCGCCGCGAGCGACTCGATCCCTTCCGCCAGCGGCAGCTTCGTGGTGTCGGTATAGGTCCAGTCCGTCAGACGCAGGCTCTTGTGTCGGGCCAATTGCATGATCACCCGCGAATGCACCCCGTGTTTCTGCAGTTGGCTGATGAATGTCCGGCGAAACGTGTGGATTCCGACCGGGCGCCCCAAGCTATCTTTCAGGGGTATTCCTACCTTGGCCATGTCGCGACGCAAGGTGTCGGGATCGGCCACGCCGCGGCGAAACACTAGCATATTGGCCTTCCAGTTCTCAGGGCGCGCGGCCCGCAGTTCAGACGCCAGCGCAGTCAAGATCGGCAGCCAGTCGGCCCGACGGGCCTTCGTCGCCTCGGAGCGCAGAAACAAGCCGGGATTCTCCTCGAGGTGGATATCGCCCCAGCAAAGCCGCTTGGCCTCTAGCCGCCGCAAGCCGGTGAAGGCCATGAGGCGGTAGAAAAACCGTCGCTGGGGTTTGGCGATGTCGAAAAGTTTTCTCAGTTCATCGGCGGAAAAGGCGCGTGGTCCCTGCGGATATCTGACCGGCACATCCAGATTTTCCACGCGCTTCAGGGGATTGGGAATCTCGTAGTTGCGGTCGACCCAATTGAAGAATGCCCGCGCCGCCTCGTAGTAATTATTTAACGTGCGCGCTTGATAGTCGGTTTGAGCGTCCCGCCATTCGATAAACTTCCGCGTCGTCACATCCGCCATGCACGACCAACGGCACCCTTTGGCCAAGGCCAGGAAACGCAGCTTCACGATGCGCACGTGATCCGCGGACCGGCCATTTTTTTGCAGGCCATCCAGGTATTCGTCCAACAACTCGGGGAGGGGACGCCGTTTTGCTTTTCGCGTGAACGCCGCCGGAATCAGTTCGACGGATTCACGCTGGGCGTCTTCATGGATTTCCCGGAGCAGCTTGTCGGCGACTTCTTTGACGGTGGTGTGCAAGGTGACCTCGTGCAGCTTCGGGTTATCGCCGACCTTGTAACGCCCCCGATACGTCCGGTGCTTGGCGTCCGGCGGAATGAGATATTTAAGCACGGTCGCCTCCCGCCCCGAGGTAGGCCAAAAGTTTGCTCCGCCAGATCAGCCACCGGCCACCTTCTTTGAAGGCGGCGGTGAGTTTGCCCGACTCGATTCGACGACGGACGGTTTTCCGGGAGGAGCGCATTTCAACCGCCATTTCGGAAATTAGCAGCAGTCGATCGTTTTCGGGGTGTGATTTTTCTTTGTTCATTTTTGTCCTCTCTTTTCAATTACTAATTCCTCCCTTTGGCATGCCACCGTGCGAAAAGGGCTGCAGCTTCATGGGTTCGATTCGGTGGGTTTATTTTTTTCTGAATCGGTCTCACGAAGAATCACGCGATTGGGTGGCATTTTGGCTGCGATGGCCTCAGCCATCAGCGCATCGCGTTGTTTCCGAAAGAACTTGATCACGTCGAACGTCGCGGGGTCGATTCTCGGCGCCTCGTTCTCGGCTAAATCCATCACATCATGGCGCATGGCCGTGAGGTCCTGATTCAATTCATCGATCGCGGAGACCAGCGCATATTGTTGCGGCGTCAGTCGTTTTTCCATCGGACCGCCTTTGGCCCGATAGCGGCGTCGGTATTCCCCGATTATCCACGGAATCGTGACATCGAGCGGATTCGCCTCGTCCATGATGCCGGTGCATTCTTCGACGCAGTCGTTCACGAACTCATTCGGATTCATCCCCAACACCTGGGACTTGCTGACGACATGCGGCACGAGTTTCTGGCGGAGACTCAGGCCGATGCGTTGGGGAGAGGCTTTCTTTTTTTTCATAGGAAGAGCAGACGACCTTGGGATCGAGGAGAACAGGTTTTTCTAAATTGACAACATGGTAAAACATGCTAACACATGTATTCGAAATGAAAAGCCCTGAACCGTCAAGCCCCGATGCTCCGGCCACAGCGCGGCGCGCGGAGGCCGGATGGCTCGCACCAGCGCCACGCGGCACCCTGCTCCGGCACCGGGTCGGAGCCGCCATGTAAGACCGGATTAGAGCGATGTTCACGATGGCGAAACTCCGCAGCGGTTCGACCTACCTCGCGGAGCATCTCACGGCCAATGACTACTATTCAGAGAAGGAATCCGTCAGCGGTATTTGGGTCGGGCTGGCCGCGGAAAAACTTGGGCTCGCTGGCCGTGAGATCGGCGCCAAGGACGAGGCGTTCGAACGGTTGCGCTGCAACCGCCATCCGCTGACCGGCCGGAAACTGACAGCACGCAACGGTGCCGGCCGCATCGCTTTTCTGGATTTTCAATGTTCAGCGCCGAAAAGCGTCTCGCTGCTCGCGGTCACGTTTGGCGACGAACGCTTGCGCCAGGCGCATCACGAGGCGGTCAGCGTCGCCTTCGCCGAGTTGGAGCGCTTCGCGGCACGGCGGGTGCGGGGCGGTGAGGCTGCTTGGTCGGAGCAAGTCGCCGTCACCGGCAACCTCTGCGCCGCGCGTTTTGAGCACGACGCCTCGCGCGCCCTCGATGCCCAGCTGCACACCCACCTCGTAACGGCCAACGCCACCTTCGACGCCAAAGCCGACAAGTGGTTTGCGCTCACCGAGCGCGAAATGCTCTCTGCGGTCCGCTACGCGGGCAAAGTCTACCAAAACGAACTCGGTCACCGCGTGCTCGCGGCCGGCTACCAGATCGAGTCGGCGCGTAGCGATCGCGGCGTAATCGAAGGATTCGAGGTCGTCGGCGTGACGGCCAAGGACCGCGCCGTGGCTTCGAAACGACGGGCGCAGATCGAGAAGGAGATCGCCGTCTTTGAGAAAAAGCACGGGCGCACACCCACCACAAAAGAGATCCACGGCATCACGACCCGCACCCGGAGCGGCAAGCTCGCCGAAATTACCACGGCCGAGGTTCGGCGGCAGCAGCGCGCAGACTTTTCGCCTGAACGGGTTCACGCGCTGGAAACGCTGGTGACGGCAGCCCGGCTCGCCGGGCCTGCTTCTCACGCCCCCGCCGGTGAACGCATCGCCTTGCGCCAAGCGCGCGATCACCTTTTTGAGCGGGCGAGCGTGCAACGCGGTCACGAAATTATTGCCGAGGCACTCAATCAAAGTCTCGGCACGGTATCGCTCGATGCACTGAAGGAAAAACTGACCGCTGGACACGCGTCCGACTGCGTGGCCCTGAAAGACGGACCCGATTGCCTGCGGTCCGACTACGCCACCCGGGCCGGCCTCCAACAGGAATTGGACGCGATTCACTTCGTCAACGCCGGGCGCCATGTCTGCACGCCGCTCTGCTGGACCGCGTTTCAGCCCGACCAGCGGCTTTCCGCTAACCAGCGCAACGTGGTCAAGACGCTGCTCGAATCGACCGATCGCGTGTGCGCCTTACGCGGAATCGCCGGCACCGGAAAGACGTTCGCACTCCAGGAAGTTCAGCGCGGAATAGTCGCATCTGGTGGCACCGTCATCGCGTGTGCGCCGACCACGTCCGCGGCCGGCGTCTTGCGCGCCGACGGATTCGCCAACGCCACCACGTTGGCCGATCTCTTGAAAAATGTGGAGTCCATGCACGGCCAGAAACTGCACGGCGCTACGCTCATTGTCGACGAAGCCGGGATTGCCAGCGCGCGCCAAGGTTCAGAATTGTGCGAACTCGTCCGCCGCCACAACGCCCGGTTGATTTTGGTGGGAGATTCGCGCCAGCATTCTGGCGTCGAGGCCGGCGATTTTCTTTCGATCCTTGAGCGGCACTCGCGGTTACAGACCTGCGAACTGACCGACATCCGCCGGCAGACCGCGCACGAATACCGCGCCGCCGTTAAGTTGATGGCGCAGGGCCACGCTCGTGCCGGCGTGGAAGCCGTCGATCGGCTCGGGTGGCTCAATGAAACGGGCGCCGACTACATCCAGCGGGCGGCCGGTCACTACGTCACGAGCCTCGCGGAGAAGCGCGATGTCATCCTCGTCGCCCCCACCTGGGAGGAAATCAACCGACTGACGGATGTCGTGCGAACAGGCCTGAAAAAACGCGGAATGCTCGGCCACGGCGAGACTGTCACCGTCGCCGAACCGCTGTCTTGGACGAAGGCGCAGGCCGCGAAGGCGGCCAACTATCGCCCAGGTTATTTGATGACGCTGCACCGAGCGTTGCCGGACGCCAGCCTGCGGGCCGGCGATACCATTGAAGTGGTCACGGTGAAACGTGGGCGGCTGCTGGTTCGCAGCGCCAGCGGGCAGGAGTCGACGGTTGCACCTACCCGACAGGCGGAAAACTGGACGGTCGCCGCATCGCGGACCATCGAACTCGCGCAGGGAGATCGCGTGCTGATTCGCCAAAACCATCGCGCCGCCGGGCTGGTCAATGGCACCGTCCTCGCCCTCGAATCGCGGCAGCCGTCTGGCGCGTGGCGCGCTCGCGACGGGGCCGGTGTCGAAAAGGAGATCCCCGCGGATTTTCGTGCGTTC
>CANIJN010000225.1 GCA_947467625.1 Opitutia bacterium | reverse complement strand
GCGTTGCTGGCGTCGGGTCAGCTCGACGTGCGGCCGGTGCTCGGAGGCGTGTGGGCGTTGGAAAATTGGCACGAAGCATTCGAGAAGATGCACTCGGGCGAGATTGTGAAGGCTGTGTTGAAACCGGTGTGAGCGGGCCCACTCGCTGGTGCTCGCGGCTACTTTTAAAAAATGAGACTCAGAGATAAAGTGATCATCGTCACGGGCGGCACCTCCGGGATTGGGCAAGCGATTGCGGAGCGCGCGGTGGCGGAGGGGGCGCGGGTGTTGGTGCATGGAATCGAGCGCGCGGACGGCGAGGCGGTCGTTAAGAAACTGGGTGCGGCGGCGGCGCTGCATTTGGATGACTTGCTCGATCCGGCGAGTCCCGCGCGGATGGTGGCGGCGGCGCTGGCAGCGTTTGGGCGCATCGATGCGGTGGTGAACAACGCGGCCATTGTGGCGCGCAGCAACTTGGCGACGACGAGCGCGGCAAATTTCGACCGCATGATGGCGGTAAACGTGCGGGCGCCGCTGCTGTTGATTCAGGCGGCGTTTTCGCAGCTGAAGGCGAACGCAGGCTGCGTGTTGAATATCGGCTCAATTAATGCGCACAGCGGGCAGGCCAATTTACTCGACTACAGTCTTTCGAAAGGTGCGATGCAGACGCTGTCGCGTAATTTGGCTAATGCCCACTGCGCGGATCGCGTGCGGGTGAACCATCTCAACGTCGGCTGGGTGCTGACCGCGCGGGAGTATGCCCACCAAATCGAGCATGGGATGGCGGCGGATTGGCCGCAAAATGTGCCCGAGCAATTCGCGCCATCGGGGCGACTCATTATGCCGGAGGACATCGCGGCGGCCGCGATTTATTGGCTGGGCGATGAGTCGCGGCCGGTGAGTGGGGCGGTTGTCGAATTGGAGCAGTATTCGATTATTGGACGGAATCCGAACAAGAGCAGCACCAAGTAACCCCCACCATTATGCCCAAGCTCGCCGCGTTTCCGAAAGCCTTTATGCGTCCGCTCTGCAAAGACGGCACGATGACGTTGCGCGAGTGGGTCGACCTCGCCGCGCCGCTTGGGCTCGACGGTTTGGAATACTACAGCGGGATGCTGGAGCTGGCGGATCCGGCGCGGTGGGCGGACGCGCGGCGCACGGTGGAGGAGCGCGGGTTGGTGATCCCGATGCTGTGTTGCTCGCCGGATTTTTCACATCCAGACGCGGAATTTCGCCGGGTGGAGATCGAGAAAGAGAAACACTGGATTCGAATGGCGGCGGCGCTGGGCGCGGGGTTTTGCCGAGTATTGTCGGGGCAGCGGCGGCCGGAGTTAACGCGCGCACACGGCGTCGAACTTGTGGCGCAGAGCATCGAGGCGTGCTTACCGGAGGCGGAGCGGTGCGGCGTTACGCTCATTATCGAGAATCACTACAAGGACGATTTTTGGAGTTACCCGGAGTTTGCGCAGAAGATGGACGTGTTCTGCGAACTCGTGGAGCGGGTGCAGCATCCGCGCTTCGGGGTGAACTACGACCCGAGCAATGCGTTTCTGGCCGGCGACGATCCGCTGGAGCTACTGCAACGGGTGAAGCATCGCGTGGTCACGATGCACGCGAGCGACCGAACGCTGATTGAGGGCACGCTGGAGGATTTACGGCGAGAGGAGGGCGGCGCGGAGGGCTATGCGAAACGCCTTCGGCACGGGGAGATTGGCAAGGGCTTGAATGACTACGACGCGATCTTCGGCACGCTGCGCGGCGTGGGTTTCGATGGCTGGATCAGCATCGAGGACGGCGTCGATGGGATGGCGCAGTTGCAGGCGAGTGTGGCGTTCGTGCGCGCGAAGATGCGGCAGTACTGGGGTGGTTGACGCGGGTGGGCTGACGGCTGAAGGCATTGGGAAACGGCCGCTCCGTTAAGACACGTTATCGATCAACGAACGGGTGTTTCGCGATCAGGGGTTTGCTGATTTCGCGCGAAGGTTTTCTCAAGGAGAGGTCTTCGCGGCGCAGCGACGGGGCGGCGCTCCACGAGCCGGCTCGGGCGCCTGACGAGTAGCGCGGGGGCGGCGGCGAGCAGGACGAGGGCGAGGAGAGCGGCGAGCCGGCAGCAGAAGGAAACGTGGCGGCGAAGGCGCCGCAGGGGGGGGGCGGCAGACAGGCGCGCCGGAGACCGGGTGCTACTTAACGAATTTCGCAAAGGGATTACCGGGGAGTGTTTTCAGGCCGGTGACGACGGTGGCGGCGTGGAGGTCGGCGCCGGGGGCGTTGAAGTGGGTGTGGTCTTGCGGGTAAAGCGCGGCGGTTTTTTCGGCGCCGAGTTTTTCGAATTGAGCGGCGACGGCGGTACTGAGATCGAAAAACGCGGTGCCGGTGGCGGCGGCGGTCTCGGCGGACCATTGGCTGTGACGGCTGGTGGGCTCAAGTTTGCCGTCTTTCCAGAGGTTGCGGATGGTGAGGGAGAGGACGATGGGCGTGGCACCCTTGGCCTTGGTGTCGGCAATCATTTTGCGGAGATACCAACCGAAGGTGTGCACGACTTCGTGCTTCTTGGTGATGATGTTGTCGACCGCCTGCGTCTCGTCGCCGACGCCGGGGATGGAGCCGCGCGCGCGACGGGCGGCGGGAGGAACGGATGCGTCTTCGTTGACGGGACTGGCGTCGTTGTGGCCAAATTGAATGAGGACAAAGTCGCCGGGTTTGAGGTCGGCGAGGAGTTGATCCCAAACGCCCTCAGTGATGAAGGTGCGGCTGCTGCGGCCGCCGCGAGCGCGGTTGGCGACGTTGATTTTCGCGAGGTCGAAGTAGTGGGCGAAAGGCTCGGCCCAGCCTTGCTGACGTTCGCCGCGTCCGCGAGCGGCGGTGGAATCGCCGGCGATGAAGAGCGTCGGGAGTGCGGGGTTGAGGGGCGCGCGCGTAGGTGCGGGGTTTTTGGCGAGGTCGGGGGCGGGGGTGGCGGGGGTTTGCGCGGAGAGTACGGCGGCGAGACCGGCGATGACGAAGGCGAGGATGGGGCGGAGTTTCATAGGGAAGAGGGATGGCCGTCGCTGGGAGCGGTGTAGGGCGGGAGCGCGAGGCCGGAGCGACGGAGGACGAGGACGAGGGCGTGGGCGTGCGAAGCGGTGGATGGAAGCGTGATGGTGAGACCGGTGGGGGGACGAAGTGAAGCGGAGTGGAGATACCTTGCGTCGCGTGTCACTTGGCTGGCACGGCGTGCTGCAATCAGCCACGCACGGCCATCCAGTCTGCGGCGCGGGCGGGCTAGGTCGTGTGCGGCGTAGTGCCGGGGTGGATGCAGTAATCGTGGCCGCCGTCGCGCCACTCGTGTAGCTCGGGGGGGGGCGGCGGCCTTTTTCAGGGCGAGGTAGAGATAGACGGCCTGCTCGGAGCCACCGCGGTCGTCGTGGAAAATTGCGAGAAAGATCGGCGGCGGGGCGGCGAGGAGTGTGGCGCTGGCATCGAGGTGAAGGGTGAGGTTGTTTTTGAGGCGAATGGAAAAACTCAGGTGGGTGCCGGCGGGAAAACGCACGGTGCCGCCGCCTGCGGCAGACGCAGCTGCGATGGCGCGATGGATGGGCGCAGCGTCGAGGGTTTGGCCATCGCCGGTGGCGCCGTGGGTGCGCACGTCAAACTCGGCGGCGACGGTGCGTGTGAACAGGAGCACGAGCACGAGAGCCCCCCGTCGGATGCCGAAGTGCGCGTTGGATGTGGGGGAAAACATGGCCGTAACCATGTGGCCCAGCGCGGTGCGACCGCAACGGCCCGCGTACCTGACCGTCCGACGGGAATGACTCAGCTGCACTAAACCCGTGGCGTGTAGCCGTGGCTGGCCGAGGTGCCGTTGCGTGGCCGAAAAATACGGCGTGGAGGCAAGCTCCAGGCCGACTTCGATCAACAGCTGCGCGACGCGAGTGGACGGCTGTCGATCGCCGACGGGCTGCTGCGCCTCCTGACTCAACGCGCAGTGGCGAGCGGAAAACCGGGCGCACGCTGACCCCGGCGTGGCCGACGCAGGGAAACGATCCGCACTGTACATGGGCAAACAAACGGTCGGTGCAAAGATCTGCCTGAACTTAGGCAAGGATTGTTCGTGCTGGTGTGCGCCCACGCCTTTGCCGTACTAGGGTGGCGTGCGTCGCTTGGCGCGGCGCGCAAATTTTACTCCGCATGAACCTTCTCCGCTCCTTCGTCACCCTGTTCGCCATTGTCCTGCTGGCCGCGCCCGGCGCTTCCGCCGCTGATCGCGCGCAGGCGTTGCCGCGCAGTGCGCCGGAGAAACAAGGCGTATCATCCGCAGCGTTACTCGGCTTTATCGACGAGGCGGAGACTAAGATCAACGCGCTGCACAGCGTGATGATCGTGCGCCGCGGTCACGTGATCGCGGAAGGCTGGTGGGCACCGTATGCGGCGGAGGAGCCGCACCAGATGTTTTCGCTGAGCAAGAGTTTTACGTCCACGGCGGTGGGACTGGCGGTGACGGAGGGGAAACTAAGCGTGGACGATCCGGTGTTGAAATTCTTCGCGGAGGAGGCGCCGGCGAAGCCCAGTACGAATCTCAAGGCGATGCGCGTGCGCGATCTCCTCACGATGGCGACGGGGCAGCACCCGGAGGACTTCGCGGGATTTTCCTATCTGACGGAGGAGAGCGTCGTGAAACGGTTTCTCGCGTTGCCGGTGGCGCATAAGCCGGGAACCTTTTTTGCCTACAACACGGCGGCGACTTACCTGCAGTCTGCCATCGTGCAAAAAGTGACTGGGCAATCGGTGTTGGGGTATTTGCAGCCGCGGCTGTTTGCGCCGCTCGGGATCGAAAATCCTCAGTGGGAAGCTAGCAAGCAGGGCGTGTCGATGGGCGGCTTTGGCCTGAGCATCCGCACGGAGGACATTGCGAAGTTTGGGCAGCTTTACCTTCAGAAAGGAATGTGGAACGGGAAACAACTTGTGCCGGCCTCGTGGGTGGAGACGGCGACCGCGCGGTGGATGTCGAATGGGAGCAATCCGGCGAGCGACTGGGAGCAGGGCTACGGGTTTCAGTTTTGGCGTTGTCGCTACGGTGTCATCCGCGGTGACGGAGCGCATGGGCAGTTTTGTATCGTGATGCCCGAGCTCGATGCGGTGGTGGCGATCACGGCGGGCACGAAAGATTTACAGGGTGTGCTGAACGTGGTGTGGGCGCGGCTGCTGCCCGCGCTGCAGGCGAAGACGAGCGGAGCGTTGGCGGCGGATGCGGGGGCGGAAGGGACGCTGCGGGCGAGGCTCGCGGGGCTTGCGTTGAAAGCGCCGGTGGCCGTCGCGGTTGAGCGTTCGCCCATCGCTGCGAACGTGGCGGGGAAACGGTTTGTGTTTCCGAAAAATCCGCAGGCCACGGAGAGCATCACGCTGACGCCCGCAGTGGACGATCCGACGGCGACGGAGTTTGTCGGGACGACGGGAGGCGTGGAGCAGCGCGTCACCGTCGCTGGCGGCAGGTGGGTGAAGGGCGAATTCAAGGGCGGACCGGCGGCGGGCCCGGTGGCGGTGAGTGGGGCGTGGACGGCGGCGGATACCTTCACGCTGGATATCGTGCGGTATCGCACGCCGTTTGTGGCGCGCTACCATCTGAAATTTTCGGGCGACGGCGAAACCGTCACGCTGGAGACGGTGATGAATGTGGGCCCGACGCCACCGGCCGTGGTGGGGCGGCGCGAGTAGGCGCGGGGTCGGTCGGGGTCGGGCGGGTCGGGGTCGGGAGTTTGAAGGCAAACGTTAGCGGTCGATGAAATAGGGCGGTTGGGAAACCGTCCCTCCGTTCAGCTCACTCGCGAGGTTGCGCACCTCCACGTGCTCGCGATTGCGGTTGCGATGAACGAATCGCCGGTTCGTCGAGGCGAAGAAGACCGACCACCCGCTGCGGGTGGGCGTTGGAATGGATCCGGAAGTGTTAAAGGGTACCACCGCACTTCCTGCCTAGGGTCTGAGGACGTAATTTTCACCTGAATACAGCCACGACCGCAGTCACGGAGGAAACGGAGGCCAACCACGGCGGACACCGAACACATAATCCGGCTCTCGGGAGGCCTGGCCGAAGCAGCGGTCGGGACGTTTGCATCGGCTTTGTTTCTTTTGGAAACGGCCTGGATTATTACCAAATTCCTTGTCTCCACGTAGACGGGGTGCTGGCGTGGAATCATCTTTTAACACACAACTATGAAAAGAATTCTCGCCGCTACGTTTCTCACTTTATCAGTCATCACGAGCTCAGTGGTGCTTGGCGCCGAGACCAAGCGCTCGGCTAGTCCGATCGCAGCCGCTGCGGCTTTCGCGGGCGAGTTTTCCGGCGAATGGCAGGGGGAAAACGGGTCCAGCGGGACGCTGAAGCTCACGTTTAAACCGGGGAAGGATTCTGCGTGGACGATGGAGGCCGTGTTCGCGTACGAAGGTACGAACGTCCCTACGACCACCAAGTCGGTGCAGATCGAAGGCAGTAAGCTCACCGCGGTCTTTGCGTGGGAAATCCAAGGGACCGCCGCAGCGAGCAAACTGATGGGCGAACTAAAGGCTGACCAGCTCGAGGGTATTTACGAAAGCACGACGACGGAGGGTGCGGCTAAGGGGAAGTGGAAGGTGGCGCGGAAGCCGGCCGGTTCCTGACCTTCGCGCCTGAAGAGAGCGAAGGCAGGAGTCACCGGGGATACGAAGCCCCGCCCCAGAGGGCGCTCAGGGGTTAGCGCAGGGCGACGTCCCAGATTTTCGCGCGGCGCGAAGTGCCGTCGGGTCCGGTGGCGTGGAGTACGACGATGAACGTGTCGGACTTTTTGTAGGTGTGCTGTGGGTGCTGCTCGGTTGACGACTCGCCTTCGCCGAAGTCCCATTTCCCTGCGGTGATCTGGCCGACGGACTCGTCTTGGAAGTCGACGAGGGCGTGTCCGGTCTATTTGACGGAGCCGTCGGGCCAGTAGGCTACGAGCCACGTCTGGACGCCGAGGCGCGTGCCGCTCGCGGTGGTGAGGCGCAGTGGCGTTGCGCGGTGCCCTGCAGCCAAGGGACACCCCAAATGACGCCGACGGGAGCGGCGGGGGCGAGGTCGCCCAACCAGTGAAGTGTGACGGGTCGGCGGCGAAAACGGAGAGGGGCAGCAGGAGCCAGGCGAGCAGACGGCGCATGGCTATTTTTTAGGAACTGATTTTGTCACGACCGGCGATGGGCCAGGCGACCTCGAAGACCGGTTGGTCGTAGGAGACGGGGGACCAGCCGTAGTCATCGCCAACGGCCTTGGTGAGGACGACGGTCGCCACGTCGCCATCGACGAGCCAGCCCACGAACTGCGCGAAAAATTTTCAAGGGACCGACCGTCGGGCGCGGGTAAGTGAGCGTGAAGATCAGATCGGAATCGCCGCTGAGATCGGCGATTTGATGCACGGCGCCTTGAATGCCCGGGGTGAGTGCCGTCGAGGTAGGCGAACCCCATAAAGTGGCGGCTCCCACGGTTGCGCTACGGTTTGGGCGGAGGGGTGGGCGAGGGTGCCCGCGCTCCGAGGGGTGGAATGGTGAGGTCGAAATGGGGGCGCCCCCAGAGGAGTTGTTCCCAGCCGAGATTTTTATCGAGGGAGTCGTTGACCTCAAGAATGCCGCCGTAGCCATCGCCGAGGTGGCGGAGGTAGGCGGCCGAAAGATAGAGTGGGCCGGGGGCGGGGCGTGGGTAGGTGACGCGAAAGATGAGATCGTTCTCGTCGGTGAGCTCGATGGTGGCGGCGCGGACGACGAGCGGCTTGCGGTCGGAGGTGAGAATAAAGAGCAGGGCTGCTGCGCGGACGAGGCGGGGGCGGTGGGCGGCCAGGTTATCGCTGGTGAGCGCGGGAATCTTCGCGGTCGGGTCGATGAGTTTAAGCGCGGTGGCTTGCGCCATGGTGATGACGAGTTCGAGGCGGTCGGGGTGAAGCGTGACGGAGTGAAACGCTTCGAAGGGGTCGTGGGCGCGGGCGGGTGAAATGAAAGTGAAGGCGGCGAGAAAAATGAGGGCGCAGAGTGGTGTGACGGCCCGCGGCGAGGGCGCAGGGTCCCCGCACTCACGTGCAGGGCTACGCTGCACGGGTGGCCCGCTTTGTGAGAAGCGGGAGGAGAAGCGGGCAATCACTGTTTCAGTGCGACGAGCGTGATGTGGGGACGGGGGGCAGGTTTCATGCCGTCGCCGAGGAAGAAGCCGGGGTGGGGCGGCTGATTGTAGGCGACGTTTTGCCAGGCGATGGCGAGGCGATATTGCGGGTCATGCATGAGCGTGTAGAGGCGGTGCTCGGTGGGGATCGTCGTGGAAAAAATGCGGAGCTCCTGGTTGTCGGTGGTACGGAGTATGACCTCTTCGCGCCAGTCGCCGAGGAGGTCGACGCTGAGAGCGGGGGTAGATTTGGTGCCGTTGTTGGAGGAGCATCCTTCGGCGGTGAAGATCACGTCGTCGGTTTCCTTTTCCCAATTCCATTTTGAAATACGGTTGCCGTTGAGGATTTCGCGGAGGAGGTCGCCGTCCCACCAGATGCCGAAATTGCACGAGGCGGGGTTCTTCTCGGAGATTTTTTCGCCCTTCACAGTGTAGAGGCCGCGGATGCGGGGGCCGCCGGAGGCCCACATTTCATAGCCGGGGTAACGCGGGTCGAGATCGAGGGCGAGACCGCGGCCGATGTCGGGGGAGGTTTCGGTGCCGCCGGGTTTGCTCCAGAGCAATGTGCCGGTGGAGGCGTCGCGGAATTCGATGGCGTGGGGGTGTTTCGCGTTTTCGTGGATAGCGAAGACTTCGAGACCGGGACGGTTCGGATCGAGGTCGGAGACGTGCATGGCGTCACCGTGACCGAGTTGGGTGGTGTAGCGCGGAGTACCATCACTGTTGATACACATGGCACCGTAGATGATTTCGTCGCGGCCATCGCCGTCGACGTCGGCGACGCTGATGCCGTGGTT
>CANIJN010000224.1 GCA_947467625.1 Opitutia bacterium | reverse complement strand
GAAAAGCCACCGGCGGAGCTGATGCTGGCGACGGCGAACGCGATCGAGGTCGCCGCGTGGGAGTCCACCCATCCCGATAATTCTTGGCTGATGATGAAGCGAGTGCGGGAGCTGACGGGTAAGAAAAATTGGGCCGAAGCCCGCACCTTGCTTGAGCGCCTCGTGAATCTGTTTCCCACGGCGAAGGGGGCGGACAGCGCTTACATCCTTCTAGCCGCACTCCTGAAAGAAACGGGTGACAAAAATGCGGAGCGAGACGTATTGACCGCATGGACGGCCATCGATGATGAAGCCATCGATGCCTATCAACGGCTCACGGAGTTGGCGACCGAGGCCAAAGATTGGCCGGCCGTGAAGCTTAATTCCGAGCGCTACCTCGCGGTAAATCCGCTCGTGGCTCCGCCGTGGCGCTCGCTCGCGCAAGCGAGCGCGGAGTCTGGCGATACCCCGGGTGCGATCGCCGCATGGCGCACGTTGCTGCAACTCGGCGCGGCCGATCCCGCCGGAGGGCATTTCCAACTTGCGCAGTTGTTGCGGAAGAATGGCGAGACAGCCGAAGCGCGCGCGCAGACGCTGCTCGCCCTCGAAGAGGCGCCGCGTTTCCGCGAGGCACTCACGATGTTGCTCCAGCTCAGCCGCGAGGAGGCCAAATGAAACGGCTGCTACCGCTGCTGTCGTTGTTCCTTGTGCTCGCGGGCGTGGTGGCGGCGCAGCGAGGCTATGGCGGCGGCCGGAGCCGGGGCGGGTTTGGTGGCGGATGGAGCGGGGGAGAGAGTCGTGTGCCGGACGGCGCGCGCACGGCGCGTGAAGTTGAGTCGCACTCTTCGGGTACGCCTCAATGGACTAATATTGCTGGACACGAGAAAGACGTGTTTACCTTTGTGCGCGTGCGGCGTTCCTCGGGCGGCTGGGGGCGGGGCGGATGGGCGACGGACACGCCCGATGCCGATCTGAATTTTTCCTACCGGCTGCAGCAAATGACCTCACTGAAGGTCGATCCGGATGCGCGTTACCTGTGGCTCACGGACAAAGACCTCTCCGATTATCCATTCATCTATATGGTCGAACCGGGCACCCTCGAACTCACCGATCCCGAGATCGAGGCATTGAGGAAATATCTGCTCAACGGAGGCTTCCTCATGTTTGACGATTTTTGGGGCGAACGGGAATGGGCCAACATGGCCGAAGTCATGAAACGCGTGTTTCCCGATCGCAGTTTCACTGAGCTGTCGCTCGATCACGCGCTTTATCATTGTGTGTTTGAGATCAAATCTAAAGGCCAAGTGCCGAATATCCGCACCGGCACCAACAGCGAGTTTGACGGCGTCACGTGGGAGCGGGATGACGCGCGGGAAGTCCACCACCGAGTCATTACTGATGACAAGGGGCGGATGATGGTGATTGCCACGCACAACACCGACAACGGCGACGGCTGGGAGCGTGAGGGTGAGAATGCTTATTATTTTAAGAATTTTTCCGAAAAAATCGCCTACCCGCTTGGCATTAACATTATCTTCTACGCAATGACGCACTGATATGGATGCGCGTCGTATAAAAATCCTTCCGGTGTTCGCGATCCTCGCGCTTGGCGTGGGCGTGACGTTTGCGCAAATCCAACGAATCATGCCAGGCGGCGCGGGCCCGCCCGAGCCCGATCCCTTCGCGGGGCCGATGCCGAATTTTGTCGTGCGCGACGAAGGGGGCAGTCTGGTGCGCGGTGAGGGAAATATTTTGATCGATGAGGCCACCGTCCGAACCGCCCGCGGAGTTGCCTCGCACAGCACAGGCACACCAGAGTGGACGAATCCGCCGGGGTTCGAGAAAGACGTGTTCACGTTTGCCCGCATCCTCTTTAAATCGGATGGCAAACGCGGGCCGGACGAGCGCGGCTGGGGGCGGGGGAGCCACCTGAATTGGTGGGTGGATTTTCCGGACGCTGACCTGAATTTTTCATATCGGCTCCAGCAAATCACCTCGATGCGCACGGACCCTGACGGGCGGGTCCTCCGCCTGAGTGACCCGGATCTGCCGACGTTTCCCCTTATCATGATGGAGCATCCCGGCTACATCCATTTGAACCCCTTGGAGCTCGTCGCGCTGCGGAATTACCTCAGCAACGGCGGTGTCTTGTTCGTCAGCGATTTTTGGAGTCAGCGCGAATGGAGCGGCTTCGCGGGGGAAATGAAACGTGTCTTCCCGGATCGAGAGTGGACGGACCTGACGATGGAACACCCGATCTTCCACTGCGTCTTCAAACTCAAGGGCCCTTTACAGCACCTCCAAGTGCCGACGATGCAGTTTTGGAACAAGAGTCACGATTGGAACAATCCCAATTCGCCCAAGTTGCAGCGCGTCGACCGCGGACCGGGTTCCGAGCCGATGACGGTGCGGGCGATGCTCGACGACAAGGGGCGTATTATGGTTTTGGTGATCCACAACAGCGATGTCCCTGATGGCTGGGAGCGCGAGGGCGAGGACGACAGTTACTTCCGCACTTTTTCCGAGAAGATTTCCTATCCTCTCGGTGTAAATATTATCTTTTACCTGATGACCCATTGATATGAGCAACGATTTACCTCCCGTCCTTCCCCTCGTTTCCACTGCCGCCGACGCCTTTGTGGCTGAGCGTGACGCCGCCGCCGACGCCTTCGCGGCCGAGCGTGAGACCGCCGAGAAACTGCTCGCTGGTCGTGCCCGGATCGAAGCGGAACTGGCCAAGGTGATCGTTGGTCAACGCGAGGTTATCGAGCAGATCATGCTCGCGCTCCTCGCCGGCGGACACTGCCTGATTACTGGTGCGCCGGGCCTCGCGAAGACGCTCCTCGTGAAGTCCATCGCGCAGGTGTTTCACCTCGAATTTCGCCGCATCCAGTTTACGCCCGACCTCATGCCGGCCGACATCACTGGCACGGAGATTTTGCAGGACGGTGAAGGCGGGCGAAAGCTCACGTTTGTGCGCGGCCCCGTATTTGGAAATATGATTCTCGCGGATGAGATTAACCGCACGCCACCGAAGACGCAGGCGGCGCTCCTCGAGGCGATGCAGGAGCACCAAGTAACGGCGGCAGGCGTGCGCCACGTGCTCGCGGAGCCCTTCTTCGTGCTCGCCACGCAGAATCCGATCGAGATGGAGGGCACTTATCCGCTGCCCGAGGCGCAGCTCGACCGCTTCATGTTTAACGTGGTGATGGATTATCTCCCGGAGGCCGACGAAGTGCGCGTCGTTCAGCAGACGACTGCGGGCCGCCCCGCGCCGATCGAGGCGCTCTTTACGGGTGAGGACGTGCTGCGTTTTCACGAACTCGTGCGCAAAGTCCCGGTCGCCGAGGAAATGGTTCGCTACGCCGTGCAACTGGTCTCCGCCTCCCGTCCGCATCAGCCCGGCACGCCGGACTACGTCAACGAGTGGGTAAGTTGGGGCGCGGGCACCCGCGCGGGTCAGTTTCTCATCCTCGGTGCCAAGGCGCGGGCTCTGCTGCAAGGTCGAGCCCATGTGACGGTCGATGATATCCAAGCTGTGGCGGCCCCCACGCTCCGCCACCGCGTCCTCCTCAACTACCGCGCCGAAGCCGAGGGCATCCGCGTCGAGGAAGTCATTAAGCGGCTCCTCGCCGGCACGAAGACGCCCGTGAGCGCCTGAGACGCATGGCTGTTGCCCCGACCACTTCCCGGCTACCGTCCGCGAAATTCATCGACGCCCAGACGTTGATGAGTATCCGCAGCCTTGAGCTGCGGGCGCGCGCCGTCGTCGAGGGGTTTTGGAGCGGCATGCATCGCAGTCCGTATCACGGTTTCTCGGTCGAGTTTACGGAGTATCGCCAATATACGCCAGGAGATGATCCGCGTTACCTTGACTGGCGCGTTTACGCGCGCAGCGACCGCTATGTCATCAAGAAATACGAGGACGAAACGAATCTCCGCTGCCATCTCCTGGTGGACCAAAGCCGCTCGATGAACTACGGTTCGCGCGGGCACACAAAATCTGCGTATGCGGCGACGTTAGCGGCGACGCTCGGGTATTTTTTGCATCTTCAAGGGGACGCGACCGGGTTGCTGACGTTTGACGACCAGGTGCGGGATTATTTGCCTGCGCGCCACGGTGCCGGTCACCTGCGGCAACTCTTGCACGCATTGGAACGTCCGTCCGCAGGGCGCACGACCGATCTCGCCGCGCCGTTGGAGCGGATTACGTCGCTGATCCGGCGCCGGGCGTTGGTGGCACTCGTCTCGGATTTTCTGACGCCCATCGACCAGCTCGAACGTAAACTCGTCGCGCTCGGGGCGTGTGGACACGAGGTCAGTTTGTTTCACGTGCTCGACCGGGCGGAGCTGAATCTCGGCCTCGATCAGCCGGCGATGTTTGAAGACCTCGAATCGGAGCGCACGCTCTACCTCGATCCGGAGGCAGCGCGGCCAGCTTATATGAAAAAGCTCGACGAGCACTGTGCGGCTCTGCGCGCCATGTGTCGCAAGCTCGGGATCAGTTGCCATCTGCTCGCGACTGATCAGCCCTTGGAAACCGCCCTCTTCGACTTCCTGCAGGATCGCCTGAAACGCGGTCGGCAGTTTCGGCCGGCGTTCCGTGGTAGCAATGGGGGAGGGGCCGCATGAACTTTCTCACGCCGCTGTTCCTCATCGGTGGGCTCGCGATCGCGGGGCCGATTATTTTCCACCTCATCAAGCGTACGACGCGGGAGCGTAGACTGTTCAGCTCGCTGATGTTTTTGTTACCCACGCCGCCGCGCTTGTCGAAGCGCAGCCGCCTAGAGCACCTGCTGTTGCTGCTCTTGCGTTGTCTGGCCCTGGGGTTGCTTGCGCTCGGGTTCTCGCGACCTTTTTTCAAACAGACTCCGCTCGACGATCCCACGGCGGTGCAGCCCAAGCGCATCGTGGTGCTGGTCGATGTGAGTGCGAGCATGCGCCGCACCGGTCTGTGGGCGGCGGCGCGCGAACGGGTGGAGGCGACCTTAGGGAACGTGTCCGCGGTAGACCAAATCGCACTCTACACCTTCGACCGTGCGGCGACGCCGCTGCTGCCGTTTGAGGAGTGGAACCGCACGCCGGCGACCGATCGCGCGGCGCTCGCGAAGGCGCGGCTCGCGGCGGTCTCTCCGGGTTGGTCCGGCACACAGCTCGGCACCGCCCTGATTACCGCGGCCGAAGCGTTGGCCGAGAGTGACGGCAAACAATTTCCCGGTCCGCGCCAGATCGTGCTCGTGAGCGATCTGCAAGCCGGTAGCCGGATCGAAACGCTGCAAGCGTACGAGTGGCCCAAAAACGTCACCCTCACGGTTGAGGCCGTGAAGGCGAGCAGACCGACCAATGCCGGTCTCCAATTCGTCGCCGAGAGTGCTGACACGAGTCGTGCGGCCGAGACGCTGGTGCGCGTCCGCGTGAGTAACTCCGCCGATGCGCAGCGTGAGCAATTCAAACTCGGTTGGACACAAGTGTCCGGCACGGGCGAATCCGTGTTTGTGGGCAAACCGATCGATGTCTATGTGCCGCCGGGTCAGAGCCGCGTGATCGCCCTGCCGATCATCAAGGACGCTCCCGGACTCGACCGCCTTGAGCTCAAAGGCGACGACGAGGATTTCGACAACGTGGTGTGGGTGATGCCACCCGGACAGCAGCGCCTCAACGTGCTTTGGCTCGGCAATGACGAGCCTGCGAATCCCCGCCAGCCGCTGTTTTTCCTGCGTCGTGCGCTCTCCGATACGCCGCGTCTTGGCGTCAGTGTGGTGGCGCGTAATTCGACGGCGCAGGTGCTCCCTGAAGACGTCGCGAACGCGAGTGTCGTTTTCGTGAGCGATGCACTGTCGGCGGTGCAGGGTGAGGCGCTGCGGGCGCAGGCCCTCGCGGGCAAGACGCTCGTCTTTGCCCCGAAATCTGCGGCGGTCGCCGCAACCCTCGGCACGTTGATCGGTCGTGAAGGCGTGGCGATGACGGAGGTGACGCCGACAAACTATGCGATGTTTGCGGAGATCGATTTCAAGCATCCGCTGTTTGCCCCGTTTGCCGATCCGCGGTTCAGCGACTTCACGAAAATCCATATTTGGAAATACCGGAAGCTGGATGCCGCGGGCATTCCCGATGCGCGGGTGCTCGCGCGATTTGACAGTGGCGACCCCGCGGTGATCGAGGCGGCGATGGGTAAAGGCCGCTTGTTTGTGCTGACGACCGGCTGGCAGCCCGACGATAGCCAACTCGCAGTTTCCACGAAATTTGTGCCGCTTCTCTGGTCGCTACTGGAACTGGGCGGAGGTGTCTCGGCGGCGCCCGCGCAATGGTTCGTGGGCGATACGGCACCCTTGCCCCCCGGCCCCGCTGGAACGGAGCAAACGGAGAAGGACGTGCGCTTCACGCAGCCCGGTATTCGCGAAGTTAAGATCGGCGAGCGCACGGTGCGTTTCGCGGTGAACGTGGATGCGAATGAAAGCCGCACGGCTCCGCTCGCGGCGGATGAGTTGGAGCGCCTCGGCGTTCCTTTGACTCCAGCCGAGACCAAGCCTGTGGTGACGGGCGACAGCAAGATTGTGCTGCAGGGGGTCGAGGAGGAAAACCGGCAAAAACTTTGGCGGTGGTTTATCGCGGCGACCTTGGCCGTGTTGTTGGTGGAGTCGGCGCTCGCTGGCTGGACGGCACGAAAAGAAAATTCAAAGCAACCGGAGGCTGCGACATGAACAACGAGTTCCTCAAAACGAAACTCCAGCGG
Source organism: Opitutia bacterium (assembly GCA_947467625.1). Classification (GTDB taxonomy): domain Bacteria; phylum Verrucomicrobiota; class Verrucomicrobiia; order Opitutales; family Opitutaceae; genus GAS368. The sequence goes on along the minus strand of CANIJN010000224.1, from coordinate 2,240 downwards.
GTGATCCGTCGGCATCAATGGGTCGGGCTCTGGCGCAAGCTCGCGATGGGGTGGGCGGTAGCGGCGTTGGTCGCGCTCGCGTTGGTGTTGCTGCAGCGGGAGACGGGCTGGTCTTCGCCGCTCGCGTTGCCACTGCTCGCAGCGTTCGCCGCCGCCGTGGCTGCGGGCATCGCGATCACACATTTTCAGTCCGCGCCCGACTACCGTTGGGCCGCGCAAAAAATCGAAGAAGCGAACCCGACGCTGAAGGGTGTGTTGCTGACGGCCGTTCAGCAGGACCTCGCGACCGGGGCGGAGCCCGGTTACCTGCAATATCGGGTTTTGCAGGAGGCAATTGCGCGGAGCCAAGAGCAGAACTGGGCTGGCGTGGTGCCGGCTTGGCGACTCGCGTGGACCCAAAGCGCGCATGTGGCGGCGCTGGTCGCCTTTGTTTTCGCGCTCACCCACATCCGCGTGGCAGCGCCGGTGAAGATGGGTGAAACCGTGTGGGTGGGCCCAGAAGGGGTCTCGATCTCTCCCGGCGACACGGGCATTGAGAAAGGCGAGAGTCTCGTGGTGTTGGCGCGCTTCGGGCAGACGCTGCCGTCGACGGTGGGCTTAATTGTGAGTGAGAAGAACGCGGTGGTCCGGAGCATCCCGCTCGTGAAGAGCCTGGCTGATCCGGTGTTCGGAGGCAGTGTTCCGGAAGTCGCGGCTGACTTCACCTACCATTTGGAATACCGTGGTGAGAAATCCCGGGAGTTTACGGTGTCCGTCTTTGAGCACCCGCGCTTGGTGCGTGCGGATGCCGATCTTGTGTTTCCCGACTACACGAAACTCCCGCCCAAGCACATCGAGGAGACGCGTCGCGTCAGCGCCGTGGTGGGCTCGAAATTGGATTTTTCCCTGCAGCTCAACAAGCCCGTCGCCTCGGCGCAGCTCGTGGCCCGAGACGGCAAGAAGACAGTGATTCCACTGACGGTAACGGAGGGTAAGGCGGTCGCGACCTTGACGGCATTCGAACTGGTGACGTCGCAGACCTATGATTTGAAGCTCGTGGATGCAGACGGACGCGCGAACAAGATCGCCGCGCCCTTCGTGATCGATGTGCAAGCGAACCGGCCACCGGAGTTGCGCCTCGCTTCGCCGAGGGGCGACGTGCGTCCGTCAGCGCTCGAGGAAATTGGGTTTGAGGGCACCGTGTTCGACGACTTCGGTACTTCGGCCTACGGGATCTCGTACGCGATGGGCGGGGGCGAACCGAAGTTTATCGAATTGGGAACGGGGACGGGGCCGAAGGAAAAACGGACGTTTAGTCACCTCTTAAAACTGGAAGACCTCGGCGCGAAGCCCGACGACCTGGTTTCGTGGCACGCGTGGGCGGACGATATCGGGCCCGATGGCAAGGTGCGGCGCACGAGCAGCGATTTGTTTTTCGCGGAAGTGCGGCCCTTTGATGAAATCTTTCGTGAAAGCGCGGGCATGGAATCTGAGGATCCGCCGGGCAAGCAGAAGGAGAAGCAGGGTGGTGACCAGGCGCGTAAGCTGACGGATTTGCAGAAACAGGTGATCAATGCCACGTGGCGCCTCCAACGGGACGGTGTGTCGAGCAAGTACGCCGATGACGTGAAGGTCGTGACGGATGCGCAGGCGCAGGCGCTCGAACAGGCCGAGGAAGCCATGGAGGAGGCGCGCTCACCCAAGGCGCAGGCCGCGTGGACAACGGCGATTGCCGAGATGAAAAAGGCGCTCGATGCCCTCAAGGCGGCAGCCCAATCACCCGCGCCTCTCGCGCAGGCCCTGACCGCCGAGCAAGCCGCCTATCAATCGCTGCTCAAACTCCAAGCGCGTGAGACGAATGTGACGCGTAAGAATGGCAAGGGCGGTGGCGGTGGAAAACAGGATAACCAGCGGCAAATCGACCAACTCGACCTGACTCAGACCGAGAACCGTTACGAAACTCAGCGGCAGGCCCAAGCCCCCCAGAATGCGGAGCGCAAAGAGCAGTTACAAGTGATGAACCGGCTCCAAGAGTTGTCCCGCCGTCAGCAGGATTTGAACGAACGCATGAAAGAACTGCAGGCCTCGTTGCAGGAGTCGAAGACCGAGCAAGAGAAAGAGGACATCAAACGTCGCCTCAAACGTCTCCAAGAGGAACAGCAGCAGATGCTCGCTGATGTGGATGAGATGCGCCAACGGATGGAGCGTCCGGAAAATCAGTCGCGTATGGCGGATGAAAAGCAACAGCTCGACCAGACCCG
>CANIJN010000223.1 GCA_947467625.1 Opitutia bacterium | reverse complement strand
GGCAACGTCAACATCGTCGGCTGAGTTCTCCCGTCCTGCGCCATGCTCGCGATCCGTATCCATGAAACCGGTGGCGTGGACACCCTGCGCGTGGACACTGTCGCCGTGCCCGCGCCCGGGGCGGGGGAGGTGCGGCTGCGCGTCGAAGCGGCCGGGGTGAACTTTATCGATACCTATCAGCGCAGCGGACTCTATGCGGTGCCGTTGCCGCACACGCTCGGTCTGGAAGCCGCCGGCATCGTGACGGCGGTGGGCGCAGGGGTGGCGGAGTTCTCCGTTGGCGACCGCGTGGCGAGCGCGCGGGTGGTGGGCGCTTACGCGGGCGAGGCGCTCGCGCCGGCGGCCCACACGGTGAAATTGCCCGCCGGGATCACCACGCTGACGGCGGGCGCGCTGATGTTGCAGGGGATGACGGCACACTATTTGGCGGGTGCGACGTTTCCGTTGCAGACCGGTGATACGGCGCTCGTGCACGCGGGGGCGGGCGGAGTCGGTTTGCTGCTCACGCAGATCGCGAAGCTGCGCGGGGCGCGGGTGCTCGCGACTGTCGGCACGGAGGAGAAGGCGGTGCTCGCACGCGAGGCCGGGGCGGATGCGGTGTGCATCTACACGCGGGAAAATTTTGTCGAGGCGGTGAGGGCGTTTACCGCTGGGCGCGGTGTTGACGTCGCCTACGATGCGATCGGCAAAGACACGTTTGACGGGACGCTGGCGAGTCTGCGGCCGCGCGGGATGTTTGTCTCGTATGGCAACTCGAGCGGGCCGGTGGCTCCGTTTGCACCGCTCGTGTTGGCGCAGAAGGGTTCGTTATTTTTCACGCGGCCGACGCTCGCGCACTACACGCTCACGACGGCGGAGCTGCAGGCGCGCACCGGGGAGTTGTTCGGCTGGGTGGAGTCGGGGGCGCTGAAGGTGCGCATCGGGGCGACCTATCCGCTCGCGCAGGCAGCGGAGGCGCATCGTGCGCTCGAAGGCCGGCAGACGACGGGGAAAGTACTGCTCGTGCCCTAAGCCGTAGCCATGCAATCGACCGTAGCCGCCGACGTGAGGAGGCGGGATGAAAGGTGAACCGGGTTCTCCGGCCTCGTCACCTCGGCCGCTACGCCGTTTTTCCGATTTCGACTGCACGGATCCGGCTGAGGACGGCCTGACGGGGAGGAGGACGCGGTTGGAGCTTGGATGTTGGTGGGTTTCCCGTTGGTTTTCCGACCGCCATGGAAACACCTACGCTCATCGCTCTGTTGCACGGTCCCGACCAGCCCGGCCTCGTCGCGCGGGTCTCGGGATGGATTTTTGCACGGGGCGGCAATATCCTCCACGCCGACCAACATCGCGACAGGGAGGCGGGGATTTTCTTCCAGCGCATTGAGTGGGTGCCGACGGGAGCGGCGGGAGTCGCGGAGCGGGAGGCGGCCGATTTTCTGGCGTTCGCGGCGTCGCTGGGGATGCAGGTCAAGGTGATCCTCTCGAGCCGCCGCGCGCGCATCGCGGTGTTTGTTTCGAAGGCGGACCACTGTTTTCACGATCTGATTTTACGGTGGAAGGCGGGTGATTTTTCCGGGGACATCGTGGCGATCGTTGGCAATCACACTGATCTGGCCGAGGCGGCGCGCGGCTACGGGGTGCCCTTCCACGTTATCCCTGTGACGGCCGACACGAAGCCGCAGGCGGAGGCGCGGCAGCTCGCGCTGCTCAACGAAGTCGGCGCCGACCTCGTCGTCCTCGCGCGTTACATGCAAGTGTTGTCGGCGGACTTGTTGGAAAAAATCGGCCGGCCGGTGATCAATATCCACCACTCGTTTCTCCCGGCGTTTGCGGGTGGCAAGCCCTACCATCAGGCGCATGCGCGCGGGGTGAAGCTCATCGGCGCGACGGCGCACTACGCGACGCGCGATTTGGACGAAGGGCCGATTATCCATCAGGACGTCGCGCAGGTGACGCACCGCCATGGGGTCGAGGATCTCGTGCGCAAAGGGCGCGATTTAGAGAAAACCGTGCTCGCGCAAGCGGTGCGGTGGCACCTTGAAGGGCGCGTGCTCGTCTACGGCAACAAGACCGTGGTGTTTGACTGAGGCGTGGGAGCGGCGGGCGCGCGTCCAGGCGTGGATTTGGAGGCGCAACTGAATGAAAGAATTAAGACCTGACTCCATTTTCCGCTCCTAGGTGGTACCTATCGCCGCGGCTGATCACAGGGTAGCTCGCCTCTCGAATTCCAATCTAAGTTCTCTTGCCAAGCCCCCTCTACGCCTGCGCCTTCACTCGCCAGCAAGTGTAAAGTGCAACGTTTGACCTTAGAAACACCCCCTTGTAGGAGCCCGCTTGCGAGCGATAGGGCGATAGACCACACCACCTTTAGCGGCTGGTTGCGCGCACCCTCACGACATCCAGTTTCAGGGCCCGCAGCGCTACCACGATGTCGCGCAAAAACGCCACGAGCGCCGCGATCAGGCAAAGAATGCTCGCGACGAAGATCACGACCATCTCGACCACGAACTCCCTTGCCATCACCGCGTCGATAAAAATCACCATCACAAGCATGCACGCGAGCAGCATGCTCAGTCCGGCGCAGAGCACCGCCCGTTGCGCGAGCAGCGACCGGCGCCACAAAATATCCAGTTGCGACTCAAGGATGACCCGCTCCTCGCTCGCATCCGCCGCCTTGCGCGCCTGCTCCGCCAGCGTCTGTGTTCGGTCCACGACCCGCGCCATGCGATTGGTGAGAGTGATCATGAGCCCGCCGACGCCACTCAACAAAATCACCGGCGTGATCGCCATTTGAATCACCTGTAAAAACGAACTGGGCACGATCGATTCCATGACGCGGAGCATGGGTGCCAAAGCGGTCCCCGCAAGCCTCCGCTTTCCGCCTGGATTATCCCCACGTGATGCACCACGACGGCGCGCTGTACGTCGCTTTCGCAACGGCGAAGTCGACGGTCGAGGTATTGAGTATTCGAGTGGCAGACCTGGCGATGCTGGAAAAGGTCCCGTTGAAGAAGCGGGTGGATTGATCGGCTGAGCGGCAAACCCACTTCATGGAAATCAACATCCGCCCCCTCGATGCCGTCGCGGTCGGCCTCTATCTCGTGGCGATGCTCGCGATCGGGTTTGTCTCGGCCCGGCGCAGCGTGAGCGCGGAGCACTATTTCGTCGGGCACCGGAACTATCCCGGCTGGCTCATCGGACTTTCGATGCTCGGCAGTATCATTAGCTCCACGACCTTTCTGGCGCTGCCGGCGGCGGCTTACGTGCTCGACTGGCGGCAGCTCACCGTGAACCTGATGGTGCCGTTCGTCGCGATCATCGCAGTGATTATCTTCATCCCGTTCTTTCGGCGCGGCGGCCTGACGTCGGCGTTCGAGTATCTCGGGCATCGCTTCGGCGCCGTCGCGCGGCTGTACGGCGCGATGGGCTTCATCTTGCTGCAACTCATCCGGCTCGCGCAGGTGCTGTTCCTGATGTCGCTGCCCATGCAGTTCATCACCGGAGTCTCGCTCGAATGGGTGATTGTCGGGGCGGGTGTTTTCGTGGGTCTGTACACGATTGCGGGCGGAATGGAGACGGTCGTGTGGGCCGATGCCGTGCAGGCCGCGATCAAGGTGATCGGCGGGGTGCTCTGCCTGATCTGCGTCCTGCAGGAGCTGCCGGGGGGCTTTGCGCAGGTCGTCGCGGTCGGAAACGCGCACGCGAAATTCAGTCTCGTCAGCTTGGACTGGGATCTCACGCAGCGCACGTTTTGGACGGTCGCGATTCTGGGCCTGCTCAATTGGCTCAACATCTACTCCGCGAGCAGACGATCGTGCAACGGTATGTCTCGGCGCGCACCACGTGGGAGGCGCGCAAGGCCACGATCATTTTTTCGGGGATCGCGGTGCCCGTCTGGACGATGTTCTTCTTCATCGGTACGTCGCTCTTCGTCTACTTCAAAGTGTTTCCGGATCCCGCCGTTATAAAAATCGGGATTGCCGCGCTCCGATCGCAACCATCGCGCCAAGCGTTTCCGCACCAACCGCTCCACCGCCGCCGACGATGCGCACTGGCTCAAACGCTCTAGGGTCGGGACGCTGTTCTGCCTCTGCCCGTCGCCGGTAAAATCGACGCCCGCAGCGTGGTCAGTTGATTCCGCGCTCGCGCGCCAACACGGCCGGTGTCTGCTCGCTCGGGTGGGCGATTCGCGGCCGACGGTCTGACCACATCGCCCGCGGCCGAGTCAGTCGCAGCCGAAATGCCACACGGAAACCGCTCGACGTAGATTTGGGATTGCACCGGGCTGCAGCGTCATCTCCGGTTTTGTGGTGATTATTAACCGACTTTTTTTTGCCCTGTCGTCGCTCATCGTCCTCGCGTCGGCCACGGTCGCGCACGCCCATCCGGGACATGTCGGACATGATGTGACGTGGGATGTTTCCCACCCCTCGGAGCAGGGAGCCCCGATCGTCCTCCTCGGCTTCGCGGTGGTTTGCGCATGCGTATGGGCCGCGCAACAATTTCCGTCGCGGCCCCTTTTCGTCCGCGAGGCACGAGCCGAGCGCGACCTAGTGGGCGCGAAGCACTGACCTCGCCGGGGCGCTGTGGCCCCCCGTTTCTCCGGCCGCGGCCGCCGCTACTTCCGGTCGCTACTGCGTTGCTCCCAGTGCACACGCAGCTCGTCGAACTCGGGCTTGTCCTTCAACACTTCGCCCGTCGTCGTGAGCCCAACCTTGTAGGTAAGTTCTCCGCCGGCGACCGCGCGCCGTTCGAAGCGCCGCGCAAGCTTCAAGCGATCCCACGTGCGATATCTCAGCCCAAAGGTCGTGCTGTTGCGCAGCAGCCAGTCCGCGTAGGCGGACCAATCGGCGGCCTGCGCCAGAACCGACAAGCAGGTCAGCGGCCGACCCTTCTTGCCCATCGCGGGCGTGAGCCAGACGTCGAGCGCGCCGCGGGCGAGCAACTGCTCCGCGAGCCACGCGATGTGCTCCGCGGAGTCGTCGTCGATATTGCTGACAATCTCGACCACTTGATCCGCTTCATAGGCGTGGGTGGCGCCCGGACTCGGATTTGCGTCGAGCACGATCAGGCGAAACACATTGGGAAACGAGCCCAAGTCCATCGTGCCCGCGCCCAAACCCTGCTGACGGATCGTCCCGGCGGGAACCTCGGCGAGAAATTCGGGCGCGAGCGATTTGAGGATGGCGATGCCCGTCGGCGTGGACAGTTCCACGTTGGTGCGTGTGATCGCGGCCGGCGTGGCGGCGATGGGCATGTCGGCCAGCAGGCGCGCGCTCGCGGGCGGCGGCACGGGGTGCGTGCCGTGGGCCATCGTGATGAAACCGCGTCCGGGACGGATCGGGGTGGCGCAGTACCGCGCCGGGCCTAGCTTCTCGATGCAGTAAGCGGCCATGACCACATCCATGATCGAATCGATCGAGCCGACTTCGTGAAACGCCACGTCCTCCACCGCCATGCCATGGGCGGCCGCCTCCGCCTCGGCCAGCAGGCGAAAGATCATTTGCGCCCGGGCACGCACGGGGGCGGCCAAGGGGCAACCGCCAATCAACCGATCGATGTCGGCGTAATGGGTGTGCGCGTGATCCGCCCCGGCCTCCACGACGAGGTGCGACTCGCTGTCGCTCTCGGGAGATGTTTCGTGCGCGTGATGGTCGTGCGCGTGAGGCTCATGCGCGTGGTGTGCGTGCATCGGCCCATCGTGCGCGTGATGGTCGTGCGCGTGCGTCGGCCCCTCGTGGGCATGACTGAGGGAGTGAGGCGCGCGGTCGGACCGGGAGGTCACGCTGAGATGGGTGGCGCGCATCGTTGCCTTGGTGACGGCGCGGGCGGAGATTTCCACGGAATTGAATCCGAGTTGCGCGGGGAGCGCCGCGAGTTCGGCCGCAGTCACCAGCCCGGCATCCACAAACGCAGCGGCGAACATGTCGCCGGCGACACCAGCGACGCTGTCCAAGAAAAGTATTCGGCTCATCGGGAGTTGGCGCCGGCCGCCCGCACCGCGCGCACGACCTGACAAGCAGCGAAGGCGGCGGAAAAACCATTGTCGATGTTCACCACGCTCACGCCGGGGGCGCAGGAGTTCAACATCGACAGCAAGGCGCTGACGCCTCCGAAGCTAGCCCCGTAGCCCACGCTTGTCGGCACGGCGAAGACCGGCCGGCCCAGCAATCCGGCGACGACGCTGGGGAGCGCACCTTCCATGCCCGCGACGACGACCAAGGCGGTCGCCGCCTGAAGCTTGTCAGCCCGTTGCAGGAGACGGTGAATCCCCGCCACGCCGATGTCGTAGTAACGCTCGCACGGCACGCCCATGGCGATGCAGACCTCGGCCGCCTCTTCCGCGACAAACAGATCGCTCGTGCCGGCCGCTACGATGGCCACGTGCGGCAGATCTGTTCCGGCCGCGGAGATCGGGGGTGCGTTTAAAATGAACGTCCGCGCGGGGGCATTCGCTCGGCCGGCTGGAAACGCGGTGATCAAGCCTGCGACTTTTTCCGGCTGCAGCCGAGTGATCAGCACGGGCGCCCCGCCACCGCCGGCTTCCGCGGCAATGGCGCGGATTTGCTCCAGCGTCTTGCTCTCGCCGAAGATGACTTCGCCCAAGCCCTGCCGCAGCCTCCGGTGGTGATCCACCTGCGCGAAGCCGAGATTCCCCTCGCGGAACGGGCCGCTTTTCAAGCGCTGCAACGCCGCTGCCGGCTGCACGGCCCCGGCCGCCAGACCTTCCAACAGGGTGCGGATTTCGTCCTCGTTCATCGGATCAGCTGGAGCGCACTGTGCCGCCGCCCATGCGGTAGCCGCCAAGGTCGAGGGTCACCCACGCATACCCACGGTGCCGCGCGAGCTGGTGAAGTTCTTCGCGGACGGACAGGGCCTTGCTCATCTCCGCCGGGATTACCTCCAGCCGCAGCCATTGCACTCCGGCGTGTGCGTGCAACCGAACCCGGAATCCATCCAACCCGGCGCGGCGCAAAATCGCCTCGCAATCCTCGACGTCGCGCAGCCGCTGGGGGGTGACGGCGACTCCGGTCATCAACCGCGAACTGAGGCACGGGCTCGCGGCTTTTTCGGCAAAGGGAATCTGGTGCAAGCGCATGAGCGCGCGGATGTCCTCCTTCGCCAGCTCCGCCTCATCGAGCGGCGCGACGATGCCCTGCTCCAATGCGGCCTGCCGGCCCGGGCGAAAATCACTGCGATCTGACGCATTGTAGCCGTAAGCGATGAAGGCATAGCCGAGGCGGTCGGCGAGCGCATGGCTCAGCCGGAAAAGCTCGGTCTTGCAATGGTAGCAACGCGACAAGTCGTTCTTCGTGTAGTCGGGATTCGACAGTTCGAGGCTGTTTTCCCAGCGGTGCTCGACTCCGAGCTCCGCGGCCAATCGCGTCGCGTCCTCCCGCTCCACCTGCGCGAGGCTCGCGCTCACCGCAGTGACGGCCAGCAGCTTCCCGCCGTGGCGCCGGCGCTCCTGCTCCGCGACCCAAAGGAGAAACGAGCTATCCACGCCGCCGGAGAAAGCCACAATCAAGCCCAGCGCCAGCTTTGGCCGCAGCGACGCGCGCAGCGCGGCTTCTTTCGCCGACAAACTTCCGATTGGGAGAAGGACATCGACCATGAATTCGCGAAACATTCGCAGGCCCGAACTGAAGTCAAAATAAAATGCCGCGGCCTGCCCTGCACGCCAGTCTCGCCCTCCGACGCAACGCCCCGTGTGCGTTGCGGCCGGAGCATTTGCCCGGTGTTTCCCGCCCGGAAATCCGCGAACAACTCCACTTCCCTCCCACCGCCGGCCTGCGCGTCCTCCTCGCCACCTCAATCAATCCTTGCCCCAACACGAAAGACCATGTCCCGCACCCGACACCCAAAATTTACCAAGATTGATGTTGCCCGCCCGAAAATTCTGCATGGCTTGTTTCTTTTTTTCCAAAAAATCCACACTCTTTCAATGAATCAGACACCCAATCTCGACAGCCTGCTCGCCAAGAAAGTCTTCGTTTGCGACATGGACGGCGTGCTCTACCGCGGGAGCCAGCTGCTGCCGGGCGTCCTCCAGTTTGTGGAGTGGCTCAAGGCGAACAAGAACTTCCTGTTTCTGACCAACGACAGCACCAGAACGCCCCGAGAGCTCAGCGAGAAGCTGTATCGGATGGGGATCGAGGTGGATCCCAAGCACTTCTTCACGTCCGCGCTGGCGACAGCTCGCTATCTTGCGCGTCAGAAGCCCAAGGGGAGCGCCTATGTGATTGGTGAGCCGGCGTTGATGGGCGCGCTCTATGAAGCGGGCTACTCGATGAACGATTCGAACCCCGACTATGTGGTGATGGGGCGTACGCCGAACTATCGCTATCAGGTCCTCGAGCATGCCTCGAAGTTGGTCAACAAGGGTGCCCACTTAATTGTGACCAACCCCGACGCATTCTACCCTGTGGAGGGGCATATGGCCCCGAGCGCGGGGGCACTCGCCTCGGTGCTGGAAATCACCACCGGTAAAAAGGCCTACTATATTGGCAAGCCCAACCCGCTCATGATGCGTCTGGCACTGGACGCCATCGGCGCCGAGGCAAAGGACGGGGTGATGATCGGCGACCGGATGGACACCGACATCCTAGTGGGAATCGAGTCCCAGCTTGAGACGGTGCTGGTACTGAGTGGCGTCATGTCGAGGGCTGAGATCAAGAACTTCGGATTCAAGCCTAGTTACGTTTTAGAGGGTGTCATCGACATCGCCCGTGCCGCTAAGGTTGACAAGCTGACCGCGGATCAGTTCGCGGACGATGGCAATGCCCTCTCGGTGTTTCGCAAGGTTCTCCTGCTGAAGTCCACGGATTATTTCGCAAGCACTCCGGACGAGTTACTGGCCAAGATTGCGCCGGTGTTGCGGGAGCTCAGGGTGGAAAGCGGTGCCACCATTCTTGAGCAGGGCAAGCCGAACTCGAACCTGTATGTCGTGTGCGAGGGCGGGGTTCAAATCCTGCACAACGAGGTCGAGGTGACCAAGCTAGGCAAGGGTCAGCAACGGTCTTTCAGGCGAGCTTAAATTTTGGGTTTTTTAGGAGGTGGTTAAGGAGGATGATGAGTTTGCGCATGAGGGCGATGAGGGCGAGTTTCTTGGCTTTGCCGTCGGCCACGAGACGGTCGTAAACCGCTTTGAGGAT
>CANIJN010000222.1 GCA_947467625.1 Opitutia bacterium | reverse complement strand
GAGCTCTACGGACTAGGGCGCAGCGTGCATGGCATCTACGTTCGGGTGAAACCAGACGTGGATGAGCATGCCGTCGTGGCCCAGCTGAATACGACGTTACCGCGAGCCACGACGCGGGCATACTCGTGGATGGAGAGTTGGGCGGATTTCCTGTGGGTGTTAAATTTGGAGAAGAGCATTAATTTTTTCCTGCTGCTCTTCATTGTGATCATCGCGGCATTTTCGGTGATGAGCTCGCTGCTGATTTCCGTGGTGCGGAAGACGCGCGAGATCGGGCTGCTGGGTGCGTTGGGTGCGCGGCCCCGGGATGTGGCGCTCTGTTTCTGTGCGCAGGCCTTCATTATCGGTCTGGCCGGGACGGCGATTGGGGTGGCCATGGGTTTCGGGGTACTGGCGATCCGCAATGATTTGGTCCACGGGATCGCGCGGCTGATGCAACGCCAAGAAACGCTCCGGCAGTTTTATCAATTTTCAGACCTACCGTCGCACACGTTAACCAGTGATCTGGTGATGACCGCGGTGGCTTCAATCGTGATTTCCACGCTCGCGGGATTGATCCCGGCTTGGCGGGCGGCGCGGCTCAAACCGGTGGAGGCGCTGCGCAGTGAGTGACGCGAAGAAAAATGCCTGCCAGCAGGCTCTTACCCCGGAGGCGGACCATGCATGAGGCCGTGTTGGCAGCGAGGGGGATTCGCAAGAGTTACCAGAGCGGTGACCTCCGGATCGAAGTGTTGCGCGGTGTGGATATCGCCCTGGGCGCAGGCGAAAGCGTGAGTATCCGCGGTGAGTCGGGATCGGGGAAATCCACGTTGCTCAACCTGCTGGCGGGCTTGGATGCGCCCGACGGCGGCACCCTCTTATGGGGCGGAGCACCGGCGCAGGCGAACCGGCGCGCGACGTTTCTCGGTATCGTGTTTCAGTCATTTTATCTAATCCCCGAAATCGACGCGCTGGCGAATGTCTTGATGGCGGCGCGAATGGTCAAAGCGCCGGGCGCGGCCGAACGGGCACGGGCCAAGGATTTAATTGCGCGCGTGGGGCTGGCGGAGCGTGCGACGCATCTACCGGCTCAGCTCTCCGGCGGCGAGCGGCAGCGCGTGGCGGTAGCGCGGGCGCTGATGAATGCTCCGAAATTGCTGCTGGCCGACGAGCCGACGGGCAACCTCGATGAGCACACGGGTGACGCCGTCGTGGAGCTCTTGCTCGGGTTGTGCCGCGAGACCCAAACGGCGCTGGTCCTCGTGACGCACAACGCGGCCTACGCGGCCAAGACCGGACGACAGCTGTTTTTGCGTGATGGAGTGCTGAACGGCAGCCCTTCAGTTGATGTGAGCGCACGCTAAGCTCGGCGCGCTCTTTAGGCTATCGCCAAGGACGGTGCGCCCCGTCGTCATGCTGTGCGCCAACGGGGAGGACGTCCCGTTCGCTGCGTCCCTGCCTCCCGCGGCCGGTGAGCCGCGGGGCATTCATGGAGAAATTACGCTGACCTGCGATGCACGAAACCAGTGTGTCGGCCTTGAGCGGATTCAGCCTGAATGAGCGGACTGCCGGAGAAGACGGTGAGTTCGTAGCTCCCTGAAAAGGTGTCGGCGGTGAGACCCCTGATGGCGATGCGGGCGCGGGTGGCGGTCGAGGTGAGTTTCGCGGAGGTGGGCGCGAGGCGGACGGGAAAGCGCTGTGAGGGGCGGGTGTGGACAATCGTTCTCTCCCGCCGGCAAAACCCCACGAAAGAGAAAGAGAAAGAGAACGAGAAAGAGAACGATTGGGGGGCTGAATCGCCTGCACGCAGGCTCTTGAAAAACGGCCTAAAGCCTAGCTTCAGGCCAAGGCGCGACGCTCAATCAGCGGGGCGGAAATCGATCAGGCGTTTGAAGCGGTCGACTTTATCCACGACGACGTTGAGGCGGCCGTTGAGGGCGAATTTTTTCTTGGTCTTGCGACCGACGAGCATCGTGCCGTCGTCCGTCGGTACGTAGCGGTCAGGGGTGAGGGCGTTGGTGCTGATGAAGCCAAAGGTCATCGACTCGACGAGTTCGATGAAGAAGCCGTTAGGGCGGACGTCGGTGATAACGGCGAGGAATGGGGTGCGGGGAGATTTATCGAGTTCGCGCTCGAAAAATTCGAGGAGCTTGATCTTCACGCTTTCGCGCTCGGCTTCGGCGCTGCTGATTTCGGTGAGGCTGATGTGCTCGCCGAGCGCTTGGATGCGCGAGAGATCGTAGCGGGCGTTGCGTGCAGGCGGAATGGCGTGGCCGGCGTGTTTTTCGAGATAGGTATCGAAGACGCGATGGACGACCAGGTCGGCGTAGCGGCGGATCGGCGAGGTGAAGTGGGTGTAGTCATTTTTCGCCAGACCGTAGTGACCGTCGGGCGTGGCGCGGTAGGCGGCCTTTTTCAGACTGCGCAGGAGCTGGGTGCGCAGCGTGTAGCCCTGGGGGTGCGCCGCGAGGATGACGAGTAGTTTGACGATTTCGGCGCGCACGCTGAGGTCGCCGACGGGAATGTCGAAAGAGTCGAGCAGGCCGCGAAACTCCTCGAGTTTTTCGGCATCGGGTTCGTCGTGAACGCGGTAGAGTGAGGGGAGTTGGTGCGTGCGCGTGAGGCGGGCCACCGCTTCGTTGGCGGCCAGCATGAACTCTTCGATGAGTTGGTGGCTCTCGTCGTGCGTGATTTTTTCGAGGCGGTCGGCGTAGCCCTTTTCATCCACGAAGATTTTTGTCTCGGGCATGTCGAGATCAAGGCTGCCGTTGGCCATGCGATCTTTGCGGAGGCGAGCGGCGATTTTCCAGAGGGCGCGGCACCACGTCTGGAGGTCGTGCAACTCTGCGTCGGTGAGATCGCGGAGGGCGCGGCCGGTGGAGCCGGTTTGGTGTTTTGCCGGGAGGGGCAGGGCGCGGATTTTCGCGAGGTCGTCTTCAAACATGAAGGCGTAGGCCTGTTTGTAAGTGAGGCGCTTGCGGCTACGGATGACGGTGTTGGCGTAGGTGGTGTCGCGGAGGCGGCCGTTTTTGGCGAAGGTGAGGAAGACGGCTTTGCACAGGCGATCTTGGGCTTCGACGAGGGAGCAGAGCCCGTTGGAGAGTTTTTCCGGGAGCATCGGAATCACCACGCCGACGAGGTAGGTCGAGTTACCGCGGCGTTGGGCTTCGCGGTCGATGGCGGTGCCGGGATGGACGTAGGTCGAGACGTCGGCGATGTGGATACCTACGCGCACTTCGCCGCCGTCGAGTGGCTCGTAGGAGAGGGCGTCGTCGAAGTCCTTGGCGTCGTCCGGATCGATTGTGAACACGACCTTGGCGCGATAGTCGAGGCGGCCCGGAAGCTCGGAGGGGAGCACGCGATCGGGGATGAGCGCGGCCTCACGTTCGACGTCGGAGGGGAATTCGGTCGCGAGATTGTGTTTGAGGAAAATACCGAGGAGCTCGGCGCGGGGTTCGTGGGTGCGTCCGAGGCGGGACGTGATGGTGCCGGTGAGGGCGTCTGCGCGGTGGTTCCACTCGCCTAGCTTGATGACGACTTTGTCGCCTTCCTTCGGGACGGGTGAGAGGCCGCTCTTAGCGGGATCGCCGACGGCGATTTCGTAGCTGAAGCGCGGATCGTCGGGCTGGACGACGAATTCGCGCCGGCCTTTGCGGAGGTTCCCGACGATGGTGTCGCGTTCGCGCGCGAGGACGCGGATGACGGCGCCGATTTTTTCGCCGGGGCGGCGGCCCTTGCGGCCGGGGAATTCGCGGGCGAGAACGCGATCGCCCGGGAGAGCGACGCCGGTATCCTCGGGGAAAACCTGGAGGGCGGGTTGCGCGTCTTCGCCGAGCACGGCGTCGCGGACGACGAAGGCCGAGCCGCCGGCGCGAAACTGAATGCGGCCGACGAGTTCGCCTTTACCGAGTTTGGGCTCGGTGACGGCTTTGGGCGCGCGAGCGGGCCCAGGCGAAGGGGCGCGCGCGGGTGCGCGAGCCGGGGTGCGGGACGGAGCGGGCGAAGCGGCGCTTGCGGGCGACTTGGCCGGGGTGGACGCACGGGGCGGGATTGTCGCGCCGCGGGTCGTGGGGCGGCTAGCGTAGGTTTCAGGTGTCGGCGTGACGGGAAAGCCGGGACCGCGGCGGGTCGGGGTGAAGACCGGGCGTTTTTCCGGGGCGCGTGGCTCCTCGACGTTGGCTCCGCGAGGGGAGATGCGACCGTTGGCTGCGCGGAGATAATTGCCGCTCTTGAGGGCAAGGCGCACCTCGTGGGCGAGCATGGCGCGCTGTTTCTTGTTCAGGCCGAGGCGGCTGGAGAGCTCAAATTCGTTGGCCGGCTTGTAGTGCGGGTCCTGCAGGTGGGCGAGGAGGAGTTCACGGAGATTCATGTGATAAATTCGAGTCACGACGCGCGGGCCGTGCTTTGGGATTGGCGTTAACAAAGAGTCCGGCCATACTGCGAGCGATGAAAATCGTCCACGCGGCGAGCGAGCTCTATCCGTATATGAAAACAGGCGGTCTGGCCGACGCCGTCGCGGCGATGGCCGGGGCGTTGGCGGACAATGGCCACGAGGTGTCTGTGTTCTTGCCCGGCTATCGTGCCGTGTTGGAGCACAAGGATGCGGCCGGTGCGGTGCGAAAGCTGCGGCTGAAGATTGAGATGGGGGACCAATTTTTGTCGGGGGACATCCGGGTTTTTTCCCCGCGGAAAAATTTGGAAGTCTACTTGATCTGTCGGGAAGAGTTTTTTGATCGGCGAGCGCCCTATGGAAATGGGGAGCGCGATTTTGAGGACAACTCCGACCGGTTTGTCTTCTTTTGCAAAGCGGTGGTCGAGACGCTGCGGTTGGCGGATTTGCAGGCGGATGTGGTGCATAGTCACGACTGGCAGGCGGCCCTGTTGCCGTTGCTGCTTCGGGAATCGGAGCGGCGGCATCGGGTGACACTCGCGCTGAAGACGGTGTTCACGATTCACAACATCGCGTATCAGGGGCTGTTTCCGGCGACGACTTTTGCGCGCACGAATCTGCCTGACGAACTCTTCCATATCGACGGCCTCGAGTATTATTCGCAGGTAAACTATATGAAGGGCGGCATTCTGTTTGCTGACCGGGTGACGACGGTGAGTCCGCGTTATGCGCGTGAAATCCAAACGCCGGAGTTTGGCTGTGGCCTGGATGGCGTGGCGCAGACGCGCGCGGATGATATTGTGGGGCTGCTCAACGGGGTCGACACGGCGATCTGGAATCCCGCTGTGGATACATTGCTCCCGGCGCGCTACTCGCGGGCGGAGATGAAGGGTAAAGAGATCTGTCGGGCGGAGCTGCTGAAGCGGGTCGGGATGGCGGCGAACTTCACGGGCCCCATTTTTGGAATCGTGGCCCGGTTTGCGGACCAGAAGGGCATTCACCTCGTGCTGGCGAATCGCGATTTCCTTCTCGTCGAAAATTGTCGGTGGGTGGTGCTCGGATCAGGCGACAAGCGACTCGAGGACGAGATGCGGGCGCTGGCGGCCGAAGCACCGGACAAGGTGGTCTTGGTGGCAAAGCTCGACGAAGCGATGAGTCATCTGATTGAGGCGGGCAGCGATTTCTTCGTGATGCCATCGCTCTTCGAGCCATGCGGACTGAACCAAATGTATTCACAGGTCTACGGCACGGTACCGATTGTGAGCCGGGTGGGCGGCTTGGCCGATACGGTGACCGATGCCGACGAATTTCCAGGGACCGGCACCGGGCTAATGTGCGAGCCGAATGCGGGTAGTTTGGGCGACGCGTTGGAGCGGGCGCTGGTGCTCTATGCCGACAAGCGGCGTTACTCGGCGGTGCAGCAACGCGGTATGGCCCGGGACTTTAGTTGGAAAGTGGCGGCGGCGGGCTACGAAAATCTCTACCGCGAGGCGTTGTAGCAGGCGCCGTTTTCTTCGATTGGGCGACGAGTGGGGCGGAGGAGTTGGCGAAGACGAAGCCGGACGAAGTCGGATGAAATCCGCCTTGCACTTTGTGAGACGGACGTTTGCCTCCTGAGTTCTGTTCGGAGAGGTGGCTGAGTGGTCGATAGCGGCGCTTTGCTAAAGCGTTATACGTTTAACCGCGTATCGGGGGTTCGAATCCCCCCCTCTCCGCCATTTACCCGTTCTAAACCAACGGGTTATTTTCCCTGACAGCCGATTTGGACGTTGACCGGCCAAATCGGTCATGAAGCAGGAAAATCCATACGTCATCTCAGAATTCACGAATCCCTCAGGGAAAATCGTTTTTCAGCTCTACGCGCGCATCGACGGCAAACGCTTTCGGAAAAACTTCCCGACGCGTGCCGAAGCAGAAACCGAACGCCAAATCCTCGGAATTCAGTATCTCCAGGAAACCGAAATGCGCGTGGCCGCGACGCGCCTCGCCGACGCGCAGCTTCGCGAAGCAGAGGCGGTTTTCGCACGTGTGACCGGCCAGCCGCGCTCGCTGTCGTTCTACGTCGATTTCGCACTGGCGAACTACCGTGCACCCACGACGCAGAAGCTCCTTACGGAAGCCGTCGCGGAATTCCTCGTCATCAAGGATCACGAGCGCGAACAGGACCTTCTGTCCGAGCCGTATTTGACGCGCGTGAAACGCGACCTCAAGCGCCTGCAAAAGCACTTCCCGGCTGCCACCGTAGCCGAACTGACCGGGACAAGGCTCCTTGGGTATTTTGAAGCCCGCCGGGCGGCCCACAAGACGTTCAACAACCGGCGCGGCGTGGTCTCGTCTTTCCTCAAGTTCGCGCTGCAACGGGACTGGATTGCCGACAATCCGCTCGTGAAAATCCCGCCGCGTCGCATCCGGCGTCGGCGTGGCTGCGCCATCACCTTTGCCGCGGCGCAGTCGGCGGGACTTATGGCCTACGTCGAGGAGCATTACCCCACCGCCGTGCCTTTCTTCGCCTTGTGCCTCTTCGCCGGTATCCGGCCTTGCCTGCGCACCGGCGAAATTCTCCGGCTCCAGCCGGTGCACGTCAAACTCGACGCCAACATGATCCGAATCGACGGCGAAGTGTCGAAGGTGCGCGAACCGCGCAACGTCACGATTCAACCGAATCTCGCGGGATGGCTGCGGGCGTATCCGCTCAAGAAATTCCCGATCATCCCGGCGAACCTCCAGCATATCCGAGAAAAGGTGGCGGAGAAATTTCCGCTCGCACACGATGTCATGCGACACACGTTCATTTCGATGTTCGTCGCCAAGTTCCGCTCCATCGGTGAGGCATCGCTGCAAGCCGGCAACTCGGAGAGCATCATTCGCAAGCACTACCTCGATTTGAAGACCGCAGAGGAAGGAGAAGAATTCTTCGGCATCCTGCCGAAAAAAGCGGACGTTCCCGCCGCTCCGACCGCTTCGCCGCTGCCCAACTCAGCCTGACCGCGCCACGCCCTGCTTGCCGCACTTGACCGGGCAAGCAGGGGCATGGAAACCCAACTCTCTCCCACCATGGAAAACCAACTCACGGACATCGTCGGCCTGCGCAGTAGCGGGATTTTTCCCAAAGACAAAGAGCCCTCCATCGCGACCCTGCGCAATTGGACGAAGCTGCGGCGAATCCCGCATCATCGCGTCGGCCATTTCGTCTACTACGACGCATCCGAAGTCGCGGCGCACATCCGGACTCGGCTAAAAGTGCCGGCGCGAGGCTGAGTTCGTGCGCTAGCGAGGGTCTCGCACCGCGCGGGTTATTTCCCGCGCGGTGTTTTCGTTTTTGGGCGAAACGACACGCACCCTGTCGCAAGTCGTTGGAGGCAGCGCGAAAATCGGATCAGCCGGCACCGCGCACGCTGTATCTATTATGAATTGTCTTTGGGCGGTATGGTAGGGGCGAACCTAAATCTCCCTATGACAACCAACCATGATTCGTTTTTCGCGGAGCCGGTCGATCCCACGCATGAGGCGCGCTTTGTTGCCTCAGAAGTGGTTTGCCGGCTCTTGATATGGATGTCGGAAGCCGCGTCGCTCGAAGAGCGCGGCGTGCGCGCGACGGTCGCGCTCTACTGCGTGCGGCCCGATCTCATCACCGAAGCCACACTCGAGGAAATTGGCCATGTGGCCGGCCGCTCAAAACAGGCGGTGCATCACATGGCGAATAGCTTCCGTGAAACGACGGGACTCGCGTCATGACCGCCACGGCCGTTACCACTGCGGCGGAAATCAACCGTCTGCACGAAGAGGCCAAGCGGTGTGCCTGTGCCTCACGCCAATCTTTGCAAGAGGCGCTGGGCGCCGCCTGGTATGCCGGACAGTTGCTCGTTGAGGAAAGAAAACGGGTGTTTCATACGATGGGGTCGGGTGCCTGGCTTCTCTGGCTGAAAGCCAACTTCCGCGGCACGGCCCGAACGGCCCAACGTTATATGCGCCTTGCCCGCAGCGTTTCCGACATATCCGTCTTGCAGAGCATGAGTCTGCGTCAGGCCTATGCCCGGCTTGGTATCGCGACGGAGCCGAAAACACCCGGCAAACGCCGGCTGCGGCATACGCTGCCGGCGCACATCGTCCTCGCCAACCGGCTCGTCCGCACACTGAAACGCCGGCCCGGTCAGTCCGGCGAGGAGCAGGGTGAAGCGTATCGGCGCGACCTTCGGATTCTCTACGAAAAACTCCGCCCTTGGTTCGAATCGCCAGCCGTATTGTCGTCGCCAGCGAACATTTTCGCGCCTCAGCTTTCTCACCGGGTATGACTGCCGCCGCCTCAGCTTCATCGGGTCGCGCTTCGGAACGCCGGAGCCGCGCCTTTCTGCGGCTATTGGCAAACATGTGCCGGCAGTTTCCCGACCTGCGGACCTGGCTACTGGAGGATTTCGGACAAGATGCCAAAACCCGGGCGAACTTTTTCGCCCTCGTGGAACGTGGCGATCTCACCGGCGAGCCGGAGTCCGACGGCTTCGCCGAACTGGCAGGCGAACTCGACGGGTGGCGTGAGGAAAAACGCCGGATGAAAGCGCAGTTGCCCGCGCAAGCGACGCGCCCGTTTGGCGGGCTCACTTGGGACGAAATGGAAGCGTTGGTGCGCCGCTATGAGGCGCGCACGATCGGCCTGAATGTTTTTCTCCTCGCCCGCGATTGGCGTAAGGCCGGCGAGGCGGCCAAGGCATCGCCTCGGCTGCTCCAAGCCGGGGCGGATTTGTTGGATACGGCGATCCGATCCGGCGAAACTCGTG
>CANIJN010000221.1 GCA_947467625.1 Opitutia bacterium | reverse complement strand
GGCGCGGCGTCGTGCGCGGGGCGTCGCTCAGGGGAGGGGGAGTGTGCGGCAGTAGCGGCGAGCGCCAGCAAGCCGACGAGGCTCGGCTCGCTGGCGCTCGCGGCTACCGGACGGCCGCGATCACGTAAATTCCGCCAGCCACCGTCGTGATGTCGACGGTGTGCGTCGCGCGCAGTTTTACGGTCGGCAGGGCGGCGGGATTTGTGATCAAGGGTTTGCCGGCTTCGACGATGGCGAAGAAGGGATTCGGATTCGCGCCGGTCGCCGCGACGGGTTTGGTGTTGGCGATCGCCACAGGCTCGGAGGTGCGGAGGCGCAAATTGCCGCCGAGTTTGGAGCGCACGACGGCGCGCGTGAGTTGTCCTCCGGCCCATTCGAGATCGATTTCAAACCCACCGCGCGCCTTGAGTCCGGTGACTCTTCCGCCCGGCCAGGCGGACGGGAGTGCGGGGAGGAGGTGGAGGACGCCCGCGTGGCTCTGCACGAGCAGCTCGGCGAGGCCGGCCGCGTAGCCGAAGTTGCCGTCGATTTGGAAGGGCGGGTGCGCGTCGAACATGTTTCGATACAGTCCACCACCTTTCATCGACGCGTCCGACGTGCCGACGAGGTTGAAGAAATTGCGGATGATCGCGTAGGCGTGGTCGCCGTCCAGCATACGCGCCCAGAAATTGATCTTCCATCCCATCGACCAGCCGGTCGCTTCGTCGCCACGGAGTTCGAGCGTGCGGGCGACGGCGCGGAAGAGTTCCGGCGTGGCGTCGGGGTTGATCTGGTTGCCGGGGTGGAGGGCGTAGAGGTGCGAGAGGTGGCGGTGCTTGGGCTCGGCCTCTTTGTAGTCGGTGCGCCACTCCTGCAACTGGCCGCGCGTGCCGATCCGGTAGGGGGCGAGTCGGGCGAGTTTGGTGCGGAGTTCGGTGACGAACGCCGGGTCGCGGCCGAGCCGTTCGGCGGCGGCGATGGTGCGCGAAAAAACTTCGCGGATGATCGCGAGGTCCATGGTGACGCCTTCGGAGACCGCGGCGTTTTTCCCGTCGGGACCGACGAAGGCATTCTCGGGTGAAGTGCTCACCGGGGTGACGAGTTCGCCCGAGCCATCGCTCGCGGGTGCAAGCCAGTCGGCGTAGAATTCGGCGGCGCCCTTCAGGAGCGGGTAGGCCTCCTCGGCGAGGAATTTTTTATCGCCGGTGAACAGCCAGTGCTCCCAGAGGTGCGAGGTGAACCAACCGGCGGTCATGTTCCAAAATGCAGCGCGGGCGTTGCCGTCGACCGGAAAACTGTCGCGCCAGAGGGAAACATTGTGGTGCGCAACCCAGCCGCGGCGGTGATACATCGTGCGGGCGGTGAGGGCGCCGTTGACGGCGGTTTGCGAATCAGGCGGAACAGCGGTTCGTGCAGCTCGGAGAGGTTCGTCGTCTCCGCCGGCCAGTAATTCATTTCGGTATTGATGTTCACCGTGTATTGCGAAGCCCACGGCGGGATCACGAGGTCGTTCCATTTACCCTGAAGATTGAGCGGCTGGCTGCCGGCGCGGGAGCCGGCGATGAGCAGGTAGCGGCCGAATTGAAAGAGCTGCATTGCGAGGGCGGGATCGCCGCTCGCGCGGAAAGCGGCGATGCGCGCATCGGTGGGGAGTTTTTCTTTCGCGGGATCACCGTCGAGGCGCAGGGAGACACGGTGGAAGAGCGCGGTGTAGTCGGCGATGTGCCGCTCGCGGAGCGTGGCGAAGGTTTGGGCGGCCGCTTCGCGCAGATCGTGGGTCGTGCGCAGCGAAGGATCGATGCCCTCGCGGCTGGGGCTCTTGTTCGGTCCGTTGAAACTGCTGGCCGCACTGACGATGACCGTGGCTTCGGTCGCGCCTTCGATGCGGAGTGCGCCGGCTTCGGCGACGATTTTTCCGTCGGTCTTCACTGTCAGGCGTGCTGCGAAGAAGGTGCCTTTGCCGCCGATGTCGGCACCGTAGAGCACCTGCGCAGCGAGGGGGAGTCGTTTCCCGTCGGCGGAAAAATTCTCCGGGTATTTGTGTTGGTCGCCCATCTGTTCGACGAGCTTGAGATCGCGGCGGCCGACGTAGCCGGGAAGCTGGCCGCGGAGGGCGAGTTCGCCGTCGGCTACGGTGCTCTTGGCTGTTGGATGGACGGAGCTGAACGAGGTTTTGAAGGCGAGGGTGCCTGGACGGTCGGTGCGGAGGCGAAGCGCGATGACTTGGTCCGGCGCGCTGATGAAGACTTCGCGGGTGTAGGTCGCACCGTCGCGCTGGAAGCTCACGCCGGCGGTGGCGGTGGCGAGATCGAGCCAGCGGCGGTAGTCGGTGACGGTGGATTGATTCTTGGCCGAGATATCGACCCACAAGTCGCCGAGGGGTTGGTAGCATTGCTGATTCCGGCCGAGCCAGTTTTTGGTGACGTAGGCATCGGCCTCGGAATTTTTGCCTGCCTTGATCAGCCCGGTGACGTGGTCAAAATCCTTGGTGAGATCGATCGTGCGGAGATCGGCGGGCGGCTCGCCGGAGGTGAGGGTGTCCTCGTTGAGCTGGAGGTGCTCGCGATCGACGCCGCCGAAGACCATGGCGGCGAGGCGGCCGTTGCCGAGCGGGAGGGCGTCGGTCCATTTCTCCGCGGGTTTATCGTACCAGAGCGTGAGGGGCGCAGCAGGCTCGGCGGCAGCGAGAGTGCCGAGCAAAGAGAGGGCGACGAACAGCGTGGTGAATTTCATGTTCAGCGAAAATTCAAACAGGCAACGAACACAGCGCTTGAGCTTGCCCTACGCCGCTTTGGGATGGCGATTGCGTTGTTGCGGGCTCAGTCTTCGTAAACGGTCGAGCGATGGCCGACGGAGATGACGACGACCACTATCCGGTGATGTTCGATCCTGCATAGTATGCGGTAATCCTTTACGCGATAGCGCCAGTAACCCGTGAGATCACCGCGGAGGGCTTTGCCGAAGGCGGTGGGATCGGCCGAGCCTTTGACGCGCTGTTCCAGGAAACGCTTTATGTCCGCAGCGGTTGATGGCCCGAGGTCACGCAATTGGCGGGCCGCCTCGGGGCCGATTTCATACGCCCAGTTCACGCCACACATCCTCCGGTTTGAGGAGTTTCTCGCCGCTCTTCACATGGCGGTCCCACGCAGCGACGGCGGTACGGTAGTCGATTTCATCTTCCACCGCTTCGCATACCCGGTGCACGAGCGTCGCGAGGCGTTCGAGTTTCGCGTCGTTGGTGGCGGCCGGGACGGTGCCATCGAGGGCGGCCCGCTTGATGTAGGCGGCTGGGCTGAGACCGCGCTTGCGGGCGGCGGTGGCAATCTTGCGTTTCTCCGCCGGCGTGAGCCGGATGGATGTCGGGACGGTCGCGGAGCTCATGCACTACAGCTGTAGTGCTCGCGGTTGGGTGTCAACGGCGGCGCTTTATCGGGGTAATTTTACCAGCGTGAACTCACGCAGCGCGGGGCGACCCGGCGTGGCCTTGAGCTCGTCGTAGGCGACCTGTTGCAACGCGACCGCTTGGGTTGCTGAAATGCCGAGATCGCCGGCGGCGCGTTCGGTTTTTCCGAGGGAGCGCGGGTCGAGGCCGGTGAGGTCACCGAAGATCACGAGCGCTTCGAGGTAGTAGCCGTAGGTGCTGGCGTGGTAGTGGTCGTTGGTCCACAGGCTGACCTGGCCGAAGGCGATGCCGTCGTAGGGATTCGGATCGGCGACGCCGGCTTGGAAGGCGCGGTTCCACGCTTCGCCGACCGGGAGGACTGCGCGGATGAGCGGAGTGCCGGCGGCAGCGAGATCGCAGCCGCGGCGCACGTCGAGCGCCATCGTTTCAATGGACTTGCCGTGCCAGGCTCCTTTTTCCGGATACGTCTGGTCGGCGCGGGACCACGTGGCCACGAGGCGGATGTCGACCCGCGGATTCTTGCTGCTGAACAATTCGGAAATCTCCTTCGCGGCCTTGACCAGTTTCGTCGCGTCGCCCGGCTTGGTGTTGTCCAGCATGCTCTGGCCGAGCATGACGACGCGGTCCCATGGGCGACCGATGAGGTCGGCCTTTTTCTCGAGATGCAGATCGAGGCCGGAGCCGCCGACGGTTTCGAGGCTCACGGCGAAATCGAGCCCGGCTTGGTTGGCGAAGACTTTGAAGAGCGCGGGCACGCCGCCTTGTTTTCCATCGTTCAAATCAGTGACGGTTTCGGCGCGGTAGTAGCGCGCGGCGGAGCCGGAGCCGAACATGAAACTGTTGCCGACGAAGAGAATCGTCTCGGGTTTGGCCGAACGATCGGCGGCGGACGCGAGCGAGAGCAAGGCGGTGAACGCGACGGTGAGGAGGCGAGATTTCATAAGAGGATATCGAGGGTGAGCGATCAGATACCTGAGTCCATCCCTCGGTGCTACCGGCTCGGGAAGGTTACTGAAAAAATCGGTAAGCGTCGTCTGGGAGTGGTCAGGATTGCGGTGCCGGCCTAGCGGGCCGGTGATTTCTCGTAGAGCAAGAATGCTTTTCGCCGAGCTTCGAACGCGGTGAGTTCGCCGGTCCAGGCAGCTTTGATTTCCGCCAGAGTCTTCCCGTCTTTGATGGCGGCAAGGGTTTCATCTGCGCCGAGTAATCGGGCCATCGCATCCGTTTTAAACTGGTCCGGGTAGATCCGCTGCATGGCCCGCGCGAGCTCGATGCCGATATCGACGACCGGGCAGGTGTCTCGGTCAGTCAGCACGGCTCGGACTCCGCCGCATTCTTCGTCGCGGTATTTTAATTGCGCCGCCGGGCCGGGATAGAGGGCAGGGAGGGGCGTAAATTTAACGGCTTCAAAGCGCACGCCGGGGATTTCCGCGCGGTTGAGGTCCGCCGCGAGGCGCACGCCATCGACGAAGGGCGCGCCGACTTGCTCGAAGGGTTTTGACGTGCCGCGGCCCATCGAGACCACGGTGCTTTCGAGCAGGCAGAGACCAGGGTAAAGCGTCGCCGCCGTGAGGCTGCGCATCGAGGGGGAGGGGTTGGTCCAGGGCAGGCCGGTCTCGTCGAGCCATTGGTTGCGCGTCCAGTTTTCACAGGCAACCACGGTGAGGTCGGCACCGAATTTGCGCTCGGCGTTATACAGGCGCGCGAGTTCGCCGAGCGTCATGCCGTGGCGCACGGGCATCGGGTGGAATCCGATGAAGCTCGGTGGACGCGTCATCACCGGGCCTTCGACACTCACGCCTCCGATGGGGTTGATGCGGTCGAGCACGAAGAATTTTTTCTTGGCGAGGGCGGCGGCTTCCAACGCGGTACCGAGCGTGGCGGAGTAAGTGTAGAACCGCGCGCCGATGTCTTGGATGTCAAAAACGAGCGCATCGATGTCGCGCAGCTGCTCCGGCTTGGGCGCGCGGGCGCGGATCACGGCCAGGTCGTAGTCGGCGGCACTGGCAAAGTTCGCCCGCGGCGGGGAATCGCCGTAGAGGCTGTAAACGGGTAGCTTGGTTTTCTCGTCGATGGAGTCGCCCACTTTGTCGTCGGCCACCCCGCGAATGCCGTGCTCGGGGCTAAAGAGCGCGACGAGTTTCACATCCTTGGCGGTATGCAACAGATCGATGGTGGCGCGACCCTCACGGTCGCGGCCAGTGTGATTCGTGATGAGGCCGATCCGCAGCCCGCGCAGCCGGGCGAAATCTTCGCGCACGAGCACGTCGATGCCGTTGAGCACGGCGCCGGCGTCGCGATCGATCGCTTCGGCGGCGAGGGTGCCGAGCGTGCGGCGCACGGGGGACGCGTCGCCTTTACCTTCGGGATGCACGCGGTTGCTGAAGAAAATCACAAACGCTCGCGCGCTGGGATCGATCCATAGGCTCGTGCCGGTGAAGCCGGTGTGGCCAAACGAAGCGCCGGCGGGAAACCAGCGGCCGCGCGGACCTGAAAAGCGCGAGTCGATGTCCCAGCCGAGGCTGCGGCGGTCTGAGCCGTCGTTTTGGATACGTGTCATCTCGGCGACTGTCGCGGCGCTCACAATGCGGACGCCCTCAAGTTGGCCGCCCCCGAGGATCATGCGGCAAAAGCGCGCGAGGTCTTTCGTCGTGGTGAAGAGCCCCGCGTGGCCGGCGACGCCATCCATGAAACGCGTCGTGGGATCGTGGACGACTCCGCGCAACATCTGGCCGTCGGTGAGTTCGGTGGGGGCGACGCGGGCGAGTTTAGCGGCGGGCGGCAGAAAACCGGAATCGACCATCTTAAGTGGCTGAAAGATTTCCTTCGCGGTGTAGGCATCGAGTCGTAAA
The DNA here is from genome assembly GCA_947467625.1 of Opitutia bacterium. Taxonomy (GTDB): domain Bacteria; phylum Verrucomicrobiota; class Verrucomicrobiia; order Opitutales; family Opitutaceae; genus GAS368. The sequence continues at coordinate 2,933 of CANIJN010000221.1, read as the reverse complement.
CCGCTCACGATCCGCACAAGTTCGCCGAGGATAATGAAGTTGATATCGCTGTAGACGAAGGTGCTCCCGGGCGTGCTGCGGAGTTTTTCCTGGCAGGCGAGGGCGACGCCGGTTTCGTAGCCGGACCAGACGGGCTTGGTATCGACGTCGGGGCGCAGGCCCGAGTGATGCATGAGGAGCTGGCGCACGGTGACGGCACTTTTGTCGTGTTGCGCGAAGGCCGGGAGGTAGCGGACGACGGGTGCGTCGAGCTCGAGTTTGCCGCGTTCGACGAGCTGCATGACTGAGGTGGTGGTCGCGACGACCTTGGTCAACGAAGCCGCGTCATAGATGGTGTCCTCGCTGCTTGGCTCGGTTGTCGGCGACAGCGCGCGTTGACCATAAGCCTTGCGGTAAATTTCGCCCTCGCGTTCGAACCAGAGCACACCGCCGGGAATCTTTTTCGTACTGATGGCCTCGGCCACCGCAGCGTCCATGGCCGCGAGTTTTTCTGGTTTGAATGTGGCCGCCGCGGCGTGGGAGAAAGCCGCGCCAAGAGCTCCGGTGGCCAAGACTAGCGCGAGACGGGCACGGCGACGCAGCGCGAGCCATCGTGACAGGAAATAAAAAGGGGAGGGATGGGCGTGCATGGTATCAACGACGTTTGGCGGGGGACAGGCGGCACGCCAGCTCATCCTTTCCATCCTGGGAGGCAACGGCAGCCCGTAGTTAGTCATGGACTCGCCTCGGGCTAGCGGTTTATGACACTTGGATAATTCAGTACCACCTGAGCCGCGTTAAGCGTCATTCTCACCTGTCCGCGAACCTATAAAAACTATGAACTACTCCCGTATCGTCAGTGTAATTCCCCGGCTGTGGCGTTTGCCCACGAGCCTCTTTGTCCTGTTCGCTACGCTCGCCGTTTCGGCCGCGCTGGCCCAATCCACCTCGACGGGCGCGATCTCCGGCACCGTGACGAGTGCGAGCACGCGCAACGCCCTCCAGGGTGCGACGGTGTCCATCCCGTCCCTCAATCTCATCGAGTTCACCGACAACGCGGGGCGCTTCGTCATCAAGGGCGTGCCGGCCGGAGCCGTGGATCTCGTGATTACCTACTCAGGATTCAATGAGGGCCGGCAAAAGGTGACGGTTTCGAATGGTTCGGTGACACAGGCTGACCTCGAACTAAAGACCTCAGATGTTCTCGTGATGGAGGCGTTCACCGTAGCGACGATCAAGGAAGGGCAAGCGCTCGCGATCACCGAACAGCGCAATGCCCTCAATGTGAAAAACGTCACCGCGTTCGATGAGTGGGGTATTCTCCCGACCCAAAACGTCGGCGAACTCGCCTCCCGTCTTCCCGGCATTACCTTCACGACGGACGAAGATATGTTGATTAACAATATCAGCATCGGCGGCCAGCCGTCCAGTTACACGCGGTTGAATGTTGACGGCATGTCCACAACCGGTGTCGGCGGCGACGGCCGCACCGCCACGTTGCACTCGTTCTCGGCCTCTAACTATGAGCAGATCGAAATCATCAACGGTCAGACCGCTGACAAACGCGCCGACTCGCTCGGTGGTCAGATCAACCTGAAAACCCGTTCGTCCTTCTCGATGTCTGAACGGCGCCGCACGAGCTACACGGCGTCCGGTCGCTATTTTCCCTCGTGGTCCAAGCGCAATGCGGCCGTGGCCGAGCGCCCCTGGCGTCCCGATTTCAGCGTGAGCCACACCGAGGTCTTCGATGTGCTGGGTGGACGCCGCAATCTCGGTGTCGTCGTGACGGCGTCCTATCAGGAGGTGCTCAATCCACACAATTGGGATACCAATCTCTACGAAAACACCGTCAACCCGGTGGCTCAATTGCGCGACTACACCCGCACCAGCGGCTTGAACGACCGTTTCCTGACCGCGTTCACGGGGCGGGTTGATTACCGCGTGTCCCAGACGACGAACGCTTCCCTGCGCTTCATTTACAATGCCGGTTCCGAGCCATTTTTCCACTACACGGCGGTCAATCCTTGGGTCTCCACCAACCTCACCGTCAATGATCCCGTCACGAATCCGAACGGGGCGATCAAGGCGGGCTACACCGCCAACCGCATCGAAATTCTCCCCGTTAACAATACCGCGCTCCAGCCCGGTGGTGTGGCCGTCGGCGCCGCCCAAATGCGTCTGAATCCGCAGCGCTATTCCTTCACGAGCAAGAATCCCACAGGAACGTTGGCTTTGGACCACAACTGGGGACGCTTGAAAGTCGACCACGCTTACCGTTGGAGCAACACGCACTGGGATTCTGGTGCCGGCCGCGAACGGGAGAACGGCACGGTCGGGTTGCGCACGCGCGATGCGATCGGCTATATCCTCGATAACTCCGACCAGCAGGGGAAAGTGTTTACCCAGACGGGCGGAGCCAGCGTCTACAACATTGCGAGCTACACGCCCTTCGTCATTACCGCCGCCAACACGTCGACGCAGCCGGTGCCCGTGACCTCGACCGTTTTTAACAAGCGCGACACGGTAACGGACACCAACGAGGTCAGCGCCACGATCAATGCGTCCTATCTGCTGCCGACGCAGCTGCCCATCACGCTCAAGACCGGTCTCGATACGGTAAACCGTCGCGTCAATAATCGCCCGGTGTATCCCCGCCGCTGGTACGGTGTCGTCGGGTCGGTCCTTCCGGCTAACGCCCTGATGCCGCTCACGGAGTTCGAACGCCTGAATGGCGGACCCCGCCTTCCGGTCGTCGAACCGGCTGCGATCAGCACCACCTTGGGCAATAGCGCACTCTGGTATGAAGATGTGAATTTCACGGCGACGCAGCAATACACCAACCGACGCATCATGGAAGAAGGCGTCGACGCGGCCTACCTGCAGGGCCAGACGAAGCTCGGACAGTTGACGGTGGTGGGTGGCGTTCGTGGTGAATGGGTCACGACGGATACCTT
>CANIJN010000220.1 GCA_947467625.1 Opitutia bacterium | reverse complement strand
GTCCTGAAGAGGACGAGTGCGAAACACATTGCGGCGGACATGGGTTTGTCGCTTTCGCTGATTTATAAATGGGGTGAGTTGCCGGAGGACGACAGCGGCAGCGGCACGGGTAGCCCGCTCGACCGCGTGGGGCAGCTCATCCGGATCACCCAAGATGAGAGGTTGGCGCAATGGGTGTGCGAGCAAGCCAATGGGTTCTACATTCGGAATCCGAAAAACATACCGCCGAATCAGGCGCTGATTCCGCTGACAAACGGCATCGTTCAGGAGTTCGCGGACATGTTGGCCGTGATCGCGGTTTCATCGGCGGACAGTGTGATTACCAAGGTTGAGGCGAAGAAAATTCGCGCGCGTTGGGAGGAGCTCAAGACAGTGACCGAGGGGTTTGTGCAGGCGGCAGAGGCGGGCACGTTTGGGGCTCCGAAGGGGTAGGGGACCTCGCCATGATTTTGGAAACCGCATTTTCGGCTTCCGTTTTTCGTCCGGCACCGTACTCCTTTCCATCCTTCAACGGAGAGGTGGCAGAGTGGTCTATCGCACCTGACTCGAAATCAGGAGTGGGGCAACCCACCGTAGGTTCAAATCCTATCCTCTCCGCCATTTTTCTCCTCTGAGGGGAGAAACCTAGAAGCTAGGTTGCCCAGTTGACGCGGCAACCTAAGCATGCAGCACGAAAATTCGTTTTCCGTCAGCCGGTTCAAAAACCGGAATGGCGCTTTCTCATTCCGCGTCGACGGCTACCTCAACGGCAACCGCATACGCCGCAACTTCAAGACCAGAGAAGAGGCCGCGGCGGAACAGGCGGCGCTCACCATCAAAGCCCTTCAACTCGCGTCAAATCTACGGTCCGTCTCAACGAGCCTCACTGAAGATCAAGTGCGCGAAGCGGAAGTTGCTTTTCGTCGAATCACCGAACGTGGCCGCCCGCTTTCGTTCTACGTCGACTTTACTCTGACGAACTTCCGCGAGCCCGCGAGCCGCAAGCTGATCGCTGAGGCGGTGACTGAGTTTGAGGCGGCCAAACGGCACGAGTACCAGCAGGACCTGCTTTCCAAAGCCTATCTTCGCCAGCTACGATGCGAGCTGCAACGACTGCAATCGCACTTTCCCAAGGGGACGGTTGAGGAACTCACCGGCCCGCGGCTGCTCGGATATTTCGAGTCGGGGCTGCCAGCGCGAAAAACGTTTAACAACCGGCGTGGCGTTATCTCGGCGTTTCTCAACTATGCGTTGCAGCGGGATTGGATCTTAGAAAATCCGCTGGTGAAGATTCCGGCGCACCGGCTGAGGCGCAGCCGGTGCGGGGCGCGGACTCTGACCGCCGCCTCCGCGCAGGAGCTGATGGCCTACGTTGAAACGCAGCACGACGGCGGCCTGGTGCCGTTTTTCGCGTTGTGTTTGTTTGCAGGAATTCGGCCATGTGTTCGGACGGGCGAGATCTCCCGGTTGAGACCCGAGCATGTGCTACTGGCTGATGCCGTGGTCGCGATCGACGGCGAGGTCTCGAAAGTGCGGGAACCGCGCAGGATCGTAATTCAACTGAATCTGGCGGCTTGGCTGCGAGCTTACCCCCTGACCCAGTTTCCGATAATTCCGCTGAACACCCAGCATCTTCGTGCCCGGATCGCGAAAAAATTTGAGCTGTCCCATGACATCATGCGGCACACGTATATCTCGATGTTCGTCGCGAAATTCCGGTCGATGGGCGAAGCGGCGCTGCAAGCCGGCAACTCCGAGAGCATCATCCGTAAGCACTACCTCGATTTGAAGAGCACGGCGGAGGCTGAGCAGTTTTTCAGTATCATGCCGAAACGAAGAGCCGCACTTGAGCCCCTTCCGGTTGCAGCGGGCCAGCCGGTTGACGTGGCAGCGTAGGCATGGAATCACCCAACCCACCCGCCTTCGTAGGAAGCCAACTCATCGACATCGTCGGTCTTCGGACCAGCGGCATTTTTCCCGCCGGCAAAGAACCCTCGATTCGGACCCTGCGCCAGTGGACGAAGCTGCGCCGCATCCCCCACCACAAAGTCGGCCATTTCGTCTACTTCGACGCTACCGAGGTCGCGATTCACATCCGCACAAAGCTCAAGGTTCCCGCGCGCGGTTAGTCGTCCGCCGGCTTTACCTTCGCACCTGACGCCGCTCAATTCGCGGATAGGTCGCGAGGGATCGGCATCGAGGCGGCCAACGCACGCGAACGGACCTCATCGATGAAGATCGTGATCGAACGCAGCTCCGCCAACGCGAGCTGCGCCGCACCGGGCGACCATTGCTGCCACGAATATCGCTCGCGCGCAATAGACCGCCCAACGGCCCTCAGCTCACGCATCAGCCTGAAAGCGGCGACCGACGAAGCGGCGGATCGAGTCGGAGCCAGGCCACGGCGTGCCGCGACGTGCAACCGCACCCGGCTCCGAAGTGCCGAGGTCGAAAGGCGCTCCGTTTCTGCCACGACCAGCCATCGTTCGATTTCTGAATGATCGGAAAATGCGAGCCCGACCTCACAATGGTGAGTCCAACTCAGAGCGTCATGGCGACATGACACCGGGATGCGGGTGCAAACCATCTTGGCGTTGCGGAGCGTGCCGGCGTCGAGACCAGCCGCTTCCGCGCATTCGGTGATGAGCCCACGGCCCCGCCCGCCACCGTAGGCGAGCGCGTCACCCAACCACGCGGTCAACGTCTGCCGGGCACCGGTGGTGGTGCGGGCCAAGCTGGCGACATGGGCGACGAGTTGCCGCCAATCCTCGTTTTCCATTCGTGGTGCCAGGGCCAGACCCAAGCGGGTGGCACGGGTGATCCCGGCGAATGGCAGTGCCGCCAAGAGTTGCTCGACCTCAGTTTGCATCCGGATGCTGCATGGCCCGCGGAGGCAGGCCGAGCCTTCGCTGAAGTTTCAAAACGTGCTGCCGGAATCCCTCCGGCGTGAGCCCATGCTTTCGCGCGTAGTCACGCAAGCTGGTCAGATCGAATTCCGCGACACCCGTCGCATAGATCAGAACATCGACGGCGAGATCGCGATTCTGCGCCCCAGCGAGCTCATAGACAAGATCGCGGACGGCACGCAGCGCGGCGCCCGGTTCATCGTGGATTTCAACGGCCAGCGCGCTGCGCAATTCTTCGATCAGACCGTTTTCGGTGCAGTCCCGGATCACATCGGCGACGGTATCGCACGGCGCCCCGCCGGGTGGGACGCGGCGACCGGCGCACCTGTCGGCACCAACGGACTCAGGGAATCGATGAATACTGGGCATGATTTTCTGAGCACAAGTATGCGACGACAGATGCGGTCGGGTGAAGCCGTAGCGGTGCACACGCTCGCTGACCGGTGTTCTCCAGTTTTACTTGACGTCATCAAATCGGCTTCGGAAACGTCCCGACCGATAGGCCAGCGACACTGAGCTTGCCACCGCTGCTATAATTGCCGCCGAAGACACCTACCGACATCGCACAAAATGAAACCCCGCCCAGCCGTGCCCTATTGGCCAAAAGTCCTCACCGATTGGTGTGTGATTCAGGCGTTGGGTAAAGCCGGATGGCCCGAGCGACTCAGCGGCAGCGGCGGATGGCAGGCGGCATTTGTCGCCGAAGTGAGTCGGTATTTGAAATTCCGCGGCCTCGATCTGCGGGAGCTGGAGGCGGAAAACCTCGTGCTCACTACCATCGAGTCCGTCTACGCCGAAGCGGGCGGCATTTCCTATTTCGCAGCCAAGCAGAAAACGGAGGCCGCCCAATCGGAGTATTTTTCGGCACTCGGCCGTAGCTCACGCGACCAGATCGGCGTGCTCCAAATTGTCGGCGAACCCAAACGCCTCCAAGCACGGTTTCACTCGCGACAGCGGGACCTCGACGCTTGCCGGCGCCAATTTGCTAACATCGCCCGTTCCGCTGCGCACCAAGCCGCCATGACTTATTGGGAGCGGGTCGCCGCCTGCCGCCTACCGGAGGGGTTTTTCGCTCACGTGCCGGAGGACGGTGCCATCGCCGTCATGCGCGCACGGTTTGATATTTGGTGGGCCCTGTTTCTCCAATCGCTGCGTTCGGTCCTCCGTGAAACCAACCCGGCGTATGCGCACCTGCTGCAGGCGCTGCCTCACCTCCGGGTCGCTGCGGCGCGCCCAGGCCAGAAGTTTGTGCTCACGGCACTGGTGCAGGAGTGGCGGGAGACGAATGCCGAACGCTTTGGATTCTTCAAAGACATCCATTTCCCCGTGGTTGAGCAGCGTGCCTTCGTAAAATACCGCGACGTGCAGAACTGGTTCGACCATCACGCTCCCGACTTCCAGCACGATTCCGCCGCACGCGCGGCCGCGACCGAGGCCTTTTATGACGCCCTGGGCCGCGTTCCCCCGCCGCGCCAGCAGGCCTACTGGGATAATTGATCTCCGGCATCGGTCCAAGGGGTTTTGGCTGCGTAGATTAACACGCGCAGGGGAGCGGTGTTAATCCGCTGTCCTTGGTCGCAGGTGATTGCACGGGCAAGATGGCGCCATGTTCACGATGGCAAAACTATACGATGGTTCGACCTACCTTGGGGAGCATCTTACCGCGAACGACTACTATGCAGAAAAAGAGTCCGTCACCGGTCGCTGGGTTGGCCAGGCGGCGGAGCGGCTGGGGCTCGCGGGCCGGTCGATCCACGCGGACGACGAGGCCTTCGAGCGACTGCGGTGCAATCTCCATCCCCTCACCGGCAGGAAATTAACCGTGCGCACCGGCGATGGCCGTATCGCCTTTCTGGATTTTCAATGTTCAGCGCCGAAAAGCGTCTCGCTACTCGCGGTCACATTCGGCGACGAACGGTTGCGGCAGGCACATCACGAAGCGGTCGGCGTAGCGTTCGCCGAGTTGGAGCGTTTTGCGGCGCGACGCGTGCGGGGCGGGCGTGCCGCGTGGTCGGAGCAAGTCGCCTTCACTGGCAACCTCTGCGCCGCGCGCTTTGAGCACGACGCCTCGCGCGCCCTCGACGCCCAGTTGCACACGCATCTCGTAACCGCCAACGCCACGTTTGATGCCGAGGCCGACCGGTGGTTCGCCCTCACCGAGCGCGAAATGCTCTCAGCGGTCCGCTACGCCGGCAAGGTTTACCAAAACGACCTCGCGCATCGCGTGCTGGCGGCCGGTTATCAAATCGAGTCGGCGCGCAACGACCGAGGCGTCATCGAAGGATTCGAGGTCGTCGGCGTGACGGCCAAGGACCGCGCCGTGGCGTCGAAACGACGGGCGCAGATCGAGAAGGAGATCGCCGTCTTTGAGAAAAAGCACGGTCGCATACCCACCACAAAAGAGATCCACGGCATTACGACCCGCACCCGTAGCAGCAAGCTCGCTGAAATTACCACGGCCGAGGTTCGGCGGCGGCAGCGCGCAGACTTTTCGCCTGAGCGGGTTCACGCGCTGGAAGCCCTGGTGACGGCAGCCCGGCACGCCGGGCCTGCTTCTCCCGCCCCAGCCGGTGAACGCATCGCCTTGCGCCAAGCGCGCGATCATCTCTTCGAGCGGGCGAGCGTGCAACGCGGTCACGAAATTATCGCCGAGGCACTCAATCAAAATCTCGGCACGGTATCACTCGATGCACTGAAGGAAAAACTGACCGCTGGACACGCCTCCGACTGCGTTTCCCTAAAGGACGGACCCGATTGCCTCAGTTCTGACTACGCCACGCGGGCAGGACTCCAGCAGGAGTTGGACGCGATTCACTTCGTCAATGCCGGGCGCAATCTCTGCACGTCGCAGTGCTCGACAAAGTTTCAGACGGATCAGCGACTTTCCCCCGACCAACGAGACGCGGTTCAGGCGCTACTCGATTCCACCGATCGAGTGTGCGCACTACGTGGAATCGCCGGCACCGGAAAAACATTCACGCTCCAGGAAGTGCGGCGCGGCATCGTCGTCGCCGGGGGCACCGTCATCGCGTGTGCGCCGACCACGTCCGCGGCCGGCGTCTTGCGCGCCGACGGATTCGCCAACGCCACGACGTTGGCCGATCTCTTGAAAAATGTGGAGTCCCTGCACGGGCAGAAACTGCACGCCGCTACGCTCATCGTCGACGAAGCCGGAATTGCCAGCGCGCGCCAAGGCGCGGAATTGTGCGACCTCGTCCGCCGCCACAACGCCCGGTTGATTTTGGTGGGAGATTCGCGCCAACACTCCGGTGTCGAGGCCGGTGACTTCCTTTCGATTCTTGAGCGGCACTCACAATTGCAGACCGCCGAACTGACCGACATCCGCCGGCAGACGGCCCACGAATACCGCGCCGCCGTAAAATTGATGGCGCAGGGCCAAGCCCGCGCCGGCGTGGAAGCCGTCGACCGGCTCGGTTGGCTCAATGAAACGGGCGCCGACTACATCCAGCGGGCGGCCGATCACTACGTCACGAGCCTCGCGGAAAAGCGTGATGTCATCCTCGTCGCCCCGACGTGGGAGGAAATCAATCGACTGACGGAGGTCGTTCGCGCGGGCCTGAAAAAACGAGGAACGCTCGGGCACGGCGAGACTGTCTCCGTCGCCGAGCCGCTTTCGTGGACCAAGGCACAAGCAGCGAAGGCGGCCAATTACCGGCCGGGTTTTTTGATGACACTGCACAGCGCATTGCCGGGGGCCGGGCTGCGGGCTGGTGAGACCGTCGAGGTGGTCACGGTAGAGCGTGGCCGGTTGGTGGTCCGCAGCGCCAGCGGCCAAGAGAACAGCGTAGCACCACCCCGACAGGCAGAGAAATGGACGGTCGCTGCCTCGCGGAATATCGAACTTGCGCCGGGCGATCGTGTGCTGATTCGCCAAAACCACCGTGCCGCGGGGTTGGTGAACGGCTCCGTCCTCACCCTCGAATCGCGCCAGCCGTCGGGCGCCTGGCGTGCACGCGACGGTGCCGGCATCGAAAAGGAAATCCCACCGGATTTTCGCGCTTTCACTCACGGCTACGCGGTGACCTCGCACAAATCGCAAGGCCGCACCTGCGACGAAGTCATCGTGTGCGCCGCCCGGCTCGATGCAAAAGCCGCTTACGTGGCGTTCTCCCGCGCCCGCCAGCGGGCGGCCGGCTACACACCGGATAAGGCGGCACTGTTCGCCGCTCTGCCCGAGACCCAGCGACCCCGACAGGCGGCGCTCGATCTTTGGACGCCGACGCGCGGAGGTCGGCTCCGGTGGGCGCGGCAGGTCATCGCTCGCGTCCGCGAAATTTTCTCCCCGTCAACCCCGCGAACCGAGCGGCTCGTCGTTGCCGAATCCAAAGTGCAAAACACCCCACGGATCAAACCCGTCGTGCCGAAGATTCCCATCGAGCCGTTGGACCACCACTACACGCCCGCGATCCGCCCTGCGGAGCAACCCCGCATGCGTATCAGCCTCTGATCACACCACCATGGCCATCGATTTCCATCCCGGCACGGGTCCCACGTCCGCAACTCGCGGTTCATCCAGCGAGAGTCCAGCTTCACCGGATCCGGGGTGCTGCCAGTCGGACGACCGGCACCGCACCTTGGTGCTTACCCAACTCGACGGCACTACGGAGGGTTTTCCGCTCACTTGGCTTTATCGCTGGCAGTGGCGCAAGGAACTCGGCCATGAGGTCCTCACCCTCACTCTGACTGAACACCAAGTCACCGTCCACGGGAGACACCTCGACCGCATCATGGAGCACCTCCGCAACAACCATGGCCTGCACCTTCAAATCAAAGACGAACGCTATTTCAGCATGATCAAAAGAGACGTCATCCGAATCTCCACCATCACAGTCCATCCTCACTCCCAACTCCCACAAAACGAACCCAGCTGACCAACGAAGGATGCCATTCACCGCGAAGAAAACGCCAACCATCAACTCAACCCCACTCACTCCGACCAAGCGCAAAAGCGAAAAATAGCTCACTCGGTTTTTGCTCACGAAAAACGCCTGAAAATCCCAATCATGATAAGTAGAGACGCAATATCCCTAACGTGCTTTCGCGCGTTTGTCGGCCCCGCTCAGAAGTCATCGAACCGTTCGAGCTTCATTCGAGCATCGTTCGAGGTGGACGCTCCCAGCGCACCGCTTCCGTCGGAATCCTCGAATTTCCTCGAATAACCTCGAATGGCCGCGATCAGAAAACCGTTTCAGTCGAAATTGATTCCTCACTTGGAATTCATCCGCGAGTGCCGCGGGCAAGCGATGAGCTATTCGTGCATATCGGCCGAATTGCGCTCCCGCTTCGGCGTGTCCGCCGCGGCGTCTACCATTTTTGCCTTCGTGAAGGTCCGTGCACGCCGACGCCCGGTGTTCGCACTGCCCAAGCGCGAAACCTCGGCCGCTGCACCGCCCCGCCCGGCGCCCGCGCTGCCTCGTCTACCCGCGCGACCGGCTTCGGCTCCCGCCAATTGGCTTAACTACGATCCCGACAAACCGCTCGAAAAACTGACACCGTCACCATGAACACCACATCCAAACTCATCGTCTTTTCTTGCGGAGGCAAAGGCGGCGTCGGCAAGACGACCGTCGCCACCTCCATTACCGACTACTACGCTACGCGCGGCATCGCCGCCACGTTGTTCGACTGCGATACCGAGAACAAGCAGCGCGGGTCGCTAAGCCACTTCTTTCCCACAGCGGAGAAACTCGACATCCGCGCCGAGCGCGGACTCGACCGCTTCGTTGACATCGCTCTCGCTGCGGATGCGCGCGTCGCGTTGGCTGACCTCGCCGCCGGATCCGGCCGCGATACATTTCAATGGTTCGACACCATGTTCGATGGACTCGCTGCCGGCGGCGTCCGCTTCACTGCGGTCGCCACCATCACCAGCGCGGCGAGCAGCGTGGAAACACTGTTCACCTGGGCCAACGCCCTCGGCAATCGCGCCCGCTACCTCGTGGTGAGGAATCATATCGCCGGCGACGATTTCGGTTATTTTGACGACACTGAGCCCGGCCGCGCTTTCCTCGCCAAAGCCGAACCCGTTGTCATCGACCTCAAAACGCGCGCCCGGGAGATTCAGACCGAACTCGACAACCGGGGCCTGACGGCGGCCCAAGTGGTCACGGCGGAGGCGGCGCGACGCGGTCCGCTCCTCAACGGATAGGGGTAGGGACGGGGATAGAACCCGCCCCTCCCTCCGAACCGGACAGGCGGGTCTCCCGCATCCGGCTCTCCAGTTGGTGATTAACTTAGCAAGAAGACCGACAGGCCGAGGCATGGGCTTGCGATAGGCTGAACAAGCCCAGCTCGGTGAAGTAGTGGTTGCG
>CANIJN010000219.1 GCA_947467625.1 Opitutia bacterium | reverse complement strand
TGCCAGCAGTGTTTCCTCGAGCAGCGCGGATTTTCCGTCGGCCAACTGCGCCAACGCCCCCGCGGGCGTCGTCACCAAGTCACCGTAAAAGGGAAAGCCACCCGCCATCGCGACCAACTGGACGAGCTTCCGTTCGCCGGCGCCTTTCGTGAAATTAAGCTGCGTGGGAAACGCCACCTCGGTCGCCACCTCGCCGCCGACGCCGCGAAAATACGTCATCGCCTCCTCGTCAAAGGCCTTGCGCGCCGTCACCGCGAGGTCGGAGCCAAGGAGCGATTTCGTCTGCAACTCGACCGTGCGGCTCAGATTTTCACCCAACGATCCGATCCCGGTGAGCGCGGCGATCCCGAGAACGATCGACAGCGAAAACAGCGCCAACCGCCGCCGCGAAGCCCGCGAATCCCGCCACGCCATTTTGAGGATGAAGTTCATGCGGAGAAGGAGGAGTGGCCCACGGAACACACGGAAGACACGGAAAAATCAGAGCGCGAACCGCTCATGCTCGACCAAGGGGAAGTGCCCGAAATTCACCAGCAACCCGACTCTGAGCCCGGTCGCATTGAGGTAATTTTGCACCTGCGCGCGATGCTCGTCGGTGATTTTTGAAACCGCCTTCAGCTCCACCAACACGGTGTCGAAGCAGATAAAATCCGCCTCGTATTTCTTTTTCAGCAACCGTTCCTTGTAAGTCAGAGGCAACGGCACCAGCGCCCGCGCCGGCAAGCCTCTCAGCTCAAACTCGATCTCCAGACACTCCTGATAGACCGCCTCCAAAAATCCGCACCCCTTTTCCTTATAAACCTCAAAGCACGCCCCCAGGATTTCATAGGTTTCTTTTTCCAGCATTAGTTTGCTCATGGTTGTCGTCCTTTCGTTGGTTGTTGGTTTCGCCGAAAATATTTCCGCCGCACGTCCCGAATCTGTTCCGCTTTCTCTGCTGCCGATTTTCCGTGTATTCCGTATGTTCCGTGGGCCTCCCTCCGTTCCGTCTTTCTCCGTCCCACGCTCACGCCGTCTCATCGCTCACCACCGCCCCGCTCTTGAGCCGGATGATCCGCTGACATTTCTTCGCCAATTCCAAGTCATGCGTCACGAGCACGAGCGTCGTGCCTTTCTCTCGGTTGAGCCCGAAAATCAGTTCCACCATCGCCGCCGCCGTGGCACCGTCGAGATTCCCGGTCGGCTCGTCACAAAACAAAATCTTCGGCCGGTTCATAAACGCCCGGGCCAAGGCGACGCGCTGTTGCTCACCGCCGGATAGTTGCACCGGATAGTGGTCGTAGCGCTCTCCGAGCCCCACCCGCCCCAACAACTCCCGCGCCTCGGGTTCGCGCGTGGAGTCACCAGCCAGCTCCACCGGCACGAGCACATTTTCCAAGGCCGTCAACGTGGGGATCAGTTGGAAATTTTGAAACACAAAGCCCACGTGCGCATTTCGGACCAACGCGCGCGCATCCTCGCTCATCTCGCCAATACTCTCGCCCGCGATGCTCACCGTGCCGCCGCTGGGTCGGTCGAGCCCGGCACACAGCCCGAGGAGCGTCGTCTTGCCGCTGCCGCTCGGCCCGACGATCGCCGCACTCGCGCCTGCGAGAATGTCGAAACTCACCTCGCGCAGCACCGTCAATTCACCGCCCGCAGCGGTGCGATACGTTTTGGTCAGTCGCTCGACTTTCAGCATGGAGTGTACACTTGTCATCGGAACTTCCCACGAAAGACACGAACGACACAAAAGCCAGCATGACTCCGCGCCCCCGTCCCTTTCGTCTCCTCGCTCTCACGCTACTCACCTGCTCCTTGGCGTTCACCCGCGGTGACTCCGCCGCGCCATCCCCAGCCCAACCCGCCGAGCCCCGCACGATCGTTTTCTTCGGCGACAGCCTCACTGCGGGCTACGGTTTGGACGACCCCGCTACTGAAGCTTACCCCGCCCTCATTCGGCAAAAAATTGAGGCCACCCCTTCCCCGTGGCGCGTCGTCAACGCCGGACTGAGCGGCGAAACAACCTCCGGTGGCGCGCGCCGTATCGATTGGATTCTCCGCCAGCCCATCGCTATCTTCGTGCTCGCACTCGGCGGCAACGACGGACTCCGCGGCATCGAACCCAGCGTCTCCCGCGCCAATCTCCAACGGATCTTCGATCGCGTGCGCGAAAAAAACCCTACCGCCACACTCGTCCTCGCCGGCATGATGATGCCGCCCTCACTCGGCGCCGACTACGTGCGAGAATTCGCCGCCACGTATCCCGCGCTCGCCAAAGAAAATTCCGCCGTCCTCATCCCGTTCCTGCTCGAGGGCGTCGGCGGCGCTCCCGCATTAAACCAGCCCGATCAAATCCACCCCACCGCCCGCGGCCACGCCGTGGTTGCGGACACTGTCTGGCGGGCCCTCCAGCCCTTGCTGACTCCATGAGGCGGCACCGTTTCCCGGCTCCATCCTTTTTCTGATTCCGCTGTTTTTCGCGCCCGCCCGCGGGTGGTCATGATCCGAAATGGCGCGACCGGCCTTTGCTCGATAGGTCTCCTCACGCACGCAAACCGCACCGTCGGCGGCGCGCCTGGCTCCAAAGATTCCGCCGTCATTTTCCGCCAAACTTCCGCCGCAGGGGAACGAGCGCGGACGGTAGGCGCGATGATTGTGCTCAGCGCCGCGCTGGCTACGGCAGCGGGGCTTTCAGCGTATCCTGGAGCCACGCGTGGGTTTCAGGTGTGACTTTGCCGTGCTAAACTCAGTCGAAATTATCGCATCCTTCCGGACTGCCCGTCTGCGCTTATCCGTGTGCAGCCGTGGTTAAATCCCTCCAGCGGCCGTCCCATGTCTTCCCGCGGAGTCTGTGTCTGCCGCGCCTGCCCTGGGCACCACCCGCCTTATCTCGCGCTGCGCGCCGCCGCGCCGATCACTCACTCCACCACGAGCGAATTCAAATAATTCTCCACATTCGTATAGCCTTTGCCGTCCGCCGCGACCTTCGCCCCATCCGCCGGATTCTTCGGATCCAACCCGCGCGCTACCTCCCACGTATCCGGCATCCCATCACGATCCGTGTCGACGGGCGCCGGCTTCGACCGCAACACCGGCCAACCGCCCACCTCCCGCTGCGAATCGATCACCTTCCCGCGTCGATCCCGTACATCGTCCACCACCCGCCGGTCCACCGCGTCGCGCACCAGCGACGCCCCCGCCCGGGCCAACACGACGTCCAGCGCGTCCTTGGCCGACTGGGTCTGTGGCAACGCCGACCCTAACTCCGCCGCCACCTCCGTTCGCCAATCCGCCACGCTACCGGCGTACTTGTAACCACTCGACGGATTGGCCGAGACCAGCCAGCGCTTGAAATCCAGCGCCGCATAATTGTCCCGCGTGAAATCATCCCGCCCCTCAAACACATTTCCGCTCATGTGCCCTTTCGCCATATCCGGCAAACCGCCCTTCATGGCGATCGGTTGCTTCGCGACGTCCGACATCGGGCCCGGCCGCCAGACGTTGTTAATGCAGTTGATAAAATGATCCGCAAAGTTCGCCGTGCCCGACGCGCTCCAGTTGTAGATGACGTTGTTGCGAAAATCCACGATGCGTCGCGGCGGTTCCTTCGCACTGCCGAGTGTCGGATGACGATCCCGACACGTGGAGATCAAATTGTGATGCAGCGTGATATCGCCGCTCAGATCGCGATACGAGGCCGCCATCGCATGCGACCCTTTGTTGTGGAGGCTGTGGTTCAACGCCTCGCTAATGATGCACCATTGCAGCGTAAAATTTCCGCCGCGCCGCAAGTCATGCGTCCCGTCGATGGCCCAACTCAGCGAACAATGGTCAAAAATCACTCGGTCGATATCGTCCGTGACCACGGTGTCGTCGCCGCCCTTTGTGCCCACCGGCTTATTTTCGTCCCCCAACCGAAAACGCATATAACGCACCACCACGTCGTGCGCCTTCTTCATCTGAAACGAATAGTCGCGCAGCGTGATCCCATCGCCCGGCGCGGTTTGCCCCGCAATCGTCACAAACGATTTGTCGAGCAGCAGTGCGCTCTTCAGCACAATCGTCCCAGACACCTCGAACACGATCGTGCGCGGTCCCTTCGCCGACCTGATCCCTTCGCGCAAGGAGCCCGCCCCCGCATCCGCCAGCGTCGTGACGTGGTAAACGTCTCCGCCCCGCCCGCCCTGCGCGACACGCCCGAAGCCCTCCGCCCCCGGAAACGCCGGCAACTCCGCCGCGCGAGCCGACACCGCAAACCCTCCGCACAGCATCAAGGCATATCGAAAAAAGCGGGAAATCCTCATATTCAGATCAACTGCAATCACAGCGCTCACCCGTCCCAGCGCGAGCCGAGAATCCCCCCCTTCCCCAGCAACCTCACGACCAACCATCCACCGCACACTCCGCCATTAGACATTAGCCCTTGGTCCTTCCGCCGCTGCGGCGGTCATGCCGCCAACGCATGACACGCCCGGGCCAGATAACGGTCCGTGATCTCCGGCACGCGTTGCAGCGCAAAGATTGAGCGCGGCTCCCACAACATCGAGCGCAGGGGCTCCAAGAACCGCTTCGCCACATCGCGGTCCGAAATATTCCGCAAGATCGTCAGCGTCTGCCGCGACGCCGGCAGCCCCAGCCACTCCAGCACGCCATAGACCTCGCGCCGTTCAAAAATCGCGCTGATCTCCGCCCACGCCGGCCCCGTCGTCCCGCGCAAACTCCCGTGTGCCGCCACAAATGCCGTCAACGCGGGCGCGTCCACCAGCGCCGGCAGCAGCTCGGGGCATCGCGCCACCACTTGCAACGCCTCCATGCGCTTGAACGCAAATCCGTTCAAGAACTCGCGCACGTCCGTCGGCACGAATTCCAAATACGCGCGCCACGCCGCCGCCCCGCAACTCTGCGCCGCCGAGGCCAACGCGTCCTCCGATGGCTCGACCGTGATCCACTCCTCACCGAAAAGCCGCTCAAACTGGACGTCCGGCCACGGCGTCACGCGATACGCGACACCACAGTGCGACCACGACAGCGCGATGGGCACGAAACATGTCTTGGCGCGACGTGAAGGAGCAGCCGCCGCGGCCTTGGCCGAGGTGCGAACGAGCGGGCGAATAGCGGAGAAGGTTGAGATCATGCCCACACTTTACCGCAGAGGGTGGGACATTGGCTGGCCCACCCTAAAAAAATCTGAAACTATTTTTCGTTCCCCTCTCCATCGCACTTTCTCTCCGTCTCTCCATCTCTCCATCTCTCCATTTCTCCGTCTCTCCGTCTCCGACACATCCGCCCCCATGCCAAACACCGGTCCCCAGCTCTCCCGCCCGCCCCTCGAACGTATGCTGCGTATCCACGACGAGCTCCGGCGCGGCGCCCTCGTCAATTGTTCGCACCTCGTGCGCGCCCTCGAGGTTTCCCGGAAGACCATCGTCCGCGACATCGCCTTCATGCGCGATCGTCTCGAACTCCCCATCGAATTCGACGCCCAAGTCCTCGCCTACCGCTACACTCACCCGGTAAACGCCTTTCCCACCGTCCACGTGACCGAAGGCGAACTCCTCGCCCTCCTCGTCGCCCAGCGCGCCCTCCAGCAATATCAAGGCACCCCGTTTCACCATCAACTCGAAGTCGCCTTCGAAAAACTTGCCGGCGGCCTCCGCGACAAAATCTCCTTCTCGCCCACCGACGAACTTCGCGCCGTCTCTTTCAAAAACATCGGCATCGGTAAAACCGACCTCGCCATCTTCAACGCCCTCAGCGCTGCCGTCCTGCGCTCGCATGAGATCGCCTTCGCGTATCGCAAACCCGGCGACGCCACACCGTCCGCCCGCCGCGTGCGCCCCTACCATTTGGCCAACCGGGAAAACCTCTGGTATCTCATCGCCTTCGATCTGGAGCGCGCCGCCCTGCGCACCTTCGCCCTCCCGCGCATCGACGACGTCACCGTCACCAAGACCACGTTCACGCGCCCCGCCGATTTCTCCCCTGAGAAGTTCTTCGCCAACGCCCTCGGCGTCATGGGCGGCACCGGCGATCACCGTGTCGTGATCCGCTTCACGGCCGCCGTCGCCGAGCGCGTCCGTGAACGCGAGTGGCACGAGAGCCAGGAAATGCGCGACCTCCCCGGCGGCGCCCTCGAACTCCGCCTCCGCCTAGGCGCCCTTAGCGAAGCCGAGCAATGGATCTTGAGCTGGGGAGCCGCCGCCGAGGTCCTCGCGCCCGCCGAACTCCGCACGAGCATCAAAAAATCCGTCGCCGCCCTCACCAAGACCTACGCTTCGTGAATCCCCCACGCTTCACCCACCACCCACTCGCCGGCGCTGCCAAAAACCCGGGTTCATCTGTGTCCCTCCTTGGTTAAAAATTCCAACGCCACCGTCATCTCCCTTTCCCCTCGCCACCGCGCTCAAACCCTGCCGCCCCCCCGGCCCCCATTGCTGCGGGCAAAAAGGGGGCATACATTTTTGTGTCTTTTAGTAGCCGATCGGCATCATCCGCCATAATCGTTCACAGCTCGTAGCCGCCCCCGCGCAGACCGAAACCTCTGCGCCTAAAAACGCCCGTTGAATCGCGGAGCGCGCGGAGCAAGCAGGGAGGAAATAAAGCGCGCGCGGCTCCCCTGTCGGGCAGCGCCTCCGCTCTGCACCCAAAATGGTTTTCGCCTCCGCGTCCTCCGCGTCCTCCGCGTTTCAACGGCCTTTGCGGGGACTAATGCTGGGACTCATGCACCCGCTACGCCCGTCTCTCTATTTAGAATAGTTCTAATTATCACTTGCACCTTAGAACCATTCTAATTTGTTACGCCCTCCTCAAAACGCCATGTCCACCGCCACCCACAACGCTGAAGCCCTCGCGCAAAAGCTCGCTGACAGCGGCTTGCGCTCTACCCCCCAGCGAGAAGTCGTCTACGATGTTTTGCTCAAAAAACGCGATCACCCGACTGCCGACGAAGTGTTCGCCCGCGTAAAATCCGGACTGCCCACCATCTCCCTCGCGACGGTTTACAACTGCCTCGAAACGCTCGTGCAATGCGATCTCGTGCGCGCGGTGAACTTCGAGCGGAGCCCCACCCGCTACTGCCCGAACCTTCGCCCCCACGCCCATTTTCACGATGAGCAAACCGGCAAGACGCACGATATCGATCTACCGCCTGAACTCCTCGAAAAAGTCAGCTCCGTCCTCCCTGTCGGCTACGACGCCAAGTCCGTCGAAATCATCTTCCGCGGCAAGGCCACTAAGACCGTAGCGAGTGGTGGATAGCGAGCATCCCGCCCACGAGCGCCGCATCCGTCTCGAGCTCTCAACTTTCAATTTTTAACTCTCAACCTCCCGTTTTCGACCACATGTCCTCCCTAGTCATCCAAGACCTCCACGTCTCCATCGGCGAAAAGCCCATCGTCAAGGGCCTCACCCTCACCATTAACAGCGGCGAAGTGCACGCGATTATGGGGCCCAACGGCACCGGCAAGTCCACGCTCTCTAAAGCGATCGCCGGCCACCCAGACTACACAGTCACGAGTGGCGATGTCCTCGTCGACGGCGTCTCGATCCTCGCCCAAGAGGCCGATGAACGCGCCCGCGCCGGCATCTTCCTCGCCTTCCAATATCCGAGCGAAATCCCCGGCGTTTCTATCGCCAATTTCCTCCGTGCCGCTCAACAGGCCCGCATGGCCGAGGGCGAAGAAATTGACGCCTCCGCCTACTACAAACGCCTCTACTCGAAAATGGACCTGCTCAAGATCGACCGGAAATTCACTTCCCGCGCGGTCAACGACGGTTTCTCCGGCGGCGAAAAGAAGCGCTGCGAAATCCTCCAGATGGCCATGCTCGAACCCAAATTCGCCCTCATGGACGAAACCGACTCCGGCCTCGACATCGACGCCCTCCGCATCGTCGCCGACGGCGTCAACACCATGCGCGGCCCAAATCTCGGCGTCCTCCTCATTACCCACTATCAGCGCCTCCTCGACTACATTGTCCCCGACCACGTCCACGTCATGTATGACGGTCGTATCGTGAAGTCCGGCGATAAATCCCTCGCCCTCGAACTCGAGGCCAAGGGCTACGATTGGATCAAAAAAGAACTCGCCGCCGCCACCGCCTGAACGTCGAACCACGCGCAATCCTCACAGCCATGAAGCCACCGACCGACACAGACACCCTGACCGCTCCCGTCGATACCGCCGCGGTCGAAAATCCCGCGGTGGGCATCGACCAGACCGCTGGTAATTTTTCCTACAAAGTCGACTACGCCTTCGACGCCGGCACCGGCCTCAGCGAAGACACCGTCCGCTACATCAGCTCCGTCAAAAAGGAGGCCCCGTGGATTCTCGAATTTCGCCTCGCCGCATTGAAGAAATTTTTCGCGATGCCCATGCCCACCCACTGGGCCACGAAGGATCTCGAGAATATCGATTTTAAAAAAATCCGTTACTACCTTTCCCAGGGCCAAAAGCCCAAACGCACGTGGGATGAGGTGCCCGACGACATCAAGAAAACCTTCGAGCGCCTCGGCATTCCTGAGCAGGAGCGCAAATTTCTCGCCGGGGTCGAAGCGCAGTTCGACTCCGAGGCCGCCTACTCAAACATCAAGGAGATCGTCGCCAAACAGGGCGTCATCTTCGTCAATTCCACCGAGGGCCTCCGCGAGCATCCCGAGCTCTTCAAGAAATTCTTCGGCAAAGTCATCCCCACCGGTGACAACAAGTTCTCCGCGCTCAACAGCGCCGTGTTCTCCGGCGGTTCGTTCATCTATGTGCCCAAGGGCGTCAAGGTCGCCCAGCCCCTCCAAGCCTACTTTCGCATCAACGCCGAAAACTTTGGGCAGTTCGAACGCACCCTCATCATCTGCGACGAGGGCGCCGAGGTCACCTACATGGAGGGCTGCACCGCCCCGAAGTTCTCCACCTCGACGCTCCACAGTGCCGTCGTCGAACTCGTCGCACTCAAGGGCGCCAAGATCCAATACATCACCGTCCAAAATTGGGCGAACAACGTCTTCAATCTCGTCACCAAGCGCGGCATCGCGCACGAGGACGCCGAAATCAAGTGGATCGACTGCAACATCGGCAGCCGTCTCACGATGAAATATCCCGGCGTCGTCCTGAAGGGCGAACGCGCCCGCGGCGAAGTCATCTCCATCGCCCTCGCCAATGATGGCCAGCACCAGGACACCGGCGCGAAAATGATTCACGCCGCCAACAACACGACGTCCAACATCGTCGCGAAATCCATCTCCGTCGGCCAAGGTCGCAGCAC
>CANIJN010000218.1 GCA_947467625.1 Opitutia bacterium | reverse complement strand
TTCACCCCAAAGGACCGTATCCACATATCCAGGCGGCGAAGGGAAAACCGGAAACGATGATGTGGGCGGTCGAACGCCCCGATGGTGGCCGTGGTTTCGGTTTCACGGGCGGCCACTTCCACCTCAATTGGCAGAATGACGACCAACGCCGCCTCATCCTCAACGCGCTCGTTTGGCTCGCGAAACTGGACGTGCCAGCCGGCGGCATCGACTCCGCAGCGGTCAGCGACACCGAAGCGATGCAAAATCTGGACGAAAAAAAACCGACGGCCCCACGGCCCGCCGCCGCGCCGGCCAAAAAATCATAGCCGCACTGGCAGGACGCGAGACGCCCCGCAGCCAATCCCTCAGCGCGAAAACTATCCGCGGCCGACGAACGGCATCTTTGTGGCCATGACCGTGATCGTCGGCACATTCGCTTCGAGCGGCAGGCCGGCCATGTAAAGCACGGCGTCGACGATGTGCCGCACATCGATCGTGGGCTCGATCGCGATCGAGCCGTCGGCTTGCGGAACGCCGTGTTTCATTTTTCCGGCCATCGGGCTGTCCGCGTTGCCGATGTCAATTTGACCGCAGGCGATGTCGAAATGGCGACCATCGAGCGACAGCGACTTGGTGAGGCCGGTGATCGCATGTTTTGCCGCGCCATAGGGAGCGGCATTGGGACGCGGGGTGTGGGCCGAAATGGACCCGTTGTTGATGATACGACCTCCACGCGGTTGCTGGGTCTTCATCAGACGAACAGCGCCCTGCGCACACAAAAAAGCGCCAGTCAGATTCGTATCGATGACGCTGCGCCATTGCACCAGCGAGAGGTCCTCGAACGGCACGCCCGGCACATTGACCCCGGCGTTGTTGAACAAAACGTCCAACCGGCCGAACACGTCGCTGATGCGCGCAAAGAGCGCCCGAACAGAGGACTCATCCGTGACGTCGGTCGGCACGACGAGCCAAAGCGCCGAGGGAGCGCCGGATTCATGCGCGGTGGCTTCGAGGGCTTCCGGTCTCCGTCCGGCGAGGACAACCGCATATCCGGCCCGCAGCAGACCGAGGGCGCAGGCGCGCCCGATGCCAGATCCGGCTCCGGTAACGAGGGCGACGCGGCGTGGGATTTCCATCCCAATAAGCCTTCAAACCCTCGCCGCCGTGCCGAGCCAATTCGCAGCTTACGGTGGCGGGACCGTCGCCGGGGTCACAGGGAGCGCGGCGAGCAGTTCATAATGGAGACGCGCGGCCTGCCACATGTAGGCGGGGCCGCCCTCGGCCGTGCGCCCCCACGGACTCGCGACGGCCTCGCGAAGGAGCGAGAGCGCTCGCGCACGGTTGCCCAAAATTTCCTCGTTCAGTCCGGCGTAGTAGTTCGCGAAAAACATGACCTGACGGCTGTCGGTCACCTTGCGGGCTTGGATGCCCGCGAAGAAAGCTTCCGTGGATTTCGTGCCCGCGAACATGGCGTAGAGGTCGGGGAACGGTTCACGGTCGAAGCGCCGGTATTCCAGCATCGCCGCCCGCGCGGGTTTGAGCCCGTGCACTTTGCAGTCGGCGAGGAACTTCCAGATTCCGTTCTCCCGATCACCGCCATCATAGGCGTGATATTTCTCGAACTGCTTCGCTGATTTATCGAATTGCCCAGCAAAATAATAAGCGATGCCCAGCCGCCAGTGGGGCGCATCCTGTGCGGGATCCAGCAAAATCATGCGCTCGAAATCTGCCACTGCGGACGCGAAGTGCGCGAGAAACAGGTGACGGTCGCCGCGACGGGAGTGGAGTGCAACATCGCGCGGTGCGGCGGCCAAGGCCTGATCCAGGACGGCGATCTGAGACGAGAAAGCCGCAAGCATCTGCGTTCTTTCCGCCGGGGGGATGGGCGGCTCGCCAGCGACGTTTGCGACGGTTGCGATCAGCAAGATGAGAGCGGCGAGACGGTGCATGGCGGAAACCCTGGCGAGACGCGCCGCAATGCCGAACAGGAAAATCAAGCGCCCTCGTCAGCCAGTCGGACTGATAAATTTCTTAAAACCCCACGACGGAATTGCGCGTTCCGCGTTAACGCGGAGGCGGCGGATAGGGCACGAAAAAACCAGGAGAAATCTCCCCAGAGGTTCTCCCCTTCCTCTTATCCACGGCGGTTCATAAAAAATCCCCCAGTTCATCAACCTGAAATACATCCATAAATCAAAAGGAGGGGCGCCTTGCTCGATCGCGTTGAGCGACGGATCCCCCTGATCCTCAGACGCACGCTCCCAGCACACGCTCCCGATAAACTGGGGGATTTTTCACTCCAAAATCACAGGTTGACAACCGAGAGCGTCACCTCACCTTCCCACTTCTTCCCAAGCTATGAGCACCACCGAACAGAAGCAACAGACACCCACACCCGCGGAAATTCCGTTCACCACTCCGCAGGTGATGAGCCACTACGTAACCGACACCGGCAAGATTTTGCCGCGTAAATACACTCACCTTTCAGCCAAGCATCAGCGCGCCGTGACGAAGACCATCAAGCATTCACGCAACATGCTCTTGGCTCAGTAAATCAGAAACTGCAGCCGTTTCTCTAGGACCGGAGTATCATTACTCCGGTTTTTTTGTGCCCGAGTGATTCGATGCAGCCTCCCCTGACTCCTTCGGAAACGGCCCCAACGGTCAGCCCGAGGCTCCCGATCCAGAACCCGAGCGAGTAATGTGACCGCGTGTGGCCGCGTGGAAACGTCCGCGTGGCACTCCGCAGAGCACTGAGCAGCGACCTCTCAGTCTGCCGAACCCTGAATCCGCGGGAAAAATCAGTGACCGTTCCTCGCCCGGTTATCTCACACGTTTTGAGGGTCGGGGTAACGCCTTACCGGAAGTGATAACTCAACTGCGGTGGGTAGAAGTACCCCATCGTTTGGAGGGCCACGTCTTTGCGGTAGAGCGGGTCTTGCAGGAGAGTGACGCGGCGGCGCGCTGTCGGGATCGTGGTCGTGTAGATGCGAATTTCGCCGGGGAGGCTCACGATAATTTCTTCGCGCCGGTCGCCCATGATGTCGGCGATCGAGACCAGGCGACCTTCGAATTAGCCGATTTTTCCGGCGCCGTATTTCATGATCGCACTCGGACCGCCGAAGCCGAGTCCGCCCCCGCGACGCCCAACTCCGCCTTCGCCTCCGCCGCCCCACGCGCCGCCGGAGCTGCGGCCCGGGATGTAGGCTTTGGTTGAGGTGTCACCCCACCAGATCGCGCGGGGACTGAGGCCGCCCAGATTTTCCTCGGTGATGAGTTCGCCGGTCGCGGCCGAGTAAACCCATTTGCCCGTGCCGTCCTGCTCGGCCCCGTAGTATTCGATACCGGGCACCGACTCGATGAAGTCCCCGAACATCCCCTGATCGTGGATGTGCGTGGTTTTGTAGGGATGGCCCCAGATGATCTCGCCGGTGCGCGCGTCGACGAGGCAGAGGCCGTTTTTGTTCATCGCGACTTCGTAGCCAAACGCGATTTCGAGACCGGGACGCGTGGGAATCACGTCCGTCATATACATGATTTCGGGGTGGCAGAAGCAGAGGTTCCGGAGCACTTTTCCATCGGGCTTCAACGCGACGGAACCCAGAATGATTTCATTGCGACCGTCGCCATCCACATCCGCGGCGGGCAGCGTGTGGCTGCCTTGAGAGCGGATTTGCGGCGTCTCCTTGTCGCCGTCCCAACGCCAGAGTTTTTCAAGTTTGCCGTTCTTGAGATTGTAGGCGTCGACGACCATGCGCGTGTAGGTGCCGCGGCACACCAGGAGACTCGCGTTTTTCCCATCGAGATAAGCGAGGCCAATTTGGTTTCGATTGACGCGATTGCCGGACTCATCGCCCCAATCGCGCGGGTCGCCGCGCTACACCCAGTCAGTGCGGGCTATTTCCTTCCCGGTCAGGCCGTCCAAGATAGTGCAATACTCTGGGCCGCTGACGACAAAGCCGCGCGCGCGGCCTCCTTTTTCGGACAGCGACTCCTCACGCGTGGCGGCGTAGGGCGCGCTCTTGAACGTGATCTCGGCTTTGCCATCGCCGTCAAAATCCCACACGATGAAGGGCGTCCACCAAGTTCCCATGTTCATGTTCTAGCCGAGGTCGTGCCGCCAAAGGAAGGTGCCGTCGTGTAAGTAGGCCTCGAACGTGTACGTGTCGGGGCTGAAGTTAGCCGTACCCGGATCGAGGCCGGAGCTCGGCTGCTTGATGATGTAGTCGAGCTGCCCGTCGCCGTTGAGATCGGCGAAGGCTATTTTTTGAAACGTGGTATTCTCGTCCTTCAGCTTGATCGAGAGGAACGGCTGCACCGGCGATTTCGCGGGCAGTTCGACCCGCGCCATGATGGCATCTTCGACCGGCTGACCGCCGCGCGGGAGCGCGACCGGAGTGATCCACCACGCATTGGGCAGGTCCAGTTTAGCAGTGGCGTCGACGAAGTTGGTGCCGACGGCCATCGGCGCGTCGTTAAGTCTCATGGCCTCGCCGCCTCGCACCGCACCGGGAGATTTTTCCGGCTGCCCCTCAGGCGGCTCACTGCATGACACCGGTGCGCCGCAGCGGCACCACCGCACCGCTCGCCGCTCGGAGAAGTTCGCGGCGCAACCAGTCGAGCGCGGCGTTCACGGTGCGCACTTTCACCGTCTCGCGCGGTCCCGGATAGTTGAGCTTCTTCGACCACACGCCGTGCGGCGCATAGAGCGCGATAAAAATAGTTCCCACCGGATGTTGCATCGTCCCCGTGCAGGGGCCCGCAAATCCCGTCACCGCCATGGCGTAGTCAGCGCCTAGGGTTTCGGCCGCGCCGGTTGCGAGCGCGACGGCGCACTCGTCACTCACCGCGCTGTGCTGCTTGAGAATACATTCCGGCACATCGAGGAGCTGCATCTTGGCGTCGTTAGAGTAGCACACGACGCCGCCAGCAAAAAATTTGCACGCGCCATACACTCCCGTAAACGCGTTGGCCAACATTCCACCCGTCGCCGTCTCGGCGAGGGCCAGTCTCATTTCCTGCGCCCGGAGAAGATCGCTGACGACTTTGGCCAACGAGTCGTGCCCGTAGCACATCACGTCTTCGCCGAGCAGGGCACCGCATTCACGAGCGATGGCTTCGAGCTCCTCGTAGTTGAGGCGACCACTGGGGGAACTGACGCGGCAGTCGACGGTACCTTGGTGCGCGCAAAACGCCACACTCAGGGCGTCGCCGTAGCGCTCGAAGATCGGTTGCAGGCGCGTCTCGAGCATGGATTCGCCGACCCCCGCCGTCCGGAGCTGCACATACGCCTCGCGATCAAGCAGCAATCCGCACTCGGCGAGGCGCGGCACGACTTGCTCGAGAAACATCGGATGCAATTCATTCGGCGGACCCGGGAGCATCACGAGCACTTTACCATCCTGCTCTACCCAGAGACCGGGTGCAGTGCCATTGCCGTTGATCATGACCTCGCCGCGTTCGAACCGGTCAGCCTGCTTGAGATTGTTATCCGTCATCTTCCGACCGAGGCGGCTGAAGCGGTCCGAGATCGACTGCACAATGCCTTCATCGCGCACGAGTTTCTGCCCGAGCACCGCAGCGATGGCCTCGCGCGTACGATCGTCGCAGGTCGGCCCGAGCCCGCCGGTGGTGATGACCACGTCAGCCCGCGCCCAGCTCTCGCGAAATTGAGCGACGATCACATCGGCCTCGTCGGTGATGGTGACATTGCGCCCCAACATCACGCCCCGACGCCCGAGCTGCGCCCCAATAAACGTGAGGTGGCTGTTGGCCGTGAGCCCGAGCAGCAATTCGTCACCGAGCGTGAGGAGCTCGTAACGAATTTGGGCAACCGGCTTGCGCGCGGCGGAACCCTGAGTGTCTTGGTTGGGGGAGGAGACCATGCTTGCGAGCGTGGAAACTAGACAAACTATTCCAAAATGCCAGCGCCCGAACCGGTTAATCTCAAAGAAAAAGTGCGTCACCTGCCTGACAAGCCCGGTGTCTATCTCATGAAAGACCGGCTCGGTCGCATTATTTACGTCGGCAAAGCGAAATCCCTCAAGAAGCGGGTCTCGTCCTATTTTCAGCGCGGGCGCGCCCGCACCGTGTCGCAGCCGAAAATCCGC
Source organism: Opitutia bacterium (assembly GCA_947467625.1). GTDB lineage: Bacteria > Verrucomicrobiota > Verrucomicrobiia > Opitutales > Opitutaceae > GAS368. Next base: position 3,215 of record CANIJN010000218.1, on the reverse strand, counting down.
GCCCTCATCGAGATGATCGCCGACCTCGACACAATCGAGGTCAAATCCGAGCCCGAAGCCCTGCTCCTCGAGGGCAAACTCATCAAGCAGTGGCGCCCACGCTACAACACCGATTTCACCGACGACAAACGCTTCCTACTCGTCCGCGTCGATCTCGGCGAAGACCTGCCCCGCTTCCGCCTCACCCGCCTGAAAAAAGAGGACCGCTCGCGCTATTTCGGCCCCTTCGCCCACAGCGGCCTGCTCCGCAAAACTCTCACGCAGATGCGCCGCCAGTTCGGTATTTTGCTCGCCGACGGCACGCCCGAAAAACTCCCCGACGGCACGTGGCGCCTCTACGACGATGTGCGCAGCGAGCTCTACGGCGCCGACACCATCGTGACCGCCGAAGCCTACCTCCGTCGCGCCGAGGCCGCGTGCACATTTCTCGAAGGCAAGTCGCAGGAATGGCTCGAAAGCCTGCGCAACGAAATGGTTTCCGCCGCCGGCCGCCAGGAATTCGAGAAGGCCGCTGAGCTCCGCGATATCGTTTTTGCTCTCGAAAAAACGCTCGCGAAGACGCGCAATTTTGAGCGCATCGATCCCACGCGACCCGTCCGGGACGACGAGGCGCTGGCATCGCTCCAGTTGGCCCTCCATCTCTCGTCTCCGCCGGTAACGATGGAGTGCTTCGACATTTCCCACATCTCCGGCACCTTTGTCGTCGCCTCGATGGTTCGCTTCGCCGACGGCCGGCCCGACAAGGACAACTACCGCCGTTTTCAGATCAAAAGCTTCATCGGCAACGACGACTACCGCGCCATGGAAGAAGTCGTCGGCCGCCGTTACCGTCGGCTGATCGCAGAGGGAAAACTTTTCCCTGACCTCGTCGTGATCGACGGTGGCCGCGGCCAGATCGGCGCCGCACTCAAGGCTTTTGTCGCCCTCGACGCGATGCCGCCGGCGATCATCGGACTCGCGAAGCAACACGAGACGATCATTTTTCCCGACGAGCGACCGCCGCTCAATCTGCCGCTGAACCATGCCGGCCTGAACATCCTCCAACGTCTCCGCGACGAAGCGCACCGCTTCGCCAACACTTACAATGCGGACCTTCGCTCGAAAAAAATCCGCGAGAGCGTACTCGATGATTTTTCCGGCCTCGGCGAAAAACGCCGCGCCGCCCTCCTCGCACATTTCGGCAGCATCGAAAAACTCCGCGCCGCGACCACCGCCGAAATCTCCGAGGTCCCGGGCTTCGGGGGAAAGCTAGCCGAGGAACTGCGCTCCTTTCTGCAGCCGCCGTCTTAGCGGCTCGTTCGCTCTCTGGCTGGTCCTCGCGATCCAAGGCAAGGCGATCCGGCGATCCGCCACGCTGACTGGTTTCGTTGCTGTGCTCCCACCCTTGGACCGGCGAGAGTGGTCATGACAGCCTCGGCTCAGCGAACATCCATCCGTGTTTATCCGTGTCCATCCGTGGTTGAAAATTCCGTGCCTTCCGCATCCGCCCCCACCTCCTGCACCCTCGCCATCAAAGCTATCCCTAACGCCCCGCGCAGCGTGGTGTGCGGCTGGCTCGGTGACGCCCTGAAGGTCAAGGTCCACGCCCCGCCCGTCGAGGGCCGCGCCACCGCCGCGCTATGCGAATTTCTCGCCGACGAACTCGGCCTGCCGCGCCGCGCCGTCACCGTACTCCGCGGTGATCTGTCCCGCCAAAAAGTTCTCCGCATCACCGGCCTCACCCTCGCTGAAGTGAAAACCAAACTCGGTGTGTAGCCCGCGACCACGACCGGTTCACCACAGAGATGCCAGGGCACCGAGATTACCCGAGCGCACTCCCAATCTCAGCTCAGTGCGTCCGCACCTCTTAGGGAGAAATCAGTCTTCACCGCTCTCACCCCCAAGACGCCCCCCCCAGTGCGAGCGGAGCCACCTCGCCGTAGCTTCAGCGCGGAAGCGTCAACCGCGCAAACCGCCACGGCAGTAACACCGCCGCAAGCGCCAACCCCGACGCGATGCCCACCCACATACCGACCGCGCCCATGCCGGCGCGGATACCCAGTGCGTAGCCCAACGGCAGCGCCACCACCCAATACGCCGCGAAGGTCAGCATCGTCGGCACTTTCAAATCGCCGATGCCCCGCAGACACGCCGCACCGATCACCTGCACGCCGTCGACTCCTTGAAAAAGCGCTCCCACCACGAGCAACTGCGCCGCCAACGCGATCACCGCCGCATCCGTCACGAACCACGCCGCAATCACGCCGCCACCAAACCAAAACACGACGCCAAACGCTCCCGTGATCACTAGCCCGAGTCCGACCGCACTCCACGCGATGGGCCGCCGCAACGCGAAGTCACCCGCGCCCACCGCGCGGCTCACCCGCATGCCCGCCGCCATCGACAGCCCCAGCGGAAACATAAACGCCAACGACGCGCACGTGATGGCGATCTGGTGCGCCGCGAGCGGGGCCGCACCCAACCAGCCAATCATCACACCCGAAAACCCAAACGCCGTCGTTTCGAACAACAACATCCCCGACGCCGGCAGTCCGATCTTCAACATCTCGCGAAACCGCGCGGTCGAATAATTCCCGAACCACCGCTGCGGCCACGACGCCCGCACCGCCGGATCGCGACGCAACCAAACAAAAATCACCAGTGCTCCGAGCGCCCGCGAGACGAGCGTCGAGATCCCCGCACCCGTCAGCCCGAGCGCCGGCATCCCGAGATTTCCATAAATAAATACCCAGTTGAGTGCCGCGTTCAGCCCCACCCCCAGCAGCATAATCACCATCGGCACCCACGGGTGCCCCATCGCTTCCGCAAACTGCCGCAGCATAAGATAGACAAACACCGAGGTGAGCGACGCTGCCATCATCAGATAAAAGGGCATCACCACCGCCAACACCTCCGGCGGTTGCCCAAAGCGCGCGAGCTGCGTGCCGAGCGCCACCATCATCAGCGTTTCCACCGCACCAAAGATCAGTGCGAGCGTCATCCCGTGGCGCACATACTCACCCGCCTCCTCCGGCTTCGCCCCGCCCCGAGACCTCGACACCAAAATCGAAACCGGGATCATCAGTCCGATACCCACGACAAAAAACACGTTGAACACATTTCCACCAAACGCCGATGCCGCGAGCGGTACCGTGCCGGCGCGACCAATCATCGCGCTGTCCGTCACGCCCATGAGCATTTGGCTCACCTGTCCGACAATGATCGGTACGGCGAGC
>CANIJN010000217.1 GCA_947467625.1 Opitutia bacterium | reverse complement strand
CAGTAGTTCCCACATCAAGACTGCACCAGCAACGGAAACATTCAGCGATTCGATTTTTCCGCTGCCGGGAATCGTCACGAGTCGCGAGCACGACGACGCCACCAAGGGAGTGAGCCCGTGTTCCTCGTTGCCGAGTACGAGGGCAACGGGCTTTCGCAAGGCACCTGGCACCACCTCGGGCCGGCCGCCGCGCGTCGCCGCACCGACGACATCGTAGCCCGCCGCGCCGAGCTCGCGCACGCACCCGACCAGATCGCGCGTCTGCCAGACCTCGACGACGTCCAGCCCACCTTCCGCCACCCGGTGCGCCGACTCGGTGGGTTTCGCCGCGTTGGCGTGGTCGGGAATCACGATCCGCGCCACGCCGAAAAACGCCGCCGTCCGCGCCAGCGCGCCGAGGTTGTGCGCGTTGCCGATGCGATCAAGCACGAGCACCGCCTCGCCCCGCTTGGCCCACTCGCGGATATCCGTCGCCGTCGGCACGCGTAACACCTCGGGCGTGACCACCGCGACGACCCCGCCGTGGTGCAGCGACCCCGCGACCTTCTCCAACTCCGGCGCCTCCACTTGCCGGTAAACTTTTTTCGCGACGGCGAGGACTTTGCAGATCCCGCCCATGCGCTGCCCCATGGAAGCCTCGTAAAATAAGCGCTGAATCGAAGCCGGATCGCGCGCAAACCGAGCCTGCACCGCCGCGAGTCCGCAGAGCCGCAGTTCTTTGAGTTCTTCACGGACGATCGGAGCCGGTCCCTTGCCCGGCGTCGCCTGCCCGGCCTTCGCTGCGTCCCGCGCGGCCGCCGCGCGCGCCGCGAGAGAAGGATGAAAACCAAGCCGTGGATTGTGAGCCATGCCCCAGCCTGCCTTACCTACCGCCCCGAAACCAAACAAAAGTTCGAAATCGCAAACCAGTTCCGCACGCCCCGCGATCCCCATCGACGATACGATGGCGTCTCGCCTTTGGCCCTTGCGAACGTCCGAACCAACCGCCTCCCCCGCTAACCGCGAGGCGCGAACGGCGGCACATTTTTCACGCGCTCGTGTGGGATGGCGACCTGCGCGGTTTCATCGAGCGTGGTGAATGTCCCCAGATCCGTTCGCTGGACGCCGGCCTCTATCAAGCGATCAAGACGGTCGGCTCGGAAGGGGTGACGGGGCTCGTCAGCACCGTTCGGCACCACGTCGCAAACGCAGATTTTGTGCAGGTGGCGTAAGCCTGCTCAGCGCACGGTCACTTCGCCCACCACGGTAAACTCCTCGCGGTCGTGATAAAGGTGGCGGATGCGGAAGCCGGGGGCGTGTTTCGCCAACGGCGAGTCCGGCGCCCGCAGCTCTCTCAACAGCGCCACGGCGTCCACGCGACCGATCTTAAAGTTGATCACGAAACGGCGGCACCAACCCTGCGCGAGCCACGGCGTGACGATGTGCTGCAACACATGGTGCGGCTCCTCGACGAGGTCGCAGAACAGCCAGTCGAAGTTCTCGCCGACGCGCGGGATGAACTTGAACGCATCCGCGCACAAATGCTCGATCCGCGGGTGATCGAGCGCCCCGCCCTTGAGCGGACCATTATCGATGGCGACGACCCGCGCGCCGCGTTTCGCCGCACTGTAGCTCCAGCCACCGGGCGCAGCACCAAGATCGCACACGCACTCCCCTTCCCCCGGCTCGCGACCAAGGATAATGTAGGCCTCCTCGATTTTTAAATACGAGCGGGACGGAGCGAGATCGTCGTCCGCCATCCGGCGCTGGCCGTGCACGAACGCCTCGCGGGCGACGTAGGCACGCCCAAAATCCACGAAGTAGACCCACAGCCCGCGGGCGACATGGCCATCCGGACTCACGCCCCGTGGCACGTCTGCAATCGCGAGCTTCGCGACGCGCGAAAGTTTTTTCTTCAACAGCTCACCACACGCCGACTCGACCGCCGAGAGACGGCGCCCCAGCCCGACCGTCTCCTGCGGCCCCAGCCACACACTCGGCCACGCCGCCTCGATCCGCTCACCGCGCAAGCTGGCGAGAAAAAATTCTGCCACGCGCGTCGCGAGTGCGTTGACGGATTCGCCTTTCACCTCGATGGGATCACGCAGGGTGAGCCACGGAAAGGCCAACCCCTCGGTCGCCACCGCGACGTCAGTTCTCACCCAACCGGGTCCTTGCTCGACGGCGGGCGCGCCGGCGTCCGCCAGCTCGCGCCCGAGCAACGTTTCGAATCCGGATTGGCAGGTGAGCAACATCCGCGCGAACGTGCCCGCCCGGCGTCGTGTCGCGAGCGCAAAAATCGCCCCCCGCCCCATTGGCACCGCGACGCCCTCGTCGCGGCAGGCCCGACCACGCGACGGAGACGTCGCGTCCCCATTCCCTATTTCCCATGCCCCAGTGCCCGGTAGGCTTCGCGGTGCAGGCGCAAAAAAGCCCGGGCTCACGGCGCGGGCTTGGTCTGCGAAACTTTTTCGCCCTCTGTTTCTTCGACGGACTTAGCTCTTCTCCGTTTTCGCGCCCGACTTCTTCCAGCCATCGATCCCCGGCGCGTAGTGCTTCACGTTGGTGTAGCCGAGTGCGACCGCCGCGCTGGCCGCCGCCTGATAGGCGTTGCAGTACTCATTGCCACAATACGCGACGATGAGGGCGTTTTTGTCCTTCGGCAGCAGGGCAGCGAGTTTCTTGCCGTTGGCAGAAAAATCGATCGCCCCGGGGATGCGGCCTTCAGCGAAGGAGTCGCTCCCGTTCACATCGAGGACGGTGACGGCTTTCTTGGAAATCGCCGCCTGAAGATCAGCATGCGAGATGTCGGCCACTTTGCCCGAGCCGGCATACACCGCCAGCGAGAGACAGATCGAGGAGAGGAGGGTAACGAGTTTTTTCATGGAAAGAAAACTGTAGTGGTCAGCGGACATTTCTCAAGTGCGCGAAAAAAATACCCCCACCCGGGAAGTGCGGGCGGGGTCGAACGGAGCGACGGATTCCGAACCGCCGGCGGGATCATCCCCGCACACGACAGCTGGCTTTACAGCCGCTGCAGGTGAAACCCACCGTCGACGTCGAAACACGCACCCGTCGAAAACGGAAAACGATCCTCAGCGATCGCGCGCACCGCTCGCCCGACATCCTCCGGTTTTCCCCAACGGCGAAGCGGCGTGATGCCCCGCTCGTCAGTGATGATGAGCTTGTCGTATTTTTCCTTCACCCCGCCGGTCATATCGGTGGCGATCACGCCCGGGCGAATCTCGTAAACGTTGATCCCGTCGTTCGCCAGCCGGTCGGCGAAGAGCTTTGTCATCATCGCGAGCCCCGCCTTCACCATGCAATAATCGCCGCGGTTAATCGAAGCCGTATAAGCAGAAATCGATGTAATGTTGACGATGCGCCCGCGGAAGCCTTCGGCGTCGGTCGCCTGCTTGAGCATCTGTTTCGCGACGAGCTGCGAGAGGAAAAACGGGCCCTTCAGGTTGATCGCGAAGAGCCGGTCAAAACTCTCCTCGCCCGCGTCGAGCAAATCGGCGCGCACCTTCGGAGCGACCCCCGCGTTGTTCACGAGCACATCGATCCGGCCGAACTGCGCGACCGTCTCCGCCACGAGTCGCTCGCGATCCGCCGCGACCGCCACGTCGCCTTGCACGATGAAGCCATCGCCCCCCGCCGCCTTCACCAGGGCGAGCGCTTCGGCGGCCGCCTCAGCGTTGCCCGCGTAGTTGATGGCGATGCGCGCGCCCGAACGGGCGAGTTCGATGGCGATTCCACGGCCGATGCCGCGCGATGCGCCGGTAATGAGAGCGGTTTTCGAAGACATTAGCGCGCAGCGAAGTGGAGCCGCACTTATCCGGCAATGCCGTTTCTGGACTTTCCTTTCGCCCTACCGCTTAGGCGTCACCCCGTGACCTGCCGCGATGTGCGCCACGGAAATTTTCCCGCCGTCCATCGTGAAGCCTCCGTCAAAAGGATTCTCCGCGAGAAACAACGGGGTATCGAGGTCCGCAAAATCAAATCCACCCTGCCCCGCCGCAAAACACGCCGACCCGGTCATCGCCAAAATCGATTCGACGTTGCCGCCGATCATCAGCGCCAGCCCCGCCGATTTCGCGACCGCGACGATCTCCAGCGCCGCCGCGACTCCGCCCTTCATCAGCTTGATATTGATCGCACCCGCCGCGCGCTCCGCCACCACCCGACGCGCATCATCCGCGCTGGTCACACTCTCGTCAGCCGCCACCAGCCAACCCGATTCCTCCGCGAGTGACCGGGCCCCCGCGAGATCGTCTTTCGCCAACCACTGTTCCAGCAACGCCGGCACAATGCCGCGCGCCTTCAACCCGCGCACGAGTTCGCTCGCCGCCGCGCGGGAGACACCCGCATTGCCGTCGAGAATCAGCGGCGAATCCGGCGCCACCTCGGAGATCGCGCCCACGCGTTCGAGATCGTGCGCCGGCCCGAGTTTTCCGCCCACCTTCACCTTGATCATGCGAATGCCGCGCTTCCGAATCGCCCGCGCATTGGCCGCCGCCTCCGTCGCCGTGCCGGTCGTGACAGTCATGTCCGTCTCCAGCGTCGTGCCTGCACCGCCGAAGAATTTCCATAACGGCTCGCCCCGCTGCTTCGTGAGCGCGTCGAGCAACGCCAGCTCAAACGCGCACTGCGCCGAACCACACCACGCACCGCCGCGGCCGCGAAACTCCGCCGCTAGCCAACGCCAATCTTTCACCACGTAACCCGCGAGCCAGCGCCGCGACCCGGCGAGCACGGCCAACGCCTGCGCCTGCGTCTCGCCGTTATAGGCGGGCAAGGGCGCCGCCTCGCCATAGCCGAGCGTGCCATCAGCCAACTCGAGCGTAACCAGTACATTGTTCGCCGCCGCCTGCGCGCCCCCGGAAATCCCAAACGGCTCGAAGAGGGGAATATCGAGCGGCGCAACTTCAACGGAACGGATGGTCGGAAACGAGGGCTTGGAAAGGTTCACCGTGGGAGGAGAAACATCCCGCCGGCTCGCTGCAAGTGTGGTCATGCCGCCCGCCCCCGCTGCTTCTTTTCACATGGAGATGACCGCGCCGTCTCCCTCTCCGCCCGCGACCCCATGAAGCCCTCTCCGTCGCTTCGTCCTCGCCGAGCGCTGCTCGCGTCACTGCTTCTGATTCCACCCTGCGTTCGAGATGAGTCTCATGACGGCCTTTGGTAGGAGCCTGCTTGCGGGGGATTCAGGATGTAAAAATCACCTGCGAGGAAGCTCCTACCCCAGCCTGCTCAGCTCATCTCGAAAATAAATTAAAATGACCATCCACCGCCTAGCCGGGGCCACTTTGAGGGCATCTCCAGACACTTCGTGCCCGCCCAGCAAGCATCTCGCTACCGGCGCCGAGCCCGCCGCCGAGCGCCGTCGAGCGCCGCAAAAAATCGCCGAATCTTCCTGAAATCCAGACTCCGCACTTGTCGGGCACTCTTCTCTCGCCACCCTTCGGTTTCACTCTCACCCCGCCCTTTTACCATGGCCAAACTCAAAACGATCTTACTCGTCGCCAACGGCGACCTCCGCCAATCCGCCAACGAAGTCTGCTGGCCCGCGCAACACGCGATGGAGCAGACCCTCACTGCTGCCGTCGCCAAGCTCGGCTTTAAACTCGTCCGCGCCCACCCCTACAAAGCCGCCCAAAAGCACGGCTTCATCAGTTCTCAAAAAGAGGGTATGGAGGTCTTCGCCGGCCTCGATCCCAAGACCCCGCTCATCGTCGCCGAGGCCGTCTGGCAATACTCGCACCATCTCCTCGCCGGCCTCATCTCGCATCAGGCTCCGATTCTCACCGTCGCCAACTGGTCCGGCACGTGGCCCGGTCTCGTCGGCATGTTAAATCTCAACGGCTCCCTCACCAAAGCCGGCGTGAAGTATTCCACGCTCTGGAGCGACGATTTCTCCGACGCTTATTTTCTCACCGGCTTGCAGGCCTGGCTCTCCACCGGCGTCGCCACGCACAAAACCGCGCATGTCAAACCGCTCGCCAAAGCGTCCGTCCCCCCGAAGGCCCGCGCCATCGCGAAAAAAATCGCCGACGATCTTCGCCGCCGGAAATCCATTATGGGCATCTTCGACGAGGGCTGCATGGGCATGTATAACGCCATCATCCCCGACGAGCTCCTCTTTCAAACCGGCGTGTACAAGGAGCGTCTCTCGCAATCCGCGCTCTACTACGCCGCGACGCAGGTCCCCGCAACCGAAGCGCGTGCCGTCTTCGACTGGCTTCGCGCGAAGGGCATGACGTTCCACCTCGGCACCAACGAGGCGACCGAGCTCACCGAGACGCAGGTCCTCTGGCAGTGTAAAACCTACGTCGCCGCCCTCCGCATCGCCGACGAGTTTGGCTGCGAGTCCATCGGCATCCAATACCAGCAGGGCCTCAAGGATCTCCTCCCCGCCAGCGATCTGGTCGAAGGCATCCTCAACAACAGCGACCGTCCGCCCGTGAAAAACGCCGCCGGGAAAGTCATCCGGCCCGGCCAGCCCCTCACCCACTTCAACGAAGTCGACGAGTGCGCCGGTCTCGACGGTCTCTTCACCCACCGCATCCACACCGCCCTCGGCCAGCCCGTCGAAAACACGTTGCACGATCTGCGTTGGGGCGCCCCCGATGCCAGCGGCACGACCGACGAGTATGTCTGGGTTTTCCTCATCTCCGGCAGCGCGCCTCCCGCGCACCACATTGGCGGATACAAGGGCACTGACTCGCTGCGCCAGCCTCCGATGTATTTCCGCCTCGGCGGCGGGACCGTGCGCGGCATCGCCAAACCCGGCGAAATCGTCTGGAGCCGCATTTTCGTCGAAGGCGGCAAACTCAAGATGGACCTCGGCCGCGCCAAGGTCATCACGCTCCCGCTCGCCGAGACCGAACGCCGCTGGAAAGAGACGACGATGCAGTGGCCCATCATGCACGCCGTAACCTACGGCGTCTCGCGCGACCAGATGATGGCCCGCCACAAAGCCAACCACATCCAAGTCGCCTACGCGCACAGCGCCAAAGAAGCCGATCTCGCCTGCTACGCCAAAGCCGCCCTTGCCGCCGAACTCGGCCTCGAAGTCTGCGTGTGCGGTACCAAGGCCGACGGCAAAGCGTTCTGAGCAGGTATCGCTAGCCCGCGTTTACCGGCCGCGGAATCCAGCGGGCGCGGCCGACACCGTCGAATCGGTGAGGGTCCGCAGAAACGCCACCAACGCGCGCCGCTCCCCTGCCGTCAGAGCGAGGCCGGCCGCGGGGTGCTTCGCGAGATTCGGGTCGAGCGTCGCCGCGCGTTTCACGCCGTGATCGTAGTGCGCGATCACGTCCTCGAGCGTCGCGAGGCGGCCGTCGTGCATGTAGGGCGCAGTCACGGCCACATTGCGCAGCGATGGGGTTTTAAACTTACCATCGTCAGTTTTTTTACCGGTGACGAGTGCCCGGCCACCATCGGTACTGACACGATCGAGCCCGTTGCTGCGCAGCCCGAAATCCGTGAACAACGCGCCGCCGTGACAATGAAAGCAATCCGCGCCGCGCCGCCCGCGCGCTGGATCGTATTCCGTCACGAAGAGCGCGAAGCCCACCTTCTCCTCCTCGGTCAGTTCAGCCGCGCCGCGCAGCGAACGATCAAACTTCGAGTCCGCCGCGATGAGCGTCAGCAGAAATTGCTCGAGCGCGAGGTCCACGCGGTCCGCCGTGATTTCCGGAGAACCAAACGCCACCGCGAATTTATCGCGCAGTCCGGCGTCGCGATTTAGCTCCGCCACGACGACGGTGAGGTCGGCCTTCATTTCGATGGGATTGGTCATCGCCGCGCGCACTTGGTCGCGGATGCGCGGCTTGGCGCCGTCCCACGCGTAGTTCGGGCTCCAGGCGAGATTGAAGAGCGGCATGGAACTGCGCGTGCCGCGAATACCATCGACGCCCGCGCTCGTGGCCTGACCGTCGGAAAATGCCCGCGGCGCTGCGTGGCAACTCGCGCAGCTCTGGAGGTAACCCGCCGAAAGCCGCTGGTCGTGAAAGAGCGCCTCCCCGAGCGCGACGCCTTCCTGCGTGAGCGGGTTGTCCGCCGGCAGCTCCGGTTGCGGAAATCCCGCCGGCACGACAAACGGTCGCGGCGTCGTAGCGGACGAGGTCACGAGGCCGGGGATGTCTTCGCTACGTGGAGCCGGCCTCCTCACGTCTTCCGTTACGACTGTCGGTTTTGCCTCCAGAAAAAACCACGCCCGCTCCAGCGCCTTCGCCAGCGTGGTCGCCCACGCATCGTCTTCGCCCGAGTGCGTCGACTCGCTGCCATCGTCCGCCGCGAGCGCGTGACCGCCCACCGCTTTGCCCAGATCGAGCGCGAGCGAGACCGTCGTCGGCCCCGCCACCTGCACCCACGCCACAAAACCCACGCGCATCACGCGGGCATCCGTGGCGAGATGATACGAAAATCCGCGCTCCTCCTTGGCGGCATCCGCCACCGCCGCGCGCCAGCGCCCTTCGATCGCCGCAAACACGTAGCCGCCCGCCCAACCCCAGTGCAGGCCGTTGACGATAGGGTTCAAGGGATGCCCCGCCGGCCATTGCCCCGGATCCCCGTGGTTCACCGCCGCCGGCAACCCGAGCTGAAACTCCAGCCCGTGGTAGTCGCCGTCAGGGACGTTACGGAGCGTCAGCGCGAGCCGCCCCGACTCCGCATCGAGAAAACCGTATTGCCCGTCGAGCTGCACCGTGCCGCCCTCGGCCCGCGTGAGCACGACCCCCGACACCATCGCCGCAAACCGCGTCAAGCGCACCGACTGGCCAGTCGCCCCGGCCAATTCTCCCGACGGCACCGCGATCGGTACGCCCCGCCAGCGCAACTGGACCTCCATCCGCAGCTCCGCCGCGCCCAACGAAGACCACAGGAGGAGCAAGAGGAGCACGTAGCGCACAGGCAGAAGATGAGGCACTGAGGTTAAGCGCATATAAGCCGAACAGGTGAGAATTGTTAAACGCACGTTAAGCTCTCGGCGATTGCACGCGCGGCGACAACTCCCCAAAAATCCGCGCTGATGAATTCCGCCGCTCCCGACTCCGGCCGCACGCGCCTGTTGATGATTGATGACGACAAAAAACTTTGCCGCCTCGTCACGAGCTACCTTGAGCCGCTGGGTTTCGACGTGACGGCCGTGCACACCGGTCCGGAGGGCGTCGAACGCGCCACCGCCCTCGGCCCCGCCGCCCCGCACGCGCTCATTCTCGATGTCATGCTCCCCGGCATGGACGGCTTCGAGGTCCTGAAACGTATCCGCCAAAAATCTACCGTGCCCGTGCTCATGCTCACCGCGCGTGGCGATGAGACCGACCGCATCGTGGGCCTCGAAGTCGGCGCGGATGATTACCTCCCGAAAACGTTT
>CANIJN010000216.1 GCA_947467625.1 Opitutia bacterium | reverse complement strand
TCCCTTCTTCGCATGGCCGGCAAAATCACTTCGCTCCTCGCTCCGTCCCGGATCGCACTCCATGTGCACAGCACCAAGCGCACCGCCGCGCTCAACGAAGTTGCCCACTTGCTCGACGGCCATCCCGACGTCGTCAATTTCACCGGCTTCTACGAGGAACTGCTCGCCCGTGACCGCCTCGACACCACCTGCCTCGGCAACGCCATCGCCCTGCCCCACGCCCGCACCGAGCACGTGAAACAAATCGTCCTCGCCGTCGGCCGCAGCCACGCCGGTATCCCCTTCGATGCGAACGGCGAAATCGTGAAACTCTTTTTCGTGCTCGGTACCCCCAAATCAAAACCCGGCGACTATCTCGCCGTCGTGAGCGCCCTCTGCAAACTCCTCCGCGACTCCGCCGACCGCGCCACCTTCCTCGCCGCCGAAACGCCCGAGGCTTTCATCGCCGCCCTCGCCGCGGTCGAGAAGAAGCTCGGGTTGTAGGTCGTCGGGCCAGCCGTTCGCAACCGACGGCACTTCAGCTCTGCTCGAATTTTTTACATCATTCGCGCCTTTTTGTGGCCATCGGCCTCCGCCTCCACCACGGTCCGCCCCGATGATCCGCTCCTTCATCTTCAGTGACGGCAAACTCGTCGGCTCCGATCTCGAACGCGAAGCCCTGCGACTCGTCCGCGCCGACAAAGGCCTGCTCCTCTGGGTCGACCTCGACAACCCGACCGAGGAAGAAACCAAATTCGTGCTCGAATCCGTCTTCCAGTTTCACCCGCTCGCCATCGAGGACTGCGTCGCGCCCAACTCGCTCCCCAAGGTCGAGGACTACGAAGATTACCTCTTCATCGTCACCCACGCGGTCGATTTCACGCGCACGGAAAAATTCAACACGACCGAACTCGATCTCTTTCTCGGCCGCGACTACCTCGTCTCCTTCCACACCGCGCCCCTCCGTTCCATCGCTACATTCATTGACCGAACGCTCAAGAACGCCGGCGCCGGTCCGCGCGGCCCCGACCGCATCGCCCACACATTGCTCGACCTCATCGTCGATCATTATTCTCCCGTCACCGAAGAACTTCGCGCCGAACTGGAGGAACTTGAAGAAGATGTTCTGTCCCGCGACTCGACGCAGAAGACGCTCGTCAATGAACTCCTCCACGTGCGCGGCGATTTCACTAAGCTGCGTACGATCATCCGCCCGCAGCGCGACGTGATCGACCGGCTCGCCCGCGGCGACAGCAAACTCATCCGCCCGAAGCTCCTCCCGTATTTCCGCGACCTTCGCGACAATCTTAATCGCCTCGACGACACGGCTTCCAGTTATCACGAACGCCTCATGATGGCCTTCGACATTTATCTCAACAAAGCCGCGTTCGAAGCCAACGAGGGCATCAAATTTCTCACCGCCATTACCGCCGTCACGATTCCCGTCATGGTGATCGGCACGTGGTTTGGCATGAACTTCGAGGCGATGCCCGAACTGAAATTCGGCTACCCCTGGGCCCTGGGTTCCACGATCGTCACCACGATCCTCATGGTCATCTACCTGAAAAAGAAAAAGTGGTTTTGACCGAGCGGCGGCTTCCACCCCGCGGCTTCAAGCTCGGCAACACCCAGGGTCCATTCCACGAACGCGCGGCGTCCAAATGGCGCCCGCTCTCTGAGCCCGCCGCCCCCACGTCGCTCATCTGGCTCGTCGACACTCAGGGCCTGTAGCTCGGCGCGTCCTCCCTCCGTCAGTCATCCGCGATCGCTTCGGTCGCCCCCTCCGCGCGCGTCGAAAATTTCTCGCCACCCCCGCGCACCCGTGCCTCGCTCCCACGCTTCCCCTTCAGTCGTCGACTCTCCCGCGCGTCAGTCTCCCTCTCTCTCCCTCTCCGCGTCTTCCCCTATCGCTTCTACCCCATGACTTGGTCCCAAATCTACGCCCCTCTCGGCGGGATCGGCGTCTCCGCCCTCGTCGCCTCGATTCCCGTCGTCGTCCTCCTCGCCCTGCTCGCCTTCTACCACGTGCGCGCACACCTCGCCGCGCTGATCGCCCTCGCCGTCGCTGGCAGCATCGCGATTTTTGTCTACGGCATGCCCGTCAAACTCGCCCTGGCCTCCGCCGGCTACGGTGCCGCCTTCGGTCTGCTCCCTATTGGGTGGCTCATCCTCAACGCGATCTTCATCTACCAACTCTCCGTTGAAACCGGCCAGTTCGCCGTCCTTCAAAAACAGATTGCCGGTGTCTCGGGCGACCGACGCATTCAGTCGCTCCTGATCGCGTTTTCGTTCGGCGCCTTCATCGAGGGCGCCGCCGGCTTCGGCGCACCGGTGGCAATCTCGGGCGCCCTGCTGATCGGGCTCGGCTTCAAACCGCTCGAGGCGGCTAAGCTCGCGCTCATCGGCAACACCGCGCCCGTCGCCTTCGGCTCGCTCGGCACACCCCTCGTCACGCTCGCGCCGCTCACCGGCCTCGACCTGCTCCAGCTCAGCGCGATGGTGGGCCGCCAGCTGCCGTTCTTTTCGCTCATCGTCCCCTTCTGGCTCGTGGCCGCACAAGTAGGCTGGCGCGGCATGGTCTCCGTCTGGCCGGCGTGCATCGTGGCGGGCGCATCGTTCAGTCTCGTGCAGTTTCTCGTGAGCAATTTCCACGGACCGTGGCTCGTGGACATCGTGGCGGGAGGCGTCTCGTTGTTCTCAGTCGTCGTGCTGATGCGGTTCTGGAAACCGGCCGAGGAACAGGCGAATCCCGCGCCCACGTCCGGGCCGACGTCTGCGGCCGCCGCCGAAGCCGCGGGCTCCCCCGCATGGAAAGCGTGGCTACCGTGGATTTTTCTCACCGCCTTCGTCTTCGCCTGGGGTATGCCCCAGATCAAGGGCCTGCTCGATTCGTGGTATGCGCCGCAGATCCCCGTGCCCGAGCTCCACAACGCCGTGATCAAGATGCCGCCGGTCGCACCGAAGCCCACGCCCGACGCCGCGATGTTCAAATTGAATCTCCTCTCCGCGACGGGCACCGCGTTGCTGCTGGCCGGCATCGCCTCGGCACTCGCCCTGCGCGTCGGCCTCGGCCGCGCCCTGCGCATTTATGGCCAGACCCTGTGGCGCGTGCGCGTCTCGCTGCTCACGATTTCGGCGATGATGGCGCTCGGCTTCACTACGAAATACAGCGGCACCGACACCACGATGGGCCTCGCGCTCGCGGGCACCGGTCGGTGGTTCCCGTTCTTCTCGCCGATCATCGGCTGGCTCGGCGTCGCGCTCACCGGCAGCGACACCTCCTCCAACGTCCTCTTCGGCAACCTGCAAAAAGTCACCGCCGAACAGCTCGGCCTCTCGCCCCTCCTCACGTGCGCCGCCAACAGCTCCGGCGGCGTCATGGGCAAAATGATCGACGCCCAAAGCATTGTCGTCGCGAGCGTCGCCACCGGCGGACACCCCGATAGCCCGACCGCCGGCGCGATCCTGCGCGCCGTCTTCTGGCACAGCGTCGCCCTCGCCATTCTCGTCGGCATCTTCATCATGCTCCAAGCTTACGTCTTCCCCGGCATGATTCCGAAGTAAGGCAGGGTCTCCGACTCGCCCTCCGCGCACCGCGTCCCCGTTTCCACTGCCTCGCTCCCGCACGGTTTCCCACGGCTGCCTCGGCGGGCCCGCGCTCACTCGGTCTTATCCGAGTTTATCCGTGTCCATCCGTGGTTAAATTTTCGGGGGCTTTTCATAAGCATCGCGCAGCACCTGCATCGTGTGCCGCACCCGCACCGGGGAACCGATTTTCTCCAAGTGCACCCGCAGCTGCGTGAGGCAGCCAATGTTCCCACTCGCCACCACGCCCTCGCCACCGCCGAGCGCCGCCAACGCCGCTTGGGCCTTCTGGGCGCCGAGCGAATGCGCCGTCTCCGGTTGATCCAAATTATAGGTCCCCGCGCTTCCGCAGCAGAGGTGCGCATTGGCCAACTCACACACGTCCACCCCCGGGATTGCCCGCAACAACGCCCGCGGTTGCTCCCGCACGCCTTGCGCATTCGCGAGGTGACAGGCATCATGATACGCCACCTTCAGCGTCGCTTTTGCCCCAGCCCCCGCCATCGCACCGAGGCCTCGCGGCTTTTCGCGCAGCCCAATCTTGGTGAGAAATACACTCACATCCATCACGCGCCGTGCAAATTCCTTCGCCCGCGCTTCGTCCGCCGTCCCGCGCAAAATCAAGGGATACTCGTGCAGCGCTGACCCGCAGCCCGCCGCGTTGGTCAGGATCGCGTCCACGTCGGCCGGGAACGCTTCCAGATTCTTCCGCGCAAACGCCTGCGCCGACGCAAGGTTTCCCGTGTGCCACGAGAGGCCGCCACAGCAGCCCTGTGCCTTCGGCACGATCACCTCCACGCCATTGCGCGCCAACACCTCGATCGTCGCCACATTGATATCCGGATCGAGCACCTGCTGCGCACAACCCGCGAGCAGCGCGACCCGGGCCCGGCGCTCACCTTGCGCCGGATACACCGCCTGCAATTTCACTTCCGCCGGCACGCTCTTCGGCGCGAGCGTCAACATCGGCCGCAACACCGCCGGCACGAGCCCGCCCAGCGCCCGCCCGATCTTCGCTCCCGCCAGCGCCAGCCGGAAGCGCCCCGGATACGGAATCGTCAGCTCCGCTAGCCAGCGCCGCAATGCTTCACCCGGTTTCCGCACCGCCTGTTTCTCCTCCTCCATCCGCGCGCGAAACGGACTGATCAAATCCCGATACGGCACCCCGCTCGGACACGCCGGCTCGCACGACAGACAGCCCAAGCAGCGATCGACATGCGGCTGCGCATCCGCCCACGGCAACGTCCCTTCGAGCACCTGCTTCATCAGGACAATGCGCCCGCGCGGCGAATCCATCTCCTGTCCAAATTCCTGATACGTCGGACACGCCGCGAGGCAGAACCCGCAATGCACACACGCCTCCACCGCGTGCGCCATCGGCGCGCCCAAAGCTCCGTGCTCTTCCGGTTTGATCGTGTGCTGCATGATTAGTCCTCGATTGAGGGAAACCGTCCCTGCGGATCCAGCGCCGCTTTCACCGCGCGATACACTTTAGCGTCGGCTCGCTTCCCCGGCCACAACGCGCCGCCGCCGCGCAACGTCATCGCCGGCCACGCCAGTCCGTCCGCCAACGTTCCACCGCGCGGTAACGAAATAAAACCTACGTTCCCACCCAATCCCACCCACGTCCGCGCTCCGGCCATCGTCTGCGTCCACGACAAAAATCCCGCGACGGCTCCGGGCACCAGCGCCACCTTGACCAGCTCTCCGCCGTCGTGCGCCCACGCGAACTCGCGCACGCCATTCCAGCACCTCGACGCTTCGTCGTCCGTCAGCGCCGCACCCGGCCACCGCGAAAAAATCTCCGCCGCCAGCACATCGAGCGCCGCCGCCGGTCCCGCGAGCCGCGCATACACCACACCCTCGGCCGGCCACGCCTCCAACGCATCCAGCTCCCATCGCTGTCCCGCCGCCTCGGTAAAAATCGTCGTCATCGCCGCCGTATCCACTGCGCCCAGTCGGAGCGTCCGCGTCGTCACCGCCCGCGGAAACACTTTGAAGGTCACCTCAGCCAGCGCTCCAAACCGCCCGAGGCTGCCCACAAAAAACTTCGGCAGATCAAACCCCGCGGCATTCTTTACGACTTTCCCGCCCATTCTCATCAGCCGCCCGCCGCCATCGACGAAACGCACGCCGACAATAAAATCCCGCAGCCCGCCAAATCGAAAACGCCCCGGTCCACCGAGCCCCGCCGCCACCGTCCCCCCGATGGTCGCACCGGCGTCCACCAGCAACGGATCAAATGGCAAATACTGGCCGCGTTCCGCCAGCGCCGCCGCGATGTCCTTCACCGGTGTTCCCGCCAGCGCAGTAAACGTAAACTCACTCGGCTCATACTCCACGATCCCGCTCAGCTTCACCGTCGAAATCTTCACCACGTCACTCGCCACCGCCGACAACCGCGGCTTCGTTCCCGCCCCCACGGCCAGAACGCGCGGCGCCGACTGCACCGCCTCCGCCAATTCCTCCGGCGTCGTCACCACCATGTCTTTATCCGTGTTCATCCGAGTAATCCGTGGTTAAAAATTCCGATCACTCATCACTGCGTCCACGGAGCACGCCACAACGTTCACCGGGCAATGTCTGCTCTGTGCCCTCGGTGCGATTCTCTTCCGACCTCGGTGTCTCATTTTTCCGTGTAGTCCGTGTGTTCCGTGGGCCACTCCTGATCGTCGTAGCGTTCATGTGTTTCTTGGTTTCGTCCTCGTTCGCCGTTCACTCCCGCGTAATCACTCCCGCCTTCTCCAGCGGATGCAGCCCGTGCTGCGCCGTCGTCATCACCGCCGGCGCGCCCTCCGGAAACATTTTTCCCGGATTCGCAATCTCCAGCGGATCGAACGCCGCACGCAGCCGCTTCATGCAGTCCAGTTCGTTCGTCGTGAACATCTCCGGCATGTAATCGCGTTTCTCCACGCCCACCCCGTGCTCACCCGTGATCGAGCCGCCCATCACGATACACATCCTCAAAATTTTTCCGGCGAGCGCCTCCGCCCGCGCCAGGCCATCTGCCTCCTTGCCATTATACATGATCAACGGGTGCAAATTGCCGTCGCCGGCATGAAACACATTCGCGACCCGCAGCCGCGCCTCGCTCGCCATCTCGCCGATCCGTTTCAAAGCCTCACCGAGTTTTCGCCGCGGCACCACGCCGTCCTGCACGATGAAATCCGGCGACAACCGCCCCACCGCACTGAAGGCACTCTTGCGGCCCTTCCAAATCGCCAGCCGCTCCGCCGCATCTTTCGCGACGCGTACTTCCATCGCACCGCTCTCCGCCAAAATTTCCTGCAACCGCACGCGGTCCCACGCCACCACTTCCCGCGGCCCTTCCAACTCCACAATCAGCACCGCTGCCGCATTCGGCGGATAATCCGCGTGCACCGCCGCCACCGCCGCCTCGAGCGCCAGCGCATCCATGATCTCCAGCGCCCCCGGCAACAGCCCGCTCGCAATCACCGCCGACACCGCGTCGCCCGCTTTCTCCAGCGAATCATAGCCCGCCAGCACCGTGTGAAACGTTTCCGCCCGCGGCAGTAATTGCAGCGTCACTTCCAACGCGATTCCAAACAGCCCTTCGTTGCCCACAAAAAGCCCCGTCCAGTCCGGCCCCACTTGCTCTCGGCTCGGCCCGCCAAACTCCACCACTTCCCCCGTGGCCAGCACCGCCTTCAGTCCCAACACGTGATTCGAAGTCATCCCATATTTGAGGCAGTGCGCACCCCCCGAGTTGAAGGCCACATTCCCGCCAATCGTACAAATCGACTGACTCGATGGGTCCGGCGCGAAGTGCAAACCATACTTCTGCGCCGCCGTCGTCACGTGCGAGTTGACCACCCCCGCCTCCACCACCGCGATCCGACCCGCCGGATCAATCCGCACAATCCGGTTCAGTCTATTCAACGTAATGACGATCCCCTCTTTCACCGGCAGCGATCCGCCCGACAAACTAGTCCCGCTTCCGCGTGCGACGAAGGGCAACTTCTCAGCATAGCAAAAACGCACGATCTGAATCACCTCGTCCTGCGTCTCCGGCACCGCCACCGCTAGAGGTCGCGCCGCAAAGGCCGTCAATCCGTCGCTCTCGTAGGCCGCTAAGTGCGCCGGCCCGGACATGATCCGTCCCTTGGGCAACAACGCCATCAGTCGGGCAATTGCATCAGTCTTCATCGTGTTTTCTTCCTCATCCCCGTAGCGGCGAGCGCCAGCAAGCCGATCAAACGAAGCGCGGAAAGTTCCCCGCCCCCTCCCACCTCCGCAAGCTGACCGTAAATGCGCGATGCCATTTCAGTGTCTCCCTGTAGCGGCGAGCGCCAGCAAGCCGATCAAACGAAGCGCGGAAAGTTCCCCGCCGCCTCCCTCCTCCGAAAGCTGAGCGTAAATGCGCGATTTCATTTCAGTGTCTCCGGGTAGCGGCGAGCGCCAGCAAGCCGATCCTCATGCCAAGACCGCCTTCAACGCCGTGAGCACGAGATCCACGTTTCGCACGCTGGAGCCATGTCCCATCAAGCCGATGCGCCAGGCCTTACCCGCCATCGGCCCGAGGCCCGCCCCGATCTCGATGCCATATTCCTCCAGCAACCGCCGACGCACCTTCGCGTCGTCCGCCCCCGCCGGAATCGAAATGCAATTCAAAGAATGCAGCGAGTGCTTGGGAATGTAGCTGAGCCCCATCGCCTCGAGCCCCGTACGTAAACGTCGATACATCTGCGCATGACGTTCGATCCGCGCGTCGAGCCCTTCCTCCAGCACTATCGTCAACGCCTCGTGCAACGCATAGGTCATGTTGATCGGCGCCGTATGATGATAGACTCGCGCCCCGCCACCCGCCGCCGCGCCGCCGCCCGTATAATATTTCCGCAGCATCGACACATCGAGATACCACGACTGCACCTTCGTCTTGCGCGCATCCATGACCGCAAGGGCCCGCTCGCCGAAACTCACGGGCGAAAGTCCCGGCGGGCAACTCAGACACTTTTGCGTGCCGCTGAAGATTGCATCGATCCCCCACTCGTCCACGCGCAGCTCATGTCCGCCCAAACTCGTGACCGCATCGACCACCAACAGCGCCCCGCGCGAATGCACGAGGTCCGCAAATCCCGCGAGCGGCTGATGCGCCCCCGTGCTCGTCTCCGCGTGCACGATCGTCACGAGCTTCGCCTTCGGATGGGCATCGAGCGCTGCCTTGATTTGCTCGAGCGAAATCACGTCACCCCACGTCGCCTCGACCGCGTGCACCGTCGCACCGCAACGCTCCATCACATCTTTCATCCGCGCGCCGAAGACACCGTTCACGCACACGATGGCCTCGTCGCCGCGCTCCAACACATTCACCGCGATGCACTCCATGCCCGCCATCCCGGTCCCGCTCACCGGAAACGTCAGGGCATTCTTCGTGCGAAAAATTTCCCGCAGCATCGCACACGTATGGTCCATGATCGCGAGATACTGGGGGTCGAGATGCCCGAGCGTCGGCGCCGCCATGGCGCGCAGCACGCGGTGGGGCACCGGACTGGGACCGGGCCCCATCAAAATGCGTTCATTCGGGATAAAAGCGGCGGCGGGTGAAGTCTCCATAGGGTAAAACCATGGTTGCGCACCGGGCCCCGCGCTGACGAGCGCAGAGTGCGTCGCCCCGATTTTTTTCTGCGCGATGATTCGCCATCGCCCTTCACGCCCAAAAACCCAACGCGCCCCATAGCGCCACCGGTCCTATTTCGCGTGGTGCCCCGCCGCCACCAACTCCGTGTGTCCGTTTTCCTGCTTCCACACGGCCCAATCGAACCATCCGTCGAGCGCCAGTTCCATCG
>CANIJN010000215.1 GCA_947467625.1 Opitutia bacterium | reverse complement strand
TTCGAGAAGCGGGGGGTGGAGGCGGGGTGGCGGGCGGAGGGATTTGAGATTGAGGATTTGAAATTTGAGACGGCGACGGAACGCGGGAGGGCGAGTTGGGCCAGAAAAACCACGTGAGGAGCGCGAGGATGAGAGCGCAGAGCGTGAAGGTAAGGCGGTGGGCTTTCATACAGAGGTGCGGGTGAGGGCTGACTACGGATGAAGCGAGCTGGCCCGGGATGGCGAGCGAGTTGTGCGGTCAGCCCGGCTGATCCACTCGCTGGCGATCGCGGCTACCGGATCGCATACGCGGAGCGGCCGCGGGTCACGGGTCGAGGTCGTAAACTTCAACGAGGGCAGTGCCCGTGGTATTCGCGACGCCGGAGGTCACGACGGTGTAGCCGCCCGGAGGCAGCGTGAGGACGATGGCGGCATCTTTGCTGTTGTCGGCGGCGAGGTTGAAGGCGCCGGCGGCAGTGAAGGCGGCCTTGAGGGCGGCGGTGCCGCCCCAGTCGTTGCTCGAGGCGATGGCGACGTCGGAGCCGGCTAGGAAGACGGAGAATTGAGGGTCGGCGAGCAGACCGCCGACGCCGAGTTGGGCGAGACCGGGGCCGATGGCGCGGATGAGCACGATTTTCGGCACGGTGCCGCGGATGACAAAGCCGGGGGTAAGGACGTTGGCACCGGTGCCGACGAAGCCGAGGGTGGAGACGTTAACGACCCGGACGGGAGCGTCGTCGCTGTCGGCATCGTAGACTTCGGCGAGGGCAACGCCGGTGGTACCGGTGCCGCTGGCGGCAACCTTAACGCTGTAGCCGCCCTGGTTGACAGGAAGCGTCGTCTGGACGGCGGCGTCTTTCGAGGAGGAGGTCAACGGGAAGGCGCCGAGGGACGCGAAGGCCGTGGAGAGCGGCGAGGACCCGCCCCAGTCGTCGTTGCTAGCGGCAGTGGCCTGGGTCTGTTGGTTGACGACATCGAGTTTGAGATCGCTGAGGCCGGAGAGGCCGAAGGCAGAGAGGGTGGGGCCGACGGCGCGGACGACGACTCGTTTGCTACCGGTGCCGCGGAGGACGAAGCCAGGAGTGAGGTTTCCGCCGGGCTGCACTAAGCCGCGGGTGGCTACGTTGACCAGGCGCGAGGGCAGGACGGTGGGATTGCCGGCTTGGAGGATTGTGCCGCCGGATGCGACGATGACGGTGGAAAGGCCGTTGGACGCGACGGCGTAGAGGGTTTCGTTGAACGCGAGCGCGGGTAGGTAACGCCACGTAAAGCTATCGGGGGAGAAAAGGGCGACGCCCTGATCGCCGACGATGAAGAGGCCACCGTTCGCCGCGGTGATGCCGCGATAGGTGCCGTTGTTGGCAGCTGGGGCGGTGCGCGTGGTCCACGTCTCGGCGTCGGTGGACGCGAGGATCGTCCGGTTGCCGCCGACGATGTAGGCCGTGCCGCGATCGATGCAGATGCCGCGCAGGGCTTGGGTAGTGCCGGAAGTGGCAGCTGTCCACGTGGTGCCATCGGTGGAGGTTCGGATGACGCCGCTATCGCCAACGGCGATGAAGGTGCTGCCGAACGTGGTGAGGGCGTTGAAATTTGTGGTGACGGAGGATGTGACGGTGGTCCACGTCGTGCCGTTGGTGGAGGTGCGAATGACGCCACCAAAGCCGACGACGACCCAACGACCGTTGGCGTAGGCGATACCACGAAGGGACTGGGTCGTGCCGGAAGCGGTCGTATTGCCAACCCAAGTGGCGGCGTCGAGCGACGTGGTGATGTAACCTTGATCACCGATGGCGACGTAGCGCCCGGCTCCGTAGCCGATCGCGTTGAGCCCGTTGGCGGCAGGGATCGGGAGGCGCGTCCACGTGACGGCGTCGGGAGAAGTCAGGATGCCGGTGCTGTTGCCGACGGCGAACCACTGGGTATTCAGGAAGGTCACACCGTTGAGCTGCACCATGGTCCCGTTGCCGCCGCGTTGGGTCCAGGCGAGGCCGTCGGGCGAGGTGGCGATTTCCCCGCCTTGGCCGACTGCGACGGTGAGGCCGTTGGCCGAGGTGCTAGCAAGACGGGCGGTGTTCAGGTTGAAGGAGAGGTTGCGGCTGATGAAGGTGGCGAAATCGGCGGTGACGACGATACGCTCGCCGTCGGTGGTGATGATGAACTGCGAGCCGTTATGGGTGACGCTGCGGAGATTGTTGGTGATCGTGGAGGTCGTGCGACTCGTCCATTCGATGCCATCGGCCGAGGAATAAATGCGGCCGGTGTCGCCGACGGCGATGAACTGGCCGGTGAGCAAGGATACGTTGTAGAAACTTTGAGTGACTCCGGGGAGAGTGACGCGGGTCCAGGCAATGCTGTCGGGCGAGGTGAGGATCGTGCCCGTCTGGCCGACGGCGACGTAGGCGCCGAGGCGGCCGGTGATGCTGGTGAGCTGCTGAGTAACGACGGGCGTGAGTGGCGGGCGGAGGCTCCAGTTAATCCCATCAGGGGAAACGAGGATGGTGCCGGAGTTGCCGCAGGCGAGGAATTGGTTGTTGGCGTAGGTGGCCCAGAGGAGGGTTTGCGTCGTCGGGGAGGTGCGCGGGGTCCAGACGAGCGTATCGGGTGAGGTGAAAATCACACCGCTGTCGCCGACGGCGACCCAGAGACTGCCGTTGTGCGCAATGCCGCGCAGAGCCGTGGTGGGCAACGTCGCGGCGAGGGACCAATTCACGGCATCGGGCGAGGTGACGATGCGGCCACCGATGCCGACGGCGAGGAGCTTGCCGGCACCAAAGCCGACGGAGAAGAGCGTGCCGAGGGCGGGGGTGGGGTTGCGAAAGGTGAAGGTCGGCGTGACGGCGACCGCGATCGTGGCTGGATTGCTGGTGATGGTGCCGGCGGGATTGGTTACCTTGACTTCGTAAACGCCGGCATCGGCAGACTGGAGCGGTGAGAGGGTAAAAGCGGACGCGGTGGCACCACTGATAGCGGCACCGTTCCGCGACCATTGGTAGGTGAGCGGCGGGGAGCCGCTGGGTGCAACGGAAAGGGTGATGATGCCACCAGGGAGGAGCGTCTGACTGATGGGCTGGGTGGCGAGGGTGGGTGCGATGCCCGAGGGTGCGGTGAGGTCCGGTTTGGTTTCGAAGGCACCGATATCTAAGCCGGAACCGATCGGGCGGGCGGTGCCTTCAAAATCGCTCGGAGCGGCGAACGCGGAGCTGCCGTTGTCGATCGCAATACTGCCGGGTCCGGGGCGGAAATTATTCGTATCCGGGGCGATGAGACGGGGGTCGAGGAGGTAATTGTGCGCGCCGAGGACGGTGGTGGAATCGGCGGCGATGGACAGGGAGCCGCCCCCAATGACATTGTAGTCCCACGTGGAGTTGGTGTTGCGGGCGTCGAAGATCGCATTCAACGACGCGGCGCGGGTCACGAGGATGTTGTTTACCCAGCGGACACTGTCGGTGTCTTGGCAGCTGAAGTCTCCGAGGGTGGTGATCGTATTGCGGAGCGGGAGGTTGTGGTAGGCGGTGTTGTGGCGGACGGTGATATTGTCACTGAGGCTGATAACGAGGGCGCGGCCGACATTGCCGTAGAGGAGGTTGTTTTCGATGAGGGTGGCGGGGCGATAGACTCCGGCGGTGGAGCCTTCGAGGGTGTTGCGGAAATCTTCGAGTTGGATGCCGATACCGACACGGAAATTGGTGCCGCCCGCCTGGGTGCTGACGACGCTGTCGTTTTCGAAGGATTCGTTGCCGCGAACGATGATATGGAAGCCGGGGGCCTGATCGAGGGCGACCGGTTGGTAGAGGGAGATACCGCTCGCTTGCGAGAAGTTCTGGTCGCCGTTGCGGAAGAGTCGGTTGCCTTCGATGGTGAGGTAATCGAAAGAAAAGGCGCTGATGCCGTGGCCCGAGCAGTTGTGAATATCGTTTTTTAGGATACGCACGCGATCGCTGGAAACAATGACCCCGCTCCCGCTGCGATTCGTGATATCGAAGCCGGAGAGCGTGATATTGGAGCCCAAGATGCGGACTTGGCCGACGATTTTGGCGGCACCGCGGGTGGGAGAAGTAAACGTGATAGGGGCGGTGGGAGAACCGGAGCGGAGCAGCGATACGGTCTCGGTGTAGGTCCCGGCCGCGACCGTCACGGTGTCGCCCGGAGCGGTGGCTAGAAGTGCCGCGCGCGCGACATTGCGGAACGGTCGAGCCGCGGTGAGGCCGTTGTTGGTATCGTTGCCGTTCGTCGCGACGAAATAATCGGCGGCGTGATGTGGCACGGCGGACGCCAGGAGGAGCAGAAGCGCGAGGGCGTGGTGCGGCACGAGGCGGAGCAGGAATTTCATGCTAAATTCGATGAATCAAAAAACTGGACACTCACGGGCGGTATGCCCGTGTAACCCGGCCAGCGGCCGGGCCTACAATGATTGTGGCCGGGCCTCCGACGACCCAGGCTGCGGTTAGACGAAGCCGAGGTTTGGTTTGGCGAAGCGACCGATGTTCGGGAGGACGGTCGGGAGGTCGGTGGCGCTGACGCCAAACCAGGTGGCGAGCGTGCCGGCGTATTCGTCGACGCTGGTGGTAGGAATCCAGCGACCTTGGGCGGTATCGTCGGGGCCGCCGATCGTGAGGTTGGGCATTTTACCGTAGATGTCTCCGCCTTTGACGGCGCCACCGACGATCATGTGGTGATTACCCCAACCATGGTCGGAGCCATCGCCGTTTGAGCGATACGTGCGGCCGAAGTCGGAGGCGGTAAACGTCGTGACTTGGTTGGCGGCGCCGAGTTCGACGGTGGCGTTGTAGAAGGCGTTCAGGCCTTGGCTGACCTGTTGGAGGAGGCCGGCGTGGCTGCCCGTAACGGGCGCGGTGTTGTCGAGTTGCGAGGCGTGAGTATCCCAGCCGCCGATTTGTACGAAGAAGACCTGCCGTTTGAGGCTGAGCGATGAGGACGCTGCGATGAGGCGCGCGGCCATCTTCAGTTGATTACCGAGGCTGGTATTGGGGAAGACCGTGGCGAGGGCGGGGGCGGTCGCGAGCGTCGTGTTGAGAAAATCGCTGTTGGTGATCGAGGTGCTCGAGATACCGGCAAACGCGGTATCGAAGAGGCCGGGCTGCGTGGCGTTAAACACATCTTTTTGAGCCTGGTAGCTCAGGGCATTATTGCCGCCGGTGGTACCGGCGAACGTGACGGCGCCGGTATTGGTGACGGCGTATTGCGAGACTTTGCTGCCGACTTGAAAGAAATTGGTGCCGGCGAGGCTGACCGACATCGACAGTTTGTTATTCGTGTTAAACGCATTCACGAGGTCGGCGACGCGGCCGCCCCAGCCGGTGACGGCTGGGCGGTCGGGAATACTGTGGTGCCATTGGACGGTCTGGTCGCTGTGCGAGAAGAGCTGCGGGGGCAGCGGGACCGAGTTGGTCGTGTATTGCGCGCGCGTGGTGGGGTAGACGAGGGTGCCGACGTTGGCGAGGAGGGCGGCCTTGCCGGAACCGAAGAGGGTGTTGAATTCCGCCATCGAAGGATGGAGGCCGAAGGTCCGGCCGTCGGTGGTCTTCGGAGAGAGGGAGAGCACGGAGGCGCTCGGGATGGCGAGGTTGGAGCGAGCGGAGGCGTAGCCCGCGTAGCCGGAGCCCGTGGGGATGATAAGGTTATTGGCGTCATTGCCGCCGCCGAGAAACACGCAGACCAAAGCCTTGTAGTCGGAGGCGACGGCGCCGGCGGTCTTGGGCGCGACGGGGCCATTGTTGGGACTGGCGGCGCCGCCCATGAGGCGAAGGCTCGATAGGGCCGAGAGCATTCCGGTCATACCGACGCCGGCGCAGCAATTGCCGAGGAACTTGCGGCGTGAGGAAGCGAAGGCGGCCGCGGCGGAGAGGGAGGATTTTTTGCTCATGGGGATCGAAATAGTTGAGAGCTGAGAGTCGAGGGAGGGAAGGATGAGGCCGGTCGATGAGTGCTTACTTTTGGACAGAGCCGTCGGGGGAGGTCGCGAGGACCAAAATGGCGCGCTGGGCGCGTTCGAGCGTCGACGTGTTACTCGGCAGCGCGGCCAGCATGGTGGTCACGCGAGTGCGGGTGGCGGCGGTGAGATTTCCTCCGCACATTACTTGGTTCAAGTGGTCGAGGAGCGCGGAGGGAGTCGCGACGAGCGACTGTTCGTAGGCCAGGTTGAGCACGACGGTATCGGGGTTGGAGCCGGCGGCATTAAAGATAAAGGTGCGGAGGAAATTGGGGACGCTGATCGCGTAGGTGGCGTCGGTGATTTCATACTCTGGGGCGACCAAGCCGGCGGAGGCCAAGGCACCGGGCAAGACGTAATCGGGACGGAAGAAATTGAAGACGGTGGGGGCGCGCAGGGCGGATTGGGCGAGTGCGGTTTCGGTATTCGCAAGACCGGAGATATAGCGGCCGCTGGCTGGGTTGGCGCCGAAGGAGCGCAGGAGGGCGGTCGCGCGAATGAGGGGCTCGCGGAGCTTGCCGAAGGTCGGGGCGGTGAGGGTCGTCGAGGACCGCGCCTCGTAGTCGGTGAAGATTGCGCGCACCACGGCACTGAGATCGCCGCGCACGCCGGAGCCATTGTTTTCAAACTTCTGCGCAACGCGATAGACGTAGGCAGGCGTGGGATTGCTCGTGACCAAGCGTTGGATGAGTTGCTTCGAAATGAAGGGGCCGGTGTTGGGATGGGAGAACAAGGCGTCGAGCGTTTGTTCGAGATCCTTGGTGCCACCTTGGCCGGCGGGGAGAACCACGCCGTTGAGGATGCTCTTCTGCGTGTCGTCGTGGAAGGCGGGGAAAAGTTGCAGTCGAGTAAAGTAATCCGTCGTCGCGGTGCGGAATTGGGTGAGATTGGTCGAGGGGTAGGCCCAACCGGTGAAGACCTTGGCCATCTCGGTGACGATATTTTGATTGTAGGTCGGGATGGGCAGGCCGGTCGGGTCGAACTTGAGGGTGCCGTCGGGCAAAAGGAGATACAGACCGACGGAGAAGAGCTGCATGACCTCGCGGGCGTAGTTTTCGTCGGGCGTGGTGAGCGTGCCGCCGGAGGAGTCAAAGGTGGCCTTCGAATTCCGCAGCGAGCTGAGGTAAATCGCCATCATCGGATTGAGGGAGACGTTTTCCAGCAGCGTGCGGAAATTGCCGAAGGCGCCGTTGCCCAAAATGTCGTAGTAGTTGGCGTGTGCCTCGACGGCGAAGTCGCCGCCGTTATCGGAAATGACGAGGATTTCACTGAGCGCGAAGGCGACACGTTGGCGCAGTTGGTCCGGAGCGGTGACGGCGTTCTTCCACCACGCGGCTTGGCGGTTGGAGGGGCCATAGAGTCCGTTGCCTTGGCCGCCAAAGATTCGGTAGTCACTTACCGTGGCTGCGCGATGAGCGGTGTAAGGCAGGGCCAGCTGGGCGTCGATCCAAGCGCTGTAGCCTTGGGCTTGGACGGCGGCGATTTCGCTGCGCAGGGGTCCAAAGGTGGCTTGGGTGAGGAAGCGGGCGGCCTCGGTGGAGGTGGGTAAACTGGTGGGCAGGGCGGGAGGTGCGGCGGGGACGACGAAGTTTTGCGAGCCGCTGCCGACGATGAAGGTGCCGCGCACTTCGCCGGAAGGATTGTTGGCGGTGTCGAGGCCGACGTAGATATTGCCGGACTTGAGGGCTTCGAGGAGGGCGGCGCTGGTGTAGGTGCCGCGAGGTTGGAAGGCCCACGTCACGTTGGTGGCCTGGCCGGTGGGGAGGTCGAGGACGAAGTCGCCGCTCGGTCCGATCTGGAGGTGTGAACCCGTGAGTGCAGAGGTGAGGCCGGAGAACGAGACGCTCACGCTCGCGAGGGTGCCGGCGGGGTTAACCAAAATGGTGGCGGTGCCGGTGGCGGACGAGCCGGAGACTGACGGTGCGGGCCGCAAGTTGGAAATGTAGAGCGTCGCTGGACTGTCGGCGATGGAGACAGTGGCGGTGTTGGCGTCGCCGATCGTGTAAGCGGTGCCGGCGGTCAGGACGGTGAGGACGGCGGTTTGCACGCCGGTCGCGAGGAGGGCGGGATTCGGGGTGACGGCGAGCTTGGCGGACGTCGCGCCGGCGGGGAGGGTGATCGTGCCGAGCAGCGGGGCGTAGGTGAAGCCGTTGACGGCGGAACCGCCGAGGGAATAGGCGACGTTGACAGCGGTGGTCGTGTCGCCGCCGCGGGTGAAGGTGAATTCGCCGGGTTTGCTGCCGGATTTATCGGCGGAAGCGATGCTGGCCGAGACCGTGATGGACGGAGGGCCGACGGGGGTGATGTCGTAGATTTCGACGATCGCGAGGCCGCTGGTGCCGCCGACGCCGCTGACGGCGATGGTATAATTGCCGGCGGCGAGATCGACGGTGAGGGCGGCGTCTTTGCTGCCGGACGCAAAGGCGAAGGCGCCATTGGCCGTGAAGGACGAAGTCAGTTGGGCGGCGGTGGAGGCGCCGAGGCCGACGGGGGTGCCCCAATCATTATTGCTGGCGTAGGTCAGGGTGCCAGCAGCGTTGGTGACGACGATTTGAGGATCGGGCAACGTTCCGGTAAGACCGAAGGCGCCGAGGGCGGGGCCGGCGGCGCGGACGAGGAACTTGCGGTTGCCGCTGCCGGGTGCGACGACGATGCCGGGGATCATGACATTGGCCCCGGTGCCGACGGGACCGCGGCTGGAGATGTTGATCAGTTTCGCGCCCGTGCCACCGACTTCGTAGACCTCGGCGATGGTGAGGCCGGTGGTGCCGCCGACGCCGCTGATCTGTGCGGTGTAGGCACCGGGGGCGAGCGTGGCGATGATGACGGCGTCTTTGCTGTTGGTGGGGAGAGCGAAGGCTCCGGCTGCGGCCATTGTGGCAGCATCGGCGGGGAGCCAGTTGTCATTGGTGGCGACCGTGGCCTGGGTGGAGGCGTTGATCAGCGTCAGGAAAGGATCCGCGAGGAGGCCTGAGAGACCGAAGGCCGAGAGGGTCGGTCCAATGGCGCGGATGACGACTTGTTTGTTCGGGCCGGGCCCGATGACGAAACCGGCGGTGAGCACTTCGGCACCGGTGCCGGTCTGGCCGCGGGTTGCGAGATTGGCGAGCCGGGCTTCTTGGGCCGGGAGGGTGGCGGCGCAAGCGAGGGCGAGGGACCACAGCACGAACGAACGGAGGGACTTCGAATTCATGGGATAAAGATAAAGCGGGCAGAACGTGGGCGAACAAACCGGCTCGCCAAGACTTAGGACGGAATGGTGATGATCAGCCAAAGAGGCTAGACGGAAATTGATTTTCCCTGTGACGATTTACCGGGAGAGGCGGGGGGCGGAGTGGCGGATCGGACCACTCGCTGGCGCTCGCGGCTACGGGGGCACTGGTGTGGTGGTGGGGAGACGGGCGCAAAAAAGCACGGGCGGGTGGGCTCGTGCTTTTGGATATAAGGCGGTTGGGCAACCGCCGC